>JAYSQA010000077.1:0-48354 GCA_043721775.1 Rhodobacterales bacterium
ACCCCGACCGCCAAACCGCCGAAATCCAGATCCGCATCGCCCTCATGAACCGCTTCCCGGCCCTTGGAACGACCGAAATCGTTCGCGCGGCCTGATGCTAAAGGGGAAAGGCGCTACCTCGCCTCAGGCCTCAGTTATGCAACAAAGCCTCCTGGGGGGGATTTGAAGCAGGCGCGGCGGATTAAAGCGGGTTATTCGAGGCGGGCGGGGAAGCCCTCGGCGCGCAGGTCAGTGTTGAGCGCGTCTTCCAGCAGTTTGACGATCTGGGTGGATTGCGCCTGACCGCCGTAGACCGCCTTGCCCTTCATGAAGGTCTGGTTGGTCAGGCTGGCGAGGTCGAGGGGCACGCCGTATTCGCGGCCAAAGCCCATCGCAAAGCCAAGGTCCTTCAAGGCCAGATCCATCGTGAAGGCAATATCGTAGCTGCCGTTCAGGATCAGCTGGCCTTCGGTTTCATGCACGAACGAGGTGCCGGACGAGGCGGTGATTGCCTCATACGCCGTTTTCAGGTCAAGACCGCCGCGTTTGGCCAGCATCAGCGCCTCGCCATCGGCCACCAGATGGATGAAGGCCAGCATGTTGGTGATGACCTTGATCACCGCCGCAGACCCCAGCGGCCCCATGTGGAATATCTTTACCCCAAAGGCCTGCAAGGCCGGGCGGTGCAGATCGAACAGGTCTTGCTCGCCGCCGACCAGCACGGTGATTTCCCCGCGCGCCGCAAGGTGAACGCCGCCGGTCACCGGGGCCTCCAGCATCCGCATGCCGGCGAATCTGGCAAGGTTTCCCAGCCGCAGCACATCCTCGCGCCCGAGGGTGGAATTTTCGATCCAGGTCGCACCCGGTTTCATCTGGGGCAGGATCTGGGCCAGCACCGCCTCGGATACGGCGGGCGAAGGCAGGCAGGTGAAGACATGATCCACCTGGGCGGCCAGTTCGCCCGGAGAAGTGGCGACCGATGCCCCCAGCGCCGCATGGCGTTCTGCCAAAGCGCTGTTGCGGTCATAGACGGTGACCTGATGCCCGGCCCGGATCAGGTTGGCAGCAAGGTGGCCACCCAGATTGCCAAGCCCGATATAGCCGTAATTCATTCCCCCCACCCGACGATGCCCTTCACCTCGCAAAAGTCATGGATGCCCCAACCGGCATATTCCCGCCCGTTGCCGCTCTGCTTGTAGCCGCCGAAGGGCGCGAATGTGTCCCAGGCCGGATAGTTCAGGTTCACCGTCCCGGCGCGCAGACGCCGCGCCACGGGCCGCGCATCCTCGACCGGACCCGCGATATAGGCGGCCAACCCGTAGGGAGAGTCGTTGGCCATCTGCACGGCATGGTCGACGTCATCGTAAGCCAGGATCACCAGCACCGGCCCGAAGATTTCCTCACGCGAGACGGTCATCTCATTCGTTACATGCCCGAAGATCGTGGGCTTGCAGAACCAGCCGTGGTTGAGGCCAGAGGGCCGCCCGATGCCGCCACAGACCAGGGTGGCGCCTTCGTCAATGCCGGCCTGAATAAGCCGCTGCACCTTGTCATACTGCGCTTTCGAGATCAGCGGCCCCATGGTGGTGCCGGTATCGGTCGGATCGCCGACCACCACCGCCTCGGCCGCCTGCGATGCATGGGTCAGCGCCTGATCATGCGTCGCCCGCGGCACGAACATCCGGGTCGGCGCATCGCAAGACTGCCCGGTGTTGCCAAAGCAACCCTCCACCCCGGCCTTGACCGCTGCCGCAAGGTCAGCCGTGGGCAGGATGATGTTGGGGCTTTTGCCGCCCAATTCCTGTGCCACCCGCTTGACGGTCGGTGCCGCAGCCGCAGCCACCGCCGTCCCGGCCCGGGTCGAGCCGGTAAACGACACCATATCCACCTCAGGATGCGACGACATCCGCGCCCCAACCTCCAGCCCGGTGCCGTTCACCAGATTGAAGACGCCCGGCGGAACCCCCGCCTTGTGGCAGACATGGGCAAAGAGAACCCCTGACATCGGGGCAATTTCCGAGGGCTTCAGCACCATCGTGCAACCCGCCACCAAGGCGGGTGCCACCTTGCAGGCGATCTGGTTCATCGGCCAGTTCCACGGCGTTATCAGGGCGCAAACCCCGATCCCCTCGTACACGATGCGCGTGGTGCCCTGCATATACTCCCACGCCATATCCTCGGCAGCCTTGATGGTGCTTTCGATATGGACCTGGCCCGCCCAGGCCTGCGCGCCCCTTGCCCATTCGATGGGCGCGCCCATCTCGGTCGACATGACTTGGGCGAATTCCTCGTACATCTCATTGTAGGCTTCCAGAACCCGCTTGACCACGGCGATCCGCTCGGCCACCGGCGTCACCGTCCACGCCCCAAACGCGCCCCGCGCCGCCGCAATCGCCGCATCAATGTCGGTCTGGTCACCCAAAGCCACCTGCGCCACAATCTCTTCGGTGGCCGGGTTTTCTACACCGATCCGCAGCTTGGAATGGGGTTCGACCCATGTGCCGCCGATGTAGAACTTTTCCATATGTGCCGGGACCATCAGAGCCTCACTTGAAGTGGATGTTGAACTTGGCGCGGATCGCGTCATCAATGCCTGGATCAATGACGTTGCCCGCACGGGCCAGAATTTCATTCTTGCGCCGGATTGCCCCGTCAAGCAACAACGGCTTGCCCGCCTCGTTCCATTCCTTCGGGCTCATACGGTTGGCGACGGCGGGGTAGATATATTCGGTCTGCATCAGCTTCAGCGTTTGATCACTGCCCAGATAATGCCCCGGGCCCCCCAGACAGACCTGCTTCATGGCGTCGATCGAGGTGGTGTCTTCATTCACCTCAATCCCCCGCACGCAGCGCATCGCCTGCCCCAAAAGGTCATCACCAAGGATCAGGCTTTCCATGCAGAACCCCAGAAGCGAGGCATGCATCCCCACCGCTTCATAGCACATGTTCAGACCCGCAAGCCCCGCCAGAGTATTGGTGATCCCCTGCTCCCATCCCGCCTGCATGTCCGGCAACTTGCTATCAGAAATGCCCGAGGCCGCCCCGCCCGGCAAATCATAAAACCGGTGCATCTGCGCACAGCCCGCCGTCAGCAGCGCCTGTTCGGCGCTGCCACCCGACATTGCCCCGGTCCGCAGGTCACTGACAAACGGCCAGGTCCCGAAAATCGCCGGCGCGCCCTTCTTGATGGCATTGACATAGACCACCCCCGCCAGACACTCCGCCATCGCCTGCACAATCGCCAAAGCGATGGGTGCTGGCGCAGTAGCCCCCGCCTGCCCCGCTGACAGCAAAAGCATCGGCATGCCGCGCCGGATGCAATCCTCCATCACGCGGCAAGACTCTTCGGCAAACTTCATCGGTGGGACGACAAAGCAGTTGGAGTTGCTGACAAACGGCCGCTCCAGCCACTTGTCCTCGCCGCCCGCCACCATGTGCAAAATCTCGAATGCCGGAGCCACCGCGTCCGGATCAAAGAAGCTGGTGCCCACATGCTTTTTCGTCCCCGCCAGACAGGCGTACAGCGTGTTCAGGTCCATATCGACGTTGTCGATGACATCCCGGCACACCATGGTGCGCTGATAGAAGTGAATGTTGTCAAGGTTATCCACCAACCGTGCCGCATCATACAAATCCTGCGCGGTAGTATCCCGATACTCCAGACTGATCGGGTCCACGATATGCACCGCAGCCCCCGCCGTGCCGAAATGCACATTGGTCCCCGACAGATGCAGGTCGTGCTTCACGTCCCGCGCATGAAGGGTAATATTCCGCGCCGCCACCGCCAGCATGTCCTCGACCAAGGCCCGCGGGAACCGAATGCGCCCGTCGTCCCCCAAAACCGCCCCCGCACCGGTCAAAATCTCCACCCCCGAGGACGGAGCATTGGCAAGCCCGATCACCTCCAGCGCCTCAAGGGCCGAGGCATGGATCTTCGCCATCCCGGCTTCCGTCAACGGCTTGTAGGTCCCGCCCGGCATGCCGCCCCGGACCGGCTTCACATCATCCGCCAACGGCTGCGACCGCAACGCCACCCGCGCCGTCCGCCCGCCAGAACGCCCACTTCGCGCCTCGGCCCGCACTTTGGCCGGTTCGCAAACCTCTCCAAGATCGCTCATCTGATGCCCTTTCATTCTTGCACAAATATCCCGGGGGTGCGGGGGCTGGCCCCCGCTTCGCCCCTCACAGCTTCACACGCACCGATTTGGGGTCATACATCGGCACCAGACTGGCCACCGCTGCATGTCGTACCCCCGCCACTTCGATTTCATAGGTCGCGCCCAGCACCTCTGCCTCCGACTGCCCCCGGCACGGCACATAGCCCAAGCCAATGGCACCACCAAGGAAGTGGCCATAGTTGCCGCTGGTCACCGGCCCCACAATCTTGCCATCCCGCACAATCGCCTCGTTGTGGAACAACAACGGCGCAGGGTCGGTCAGCCGGAACTGCACCATCCGCCGGTTCAACCCCTCGTCCTGCTTGCGCAGCACGGCATCACGCCCGATGAAATCGGGCTTGCCCGTGCGCACCGCAAAGCCAAGACCGGCTTCCAGCACATGATCCTCATCGGTGATATCATGGCCAAAGTGGCGGTAAGCCTTCTCGATCCGGCAACTGTCCAGCGTGTGCAACCCGCACAGCTTCATGAGGCCGGTTTCCTCCAGCGCCTCGAACACATGGGCAGTCTGGTCGGCGCTGACATACAACTCCCACCCCAGTTCGCCCACATAGGTCACGCGGTGCGCCCGGGCGATACCCATCCCAATCTCAATGTCGCGCGCCGTGCCAAACGGATGGCCCGCGTTGCTGAAGTCGTTGGGTGAGACCGCCTGCATCACCTCCCGTGCCTTTGGTCCCATGATGCACAAGACCGATTCCGCCGCTGTCACATCGGTGATCACCGCAAAGGCATCCCCCAGATGACGGCGCAACCAGGCCAGATCGCGCTGCAACGTAGCCCCCGGCACCACGGCCAGATAGGCCGTCTCTGACAGTCGCGTCACCGTCAGGTCGCTTTCAATCCCACCGCGCGCGTTCAGCATCTGCGTATAGACAATGCGCCCGACGGTCACATCCATCTCGTTGCCGCAGACCTTGTTGAGGAAGGCACAGGCATCGCGCCCCTCAACCCTGATTTTCCCGAATGAGGTCATGTCAAAGAACCCCACCGCATTCCTGACCGCCAGATGTTCCGCCTTCTGGTTGTCAAACCAGTTCTGCCGCGTCCAGCTATATTGATACTCCGCCACCTGCCCTGCTTCAGCAAACCAGTTCGCCCGCTCCCAACCCGCCACCTCGCCAAACACCGCGCCCCGCGCTTTCAGGTGTTCATGCAAAGGTGACCGCCGCACCCCGCGAGAGGTGGCCATCTGCCGATAGGGGAAATGGTCGGCGTACAGCAGGCCCAGCGTCTCGGACACCCGCTCTTTCAGGTACTTGCGGTTCTTCTGGAACGGTTGGGCACGGCGGATATCAACCTCCCACAGATCAAACGGCGCTTCGCCTTCCACAATCCAATGCGCCAAAGCCATGCCAGCACCGCCCGACCCGGCAATGCCAACCGAGTTATAACCGGCGGCCACCCAATAGCCGCCCAACTCGGGCGCTTCGCCCAGATAGTACCGGTCATCCGGGGTGAAACTTTCCGGCCCGTTGAAGAAGGTGTGGATCCCCGCCGTCTGGAACAACGGCATCCGCTCCATGGCCGCCTCAAGGATCGGCTGGAAGTGGTCCCAATCCTCGGGCAAGGTGTCGAACATGAAATCGTCGCGGATGCCGCCCATGCCCCAGGGTTTCGCCTTCGGTTCAAACGCCCCGATCATCATCTTGCCCGCGTCGGACTTGTAGTAAGCGCATTCATCCGGCACCCGCAGCACCGGCAAGTGGCCCAAGCCGGGCACCGGCTCGGTGATAAGGTAAAAGTGTTCACAAGCGTGCAGCGGCAAGGTCACGCCCGACTGCGCCGCCAGATCGCGCCCCCACATGCCGCCGCAGTTCACCACGACATCGGTGGCGATATGCCCCGGCACGCCATTGGCGTCGATGTAATCCACCCCCGTCGCCCGGCCGTTCGCCTTGGTGACCCCGGTAACCTTGGTATGCTCAAATATCTGCGCCCCGCGCATCCGGGCACCCTTGGCCAAAGCCATCGCGATATTGCCCGGATCGCACTGGCCATCAAGCGGCAGATGCACCGCGCCCACCACGTCCGACACATTCAGATGCGGATACATCGCCTTGACTTCGCTGGGGGAAATCTCTGTCACGTCCACATCGAAAATCCGCGCCACGGTGGCTTGGCGCAACAACTCTTCACGCCGCGCCTGCGTCAGCGCGACCGAGATTGAACCGACCTGCCGCATTCCGGTTTCAACCCCGGTTTCCGCCGCCAGCTTCACATACAGATCAGCCGAGTACTTCGCCAACCGCGTCATGTTGGCCGACCCGCGCAACTGCCCGATCAGTCCCGCCGCATGCCAAGTCGTCCCTGACGTCAACTGCTTGCGCTCCAGCAGCACAATATCCGTCCAGCCCATCTTGGCCAGATGATACGCGACAGAGCAGCCAGAGACGCCCCCGCCGATGACGACCGCACGGGCTGAGGTTGGGAGGGCTGAGGTTGGGATGCTCATTGCGGGGTCTCCGGGATTAGAACCAGTTTGCCGGGGTATGTCCCGGCCATCAGATCAGATTGTGCACGGGAAATCTGCCGCAACGGATAGGTTTGCGATACCACAGGCCGGATGCGGGCGGTGTTGATGATCGTCACCAGCCCGGCAAACACCTCTCGTGGCTGATGCGTCGCCCCATACAGCGTAAGGTCATTCAAATAGATCGTCCGCAGATCGCCCTTGACCATTGGGCCACCGACAGCACCGCTTGTCGCATAGCGCCCACCGGGTTTCAAAGCCTCCAGCCGGACCGAAAAGCCATCGCCCCCCACGACGTCAATCACCACATCAAAGCTGCGGGACCGGGGCCGCGCCTCGCGGTCCAGCACGGCCGCCCCCGCCTGCCGCACGACGCCCGACCGCGCCATCGAACATTGCCCCGTCACCACCGCGCCCCGCAGCAGCGCCAGTTGCACCGCAGCCAGCCCCACCCCGCCCGAAGCTCCGGTGACCAGCACCCTTTCGCCAACCGCCACATTGGCCCGCGTCAGCAGGTTGAACGCCGTACCATGCGCGCAAGGCATCGCACCAATTTCAATATCCGACAGCGGCGAAGCCGTGACATCATGCAGATGCCGCGCCCGTACCACGCAATACTGCGCGAAAGCCCCGTCAAATTCCGACCCGATCGAGACAAAGGCGATCGGGTTTTCGCCGTTTGGTTCGTGCTGATTGGTCGGGCAGATCACCCGCGCGCCCAAGGCCAGCCCTTGAACGCCCGTCCCCAAAGCCACCACCCGCCCGCAAAGGTCTGACCCTTGAATGCGCGGAAAGGCCATCTCTCCGGCCCAACCCGCCCGGCCCTCGCGGCCATACCAGCCGACGCGGGTGTTGATGTCGGTCATGTTGACCCCTGCGGCCAGCACCTGCACCAGAACCTCACCCGGGCCCGGACGCGGCACCGGAATGTCATCGCGCCAGACCAGCGCCTCTGGCCCGCCGTGGCCGGTCAATTGCACGGCCTGCATGGTGCGCGGCAGGGTCATGCGCGGATCCGCGCGTTCTTGGCATCCCACAGCGGTTGGTCGGCCTGCACGGTGGCGGGGAAGCGCCGCCCGAAGATTTCCACCTCAACCGCCTTGCCCGGCACATTCACCTCCGCTTTCAGCATCCCCAGCCCGATACAAGCCTGCACCCGGTGGCCATAATAGCCCGAGGTCACCTCGCCCACGATCTGCCCGTCAAACCAGATGGTTGACATATAGGGCGGGTCCTGTTCGCCAGCTTCTATGACCAGCGTGCAGAAGCGCTTGGTGACGCCGCGCTGCTTTTCCGCCTCCAAGGCCGCACGGCCCCGGAAGTCCGGCTTGGCCCAATCAACAAAGCGGTCAAGGCCACCCTGCAACACCGTGTAATCGGTCGATAAATCGCCCTTCCACGCCCGGTAGCCCTTTTCCACCCGCAAGGAGTTCAGCGCATACATGCCGAAGGGCTTCAGCCCGAGGCCCCCGCCGAAAGCCAGGACCGCATCCCAGACCTTGGCGCTATCCCCGACAGGGGAATGTATTTCCCACCCCAGTTCGCCGGCAAACGACACCCGGAACAGATAAACCTCAACCCCGCCGATCTGCGCCTTCTGAAAGGTCAGCCAGCCCTTCGCCAGATCAGCATCGCAAACCCCGGCCAAAATCTCGCGGCTTTTCGGCCCGGTCAGGATCTGGCAAGACCACAGGTCAGTGGCATCAAACAGCGACAGGCCGGGGGCGAGGTGGTTCAGCAGCCATTCCTTGTCATGGGATTGCGCGGTGGCAGCGGTGATCAGCAGAACCTGATCCTCGCCCAGCCGCGCCACCGACATCTCTGTCACGATCCGGCCCTTGTCATCGGCGAAATAGGCCAGTCCCAAGCGGCCAATCGAGGGCAGCTTGCCGGTGATCTGGCGGGAAAGCCATTCTGCCGTGCCATGGCCGCTGATCATGTAACGGCTGAACCCCGGCAGATCCAGAATCCCCGCCGCATCGCGCACCGCCTCGCACTCGGCCTTCACCGCGCCAAACCACGGGCCAGCGCGGTCCCAGGTCTTCTGGCCTGCGTCCGAGATGTCATCACCGGGGCGGGCATACCATGTCGCCCGCTCCCACCCGTTATAGGGCGCATAGACGGCGCCAAGGGCGCGGGTCTGGTCATGCACGGCGGACAGCTTCTTGCCGCGACCCTCGGGCCAGGCATGGTGCGGGAACTGGATGGCGTATTCGTGGCCGTACACCTCCATCCCCTTTTTCACGCAATAGGCCGGGTCTTCAAAGCCGGTGAAGCGGCGTGGATCACACGACCACATGTCCCATTCGGTCGCACCCTCAGTCACCCATTCGGCCAGAACCTTGCCGGCACCGCCAGCCTGACAGATGCCAAAGGTGAAGACGCAAGCCTCAAACGCATTCGGCACGCCGGGCATCGGGCCGATTAGCGGGTTGCCGTCGGGCGTGTAGGGGATCGGGCCGTTGATGACTTTGGACAGCCCCGCCTTGGCCAGCAAGGGCACGCGGGCCATGGCGTCGTTGATGTGCCATTCCAGACGCTCCAGATCGTCGGGGAACAGCTGGAAAGAGAAATCCTGCGGGAAGGGATCCTCAGGGGTGATCCAATGCGCCTTGCAGTTGCCCTCATAAGGGCCAAGGTTGAAGCCATTCTTTTCCTGCCGCAGGTAATAACTTGAATCCACGTCACGCAGCAAAGGCAGCTTGTGGCCAACTTTCGCGGACCAATCCGCCAGTTCCGGGATAGTGTCGAACAGCATGTACTGATGGCTCATCACCATCATCGGCAGATCGCGGCCAAACCACTTGGCGACTTCGCGGGCATAGTAGCCTGCGGCGTTAACCACGTAGTCGCAGCGAATATCCCCCTTGGGGGTTGCGATCACCCATTCGTCGCCCTCGCGCCGCACCCCGGTGGCCGGGCAAAAGCGTTCGATGCGGGCGCCCATCTGACGGGCCCCCTTGGCAAGCGCTTGGGTCAACTGCGCCGGGTCGATGTCTCCGTCATAGGGGTCATGCAAAGCGCCGGACAGATCGTGGGTTTCAAGGAAAGGGTAAATCGACTTGATGTCCTGCGGCGACAGGATGTTCAAATCCATCCCCTGATAGCGGCCCATGCCGACAACGCGCTGAAACTCTTGCAACCGCTCGCGGCTGTGGCCCAGGCGCACCGAGCCTGTGACATGGTAGTTCATCGGATAGTCAACTTCCGCCCCGAGGCCCCGGTACAGGCTGGCCGAATAGCGTTGCATGTTCATGATCGACCAAGACGAGGAGAAGGTCGGCACATTGCCCGCCGCATGCCAGGTAGAACCTGCCGTCAACTCGTTCTTTTCAAGCAGGACGCAATCGGTCCACCCCGCCTTGGCCAGGTGGTAAAGCGAACTGACCCCCACGGCGCCGCCGCCGATGATCACCACCCGGGCCTGAGTTGGAAAATGGGCTGAGGTCGGAAAATCAGACATGTCGCACTCCCTTGGCACGGCTTTAGTATCACCCGCCCCGCCCCGGCTTTCAATTCGCCCCTTGGGCCGCTATTGATCGGAAATTCCGATCAGGAGGCCCCAATGCAGATCGAACTTATCGAGACATTCCTTGATCTGGTGGAAAGCCGCAGCTTTCACCGCACCGCCGAAAAGCTGGGGGTGACGCAGTCCACCGTTTCTGCCCGTGTGCAGGCGCTGGAGGCAGCGCTGGAGGTGCGTTTGTTCGTGAGGTCCCGCGCAGGCACGGAACCGACGATCGAGGGCAAACGCTTTGAACCCCATGCCCGGATGCTGCGCCACGAGTGGCATCAAGCCAAGCGCCGCATTCTGGTGCCGCAACGGGCCGCACATCTGGTGCGGATTGGCATCCAGAACGACTTGTCAGCCCTGTACCTTGGCGACTGGGTGGCAGGCTTCCGCCGCGCCCTGCCCGACACCGCGTTTTATATCGAGCCGGATTATTCCAACCAGATGTGCGTTGACGTGCTGACCGGCACCCTGGATTTCGCGGTGATGTTCTCGCCCAAACCCCACCCCGACCTGCATTTCGAAAGCGTCGGAGAGGTGACCTATTCCATGATCTCGACCGAGACGGACCGGATGGAACAGGTGCGGGTCGAAAGCTTTATCTTCGGCCACTTCTCACCCGCGTTTGAAGAGATGCACCGGCAGCTGACGCCGGACCTTGCCGGGGCGCTGGTCTCTGTGGGGCAAAGCGGGTCGGTGGTGTCTTTGCTGATGGCCTCGGGCGGGGCGGGCTATGTACTGGAGAAGACGGCGGCAGACTTGGTGGCCGGGCCGAAGTTCCGCCGCGTGGCAGACGCGCCGGCCCTGCGCCAGCCGGTCTATGCCGCTCTGCACCTGCGCGACCGCATAACACCTTTGCACCGCAAGCTGACACGGATCGTGGCGCGGGAATTGGCGGGACGGGCGTAGGCGCTCTGCGGACCCGGCTGGGGGGCTTGCGCAGCCCCCCAGCCCCCCTGCGGAGTATTTGTGCCTCGGTGAAGGGGTCAGTTGTCAAGGATACCCGGCAGGCGGAGGCCATGGTCTTTGGCGCATTGAATGGCTGTGTCGTAGCCCGCATCGGCATGGCGCCAGACGCCGGAGGCCGGGTCGTTCCACAACACGCGTTCAATGCGTTTGGCGGCCTCGGGCGTGCCGTCGGCGACGATGACGACACCGGCGTGCTGGGAAAACCCCATGCCGACCCCGCCGCCGTGGTGGATTGAGACCCAGGTGGCGCCAGAGGCGGTGTTGACCAGCGCGTTCAACAGCGGCCAGTCAGACACCGCGTCAGAGCCGTCTTTCATGGCTTCCGTCTCGCGGTTTGGCGATGCGACAGAGCCTGCATCAAGGTGATCGCGCCCGATGACGATGGGGGCTTTGAGTTCGCCTGACGCCACCATATCGTTGAACATCAGGCCTGCACGGTGGCGGTCGCCGAGACCTATCCAGCAGATGCGGGCGGGCAGGCCCTGGAAAGCGATGCGTTCGGCGGCCATGTCAAGCCAGCGGTGCAGGTGGTGGTTTTCCGGAAACAGGCGCTTCATGGCGGCGTCGGTCCTGGCGATATCTTCCGGGTCGCCGGACAGGGCCACCCAGCGGAACGGGCCGATGCCCTTGCAGAACAGCGGGCGGATGTAGGCGGGGACGAATCCGGGGAAGGCGAAGGCATTTTCAAGGCCTTCTTCCTTGGCGACCTGGCGGATGTTGTTGCCGTAATCCAGCGTCGGCACCCCGGCATTCCAGAAATTCACCATGGCTTCAACGTGTTGGCGCATCGAGGCGCGGGCGGCAGTTTGCACGGCTTTCGGGTCGGACTCCTGACGGCTGCGCCATTCCGCCGGGGTCCAGCCTGCCGGGCAATAGCCGTGCAGCGGGTCATGGGCCGAGGTCTGGTCGGTGACGATATCGGGGCGGTGACCGCCAGCCTTCATGCGGCGGTAGATTTCCGGGAAAACCTCAGCGGCATTGCCGACAAGGCCCACCGACTTCGCCTCTCTCTTGGCCGTCCATTCGTCAATCATCCCAAGGGCTTCATCGAGGGTCGCAGCCTTGGCGTCAACATAGCGGGTGCGGATGCGGAAATCTATCCGCGTCTCATCAACCTCTACGGCCAGACAGCAGGCACCGGCGAAGACAGCCGCGAGCGGTTGCGCGCCGCCCATGCCACCCAAGCCCCCGGTCAGGATCCAGCGGCCTTTCAGGTTGCCGTCGTAATGCTGCCGACCGGCTTCGGCGAAAGTCTCATAGGTTCCCTGCACAATGCCTTGAGTTCCAATGTAAATCCACGATCCCGCCGTCATCTGGCCATACATCATCAGACCCTTTTTATCGAGCTCGTTGAAGTGTTCCCACGTCGCCCAGTGTGGGACGAGGTTGGAGTTGGCGATCAGCACACGCGGTGCATCCACATGGGTCTTGATGATGGCGATGGGCTTGCCAGATTGCACCAACAGCGTCTCGTCCGCCTCAAGATCACGCAATCCCGCACAGATGCGGTCAAAATCCTCCCAGGTGCGGGCGGCGCGGCCAATGCCGCCGTAAACCACCAATTCATGAGGGTTTTCAGCCACATCCGGGTGGAGGTTGTTCATCAGCATCCGCAAGGGAGCCTCTGTCAACCAGCTTTTCGCGCTGATTTCGGTGCCGGTGGCGGGGTAAATGTCGCGGGTGTTGTGACGGGTCATTTGGTCCTCATAAGATGTGGCCCGCGATGATCATGCGCTGAATTTCCGAACTCCCTTCGTAGATGCGGAAAATCCTTGCGTCGCGGACGAGACGTTCAAGGGGAAAGTCGCGGGTAAAGCCATAACCGCAGTGCAATTGCAGCGCGGCGTCGGTGACACGGGCCACCATTTCCGGGGCATAAAGCTGGTGATTGAGGCTTGCAGCGTAAAGCGGGTGCTGGTTTCACGCAAGGCCACGGCTTGGGCCGCCAAAGCACGGGCTGCGGCCAAATCAACAGCCATATCAGCCAGTTGCCAGAGAATGCCCTGACGCTTGGCCAAGGGTTCACCGCCAATGATCCGGGTTTTGCACCAGACTTTTGCCAGCGTCAAAGCGGTATCGGCAATGCCGGTAGCCATGGCGGCGACCTTTAGGCGGCCATTGTCCAGCACCTTCATCGCGGTCTTGAAGCCGGTGCCTTCAGGCCCCAGACGGTTGGCCTCGGGGATCAGACAATCAAACTCCAACTCCCGGACATGGCCGCCGCGCAGACCCATCGTGCGTTCAACCCGGCCCACCGTCAGACCCGGAGCGCCATTTTCGACGACAAAGGCCGAAAGCCCAAGGTGGCCTGCCGCTGGGTCCGTGATATCATAAACTACAATGAAATCAGCAACTTCGCCGTTAGAGATGAAGAATTTCGCCCCCTTGATCCGATACGCATCGCCCTCGCGCAGCGCCCGGGTCCGCATGTCGGCGTGGTCGGAACCTGCGTTGCGTTCGGTCAGCGCAAAGGCGCCCAGCTTGGTGCCCTCTGCCGCAGCTGGCAGAAAGCGGCCCTGCAAGGCTTGGCTTGCCCCCAGCAAGAGCGCGTCCGTCGCCAGATAATGCGCCGTCAGCGCCGAAGCGGTTGACCCGCAGGCCCCCGCAATCACCTCAACCGCCGCAAAAAGCGCTGCCGCCTGAATGCCGGGGCCGAACGGTTCAGGCAGATTGGCCCCCAGCATCCCGGCCTCGGCCAACACTGCCAACTGACGATGCACGAAGGTCGCGGCCTCGTCGGTCTTGGCAGCCAAAGGGGCGACCCGGGTGGTGACCAGCCGGCGCAGGATATCCAGAAAACTTAGGTCTTCCGGTGTCATGGGACTACCCCGTAGCGTTGCAAGATGGTTGGGCCATCTGCGCCAAGCTGCGGGGCGCATGTCCCGGCAATTGGCTTTATCCCATCAAAAAGAACCGGTTGCCAGACGATCTTCGTCTTCCCCAACACCGGATGATCCAAGCTGGAAACCAACCCCCGCGCCACCGCATGGGCCGAACCCGCCGCCAGTGCCATTGTCTGCACCTGCGCCGTGCGTCCGTAATCACTCGCCAGCGCCGGATCGCCGGCCATGTCGCTGCCAATCAGCGCGCACAGCACCTGCCATTGCCGGTCGCCCAAGACCGCAATCACCGCCTGACCCTCGGCGCAGTCAAAGCAGCCAAAGGGCGTTGACGGCGGCTGGCGGTTGCCCATTGGGCGCGGTGGCAAGTTTGCGTAAAACTGCAAGGCATGGCTGATCGGCAAAAGCGAGAACAGGGCGTCGAACATCGCAACATCAATGGTCGCACCTTCCCCCGTCGCATTGCGCCGGTAAAGTGCTGCCAAAATCGCCCAACTGGCATCAAGCCCGGCCATCAGATCACCGTAACTTTCACCTGCTTTCAGAGGCTTGCCACCGTCTTCTCCGGTGGCGGCCATCAGGCCGGACATTGCTTGCGCCACCAGATCATAGGCGGGCAGATGGGCATCCGGCCCGGTTTGGCCAAAGCCCGAAATCGAGGCATAGGTCAGCGAGGGCTTTTCTGTGCGCAGTTCCGGCCCAAGCCCCAGACGGCTGGCGACACCTGGGCGAAAATTCTCAACAACAACATTACATTGCAGGGCGATTACCTTGGCAGTCGCCTGCGCGAATGGGTCCTTAAGGTCCAAAACAATCGACTGATTGCCCCGGTTCATCAGGGTGAACAACGCCGATTCCCCCTGCACAAACGGCCCGATGAGGCGATAATCATCCCTCCGAGGCGGTTCCAGCTTGATCACCTCTGCGCCAAGGTCGGCCAGCAAGGCCGTGCAAAACTGCCCGGCCATCACCCGCGTAAGATCCCGAATGCGCAAGCCTTTCAATATCATAGCAGGGGAAGTTCCGATCCCGTCGCAGCCACCAGTGCGCCACTGGCCACCAGTTTTGCCGCAGCGGCAAGGTCGGGTGCCATATAGCGGTCGTCGCCCAAGGGCGCCACATCCAGCCTCAGACGGGCCACCACTTGTGCCAAAGGCTGCGAGGTTGACAAAGGTGACCTGAAATCAATGCCTTGCGCGGCGGTTATCGCTTCAACACCGAGGATTACGTTCAGGTTGTCAACCATTCGCGACAAACGCCGCGCCCCATGCGCCGCCATCGAAACGTGGTCCTCTTGATTGGCAGAGGTCGGCGTGCTGTCAATCACCGTTGGGTGCGCCATGTGTTTGTTTTCGCTCATCAAAGCGGCAGTCGTCACCTCAGCGATCATCAGGCCTGAATTCAAGCCGGGGCGCGGGGTCAGAAACGCCGGCAGATCAAAGCTAAGCACCGGGTCAACCATCAAGGCCACCCGACGCTGAGCAATGGCACCAATCTCGCTGATGGCCATGGCGATCATATCGGCAGCAAAACCAATGGGTTCGGCGTGGAAGTTACCACCGGACACGATCATGCCGTTGGCCAGAACCAAAGGGTTGTCGGTCGCGGCATTCGCCTCAATCTCAAGCGTGCGGGCGGACTGCCGCAGAATATCCATAGCGGCACCAGTGACTTGCGGCTGACAGCGGATGCAATAGGGGTCCTGAACGCGGGCGTCGCCCTCGCGGTGACTTTCGCGGATCACCGAACCGTCAAGCAGGGCGCGCAGGGTCGCGGCCGCCTCGATCTGGCCGGGCTGGCCGCGCAGGGCGTGAATTTGCGGTTCAAGTGGCGCGGTGGAGCCCATGATGGCGTCGGTCGACAGGGCCGAGGTCACCAGCGCAGTCTGCGCGCAACGCCATGCACCAAACAGGCCTGCCAACGCATAAGCAGTGGAAAACTGGGTACCGTTGATCAGCGCCAGCCCCTCTTTCGGGCCAAGAACAACAGGCGAAAGTCCTGCATCGGCAAGGGCTTGCGCACCTGTCTTCACCTTGCCCTGATGGTCAGCCTGCGCCTCGCCGATCATCACGGCGGTCATATGGGCCAGTGGGGCAAGGTCGCCGCTGGCCCCGACCGAGCCTTGCGCAGGGATCACCGGCGTCACACCTTCGGCCAGCATTCCTTCCAGCAGGGCGATAATCTGCCACCGCACGCCGGAAGCGCCGCGACCAAGCGACAGCAGTTTCAACGCCATCATCAGGCGGGCCACTGGGCGGGGCATTGGGTCACCGACGCCGCAGCAATGCGACAGGATCAGGTTTCTTTGAAGCTTTTCGGTATCTTGCGGAGCGATCTTCAGGCTGGCCAACTTGCCAAACCCGGTATTGACGCCGTAGACGGCAGCGGTTCCCGCAGCGGCCTCGGCAATGCAGGCAGCGGCCCATTCAACGCCCGGACGGGCCGAGGGGTCAAGTTGGGCCGGGCTTTCGGTGCGGAAAAGATGCTCCAGCTGGGCGAGGGTGGTTTGACCGGGGATCAGGATTTCAGGCGTCAAAGCGGCCTCCGAATAGGCGGGCGTGAAGGGGCGTGGCCCCGATTCTGTAAGACAATTCCGCAGGATGGCGGGCGTCCCAGATGCATAGGTCAGCGCGTTTTCCCATCGCAATCTGCCCGCAGTCATCCATGCCCAAAGCGCGGGCGGCATGGATCGTCACCCCTTGCAGCGCCTCTAACGGCGTCATGCGGAACAGGGTGCAAGCCATGTTCATCGCCAGTGTCAGCGAGGTCATCGGCGAAGAGCCGGGGTTGGCGTCGGTCGCCACCGCCATCGGCACTTTGGCGGCGCGCAGGGCGGCAATCGGAGGAAGGCGCGTTTCACGCAAGGTGTAAAAAGCGCCCGGCAGGATGACGGCGACCGAACCGGCGGCGGCCATCGCGTCAACACCGTCTTGCCCCAGATACTCCAGATGGTCGACCGACAGCGCGCCATGTCTGGCGGCAAGGACGGCACCCTTGAGGTCAGAAAGCTGCTCGGCGTGCAACTTGACGGGAAGGCCAAGGGTGCTGGCGGCGGTGAACAGGCGGTCCACCTCAGCCGGGGAAAAGGCGATGCCCTCACAAAAGGCATCGACAGCGTCAATCAGGCCCTCGGCGGCAGCCATGTGCATCGAGGGGATGGCAACCTCGTCTAGGTAAGCCCCTGACCGGTCTTTATATTCTGGCGGAATGGCGTGGGCTGCAAGGTGGGTGACCTTGACCCGCACGGTGCGGTGCAGGGCAATCTGCCGGGCCACGCGCAGCATTTTCAGTTCATCTGCAACGGTCAGGCCATAGCCGGATTTCACCTCGATCAGGGCGGCACCACCGGCGATGATCTGGTCGGCGCGGGACAGGGCAAGGGTCAGAAGATCAGCCTCGGACGCGGCACGGGTGGCGCGGACGGTGGACAGGATGCCCCCACCTTCGCGGGCGATCTGTTCGTAGGAGGCCCCGTTCAGGCGCATTTCAAACTCGGCCGCGCGGTCACCGGCGAAAACGATATGGCTGTGGCAGTCAATCAGTGCCGGGGTCACAAGACGGCCGCCAAGATCTTGTACCGGAAGGGATTTCCAAGTTTGCGGCAAGTTCGCCAGGGGCCCGGCAAAGGCTATGGTTTCGCCCTCCAACACCAGTGCCGCCCCTTCGGTCAGGCCATAGCCCCCCACCATCGTTGCCAGCGTCGCATTGGTCAGAAGAATCGGCATGAACCTTGCCTTATGTCTGGATTTATGATTATTATGTCTATACATATCCACCTGTCAAGGAGTTGCCATGCTGCTGCACGCCGGTCACGCGCTTTTGCCCGAAGGCTGGGCGCAGGATATCTTGGTTGAGGTTGAAGGGGGTCGCATCGTAGCCATGGGCCCGGCGTCGGTCGCGCAAAGACGGGGTGTGAAAAGCGTAGGGTGCCTCTTGCCCGCGCCGGTCAACCTGCACAGCCACGCCTTCCAGCGGGCGATGGCGGGGCTGACCGAGTATCAGACGGCGGGTCAGGACAGTTTCTGGACGTGGCGCAGTCTGATGTACCGCTTTCTGGAGCAGCTTGGCCCGGACGATGTCGAAGCGATTGCCGGCCAGATGATGGTTGAGATGGCCGAAGCGGGCTATGCAGCGGTAACCGAGTTTCACTATCTGCATCATGGACTTGGTGGGGTTTCCTACAGTGACCGGGCCGAGATGGCGGGCCGGATTTGTGCGGCTGCGGACACCACGGGTTTGGGGCTGACGTTGCTGCCGGTGCTGTATGAACGCGGCGGATGCGACGGGCGGGCTTTGGCGGGTGGGCAGTTGCGGTTTGGCAATGATTTGGCGGGGTTTGGGCTGCTGCATGAGGCGGCGGCGGTGCATCTGCGCACTTTGCCGAAGGATGCCGTTCTGGGCCTTGCACCGCATTCGCTGCGGGCGGTGTCGCCTGCCAGTCTGACAGCGGCCGAGGCGATGTCGGGGCCGATCCACATTCACGTCGCCGAGCAAGTGGCTGAAGTGGATGAGGTTCTGGCTTTCACCGGTCAGCGCCCCGTTGACTGGCTTTTGTCCCATGCCCAGGTTGACCCGCGCTGGTGCCTGATCCATGCAACGCAAATGCTGCCCTCTGAGACCGTGGCGCTGGCGGCTTCGGGGGCTGTAGCGGGGCTTTGTCCGATCACCGAAGCCAATCTTGGGGACGGAATTTTTGACGGGGCGCGGTATGTGACGGCGGGGGGGGCGTTTGGCATCGGGTCGGACAGCAATGTGCGGATTTCGTTAAGTGAGGAAATCCGGATGCTGGAATATTCGCAGCGTTTGGGGATGCGCACGCGAGCGGTGCTGGCGGATGGCCGATCCGTCGGGCGGCTGGTGTTTGACGGCATGGTGCGGGGCGGCGCGCAGGCGGCGGGGCGGGACGCGGGTGCGATTGCAGTGGGCAAATGGGCCGATCTGGTGGCGCTTGACATCTCTGGCCCGGATATGGCGGGGCGGCAGGGCGACCGGCTGCTTGATACCTTTGCCTTTGCCGGCGATGACCGGATGGTTAAGGACGTCTGGTCTGCCGGCCGGCATATCGTGCAGGACGGCCGGCATGTGGCGCGCGCTGCGGTGCGGGCGCGGTTCGGCACGGTAATGGCGCGGCTGGCGCAGGCCGTGTGATGGCAGGCTGGGAGGAGATCAGGGCCGAGGTTCTGGCGCGGATACGGTCGCGCGCCTGGCCTTTGGGTGCGCTGATCCCCGGCGAGGCGGCGCTGGCGCAAGAGTTTGGCGTGGCGCGGGCCACGGTGAACCGGGCTTTGTCAGAGCTGGCCCGCGCAGGGGTGCTGGAACGCAAGCGCAAGGCGGGCACACGGGTGGTGGCATTGCCGGTCAGGAAGGCCAGCTTTGATATTCCGGTGGTAAGGGCCGAGGTCGAGGCGCGGGGCGAGGTTTACGGGCTGCGGTTGTTGCGGCTGGAAATCGGGCCGCCTCCGGTGCCGGTGACGGCGCGTCTGGGGCAGGATCTGGGCGAGATGCTGCATGTGAAGACGCTGCATCTGGCCTCGGGGCGCGGCTTCGCGGTCGAGGATCGCTGGCTGAACCCGGCAGTGGTGCCCGACCCTCGCCCGGATTTCGGTGCTATCAGTGCCAATGAATGGCTGGTGGCGCATGTGTCCTATGCCAGCGGCGACATCAGTTTTGCCGCCGAAGCGGCCTTGGGCTGGGAGGCGCAGGCTTTGGGCGTGGCCGAAGGGGCGGCAGTCTTTGTGACAGAGCGTTGCACCTGGGCGCCGGATGCGCCCATCACCTGGGTCAGGCTGGTGCATGCGCCGGGATACCGTTTGTCGACCACGCTCTAGACAAGACCCCTGCCCGCGTTAGTTTCAAGGTCATGTCCTAAGTCATTGTAATCAGGATAAAAATCATGAAGTACGCTCCGGGGCGCGAAGCTTGCCCGTTGCCCTGGTCTCCCTTCAAATCCTGCACCGCGCCAAGGCCGATCGGCTGGATATCGACCGAGGGTGGCATAGGCCGGGCCAATCTGGCACCCTATAGCCAACGGCAGAACCTGTCGTTTGATCCACCGATGGTGATGTTCGCGGCCAACCCCTATGCGGACGGCCGGTGCAATCACTCGGTGGTCAACGCCGAGGCAACCGGGTGGTTCGTCTGGAACATGGCGACGTATGACTTGCGCGAGGCGGTGAACACATCCGCCATGGAATGGCCAGAGGGGTGGATGAGTTCGACAAGGCCGGCGTCAGAAAGGCCGCTTGCATCGAGGCTCCGGGGCCAAGGGTGGCACAAAGCCCGGCCCAGTTCGAAAGCCGGTACATGCAGACGACCCGGGTGAAGGGCAATTCCGCGCATGGCTGGGTCGACGTCGTGTTCGGCGAGGTCGCGCGCATTCACCTGAAGGACGAGGTGATCCTGCCCTCGGGCAAACTGGATATCCTTGGCATCCGGCCTCTCGCCCGGTTGGCATACTACGATTATACCTCTGTCACGGACATATTCGAGATGCGCATCCCAGGCGCTTCCGAAGCGGCGGCACAGGGCCGGGAAGGCAAGGCGTAACATGGGCCAATGGCCCATCCTACCTTGTACACTCCGGCCTTCCCTTTTCATTTGTTCCTAAATATCCCACCGGAGGTCTGGAGGGTGTGAAACCCTCCGGCTGCCAGCCAAGGACGCGCCCTATGCCGTTGGTAGGATGGGCGATGCGCCCATCTTACCGGGTGCGGGGGTTCTGCGCGGTGGTGCCGGTCCAGATCGGGTTGGACCAGGCACGCTTGCCTGCGGCGTCGATCACGGCGGCACGGACCCAGGGGGAGTTGTTCAGGCGGGCCATTGGCACAGCGCCCCGCGTCAGCGAATGGCCGTGCACCGCTTTTGCCCCTGTTCCCCAGCCGATGGCGATGATCGAGGATACCGCCGAGCATTCGACGACCAGTTGGTCGTCCTCGATGCGAACATCGCGCAGTTCAGGGCCTTGGGTGGAGTAGAACGCTCCGGCTTTCAGGGCGGCCAGCAGGGCCTCGGGTGTGTTTTCCTGCGCCTTCACCATGGTCCAGCCGCCGAAATGGTCTGGCTCTGAAAAATGGGCGTCGTCGGTGGCGATAAGGGTCAGCGCCCGGCCTTCGGTCAGCAGTTGGTCGGCTATCGCAAAGCCGTCGGGGCGGTCGCAGCCCATCGCACAGCCGTGGTTGTAGATCTCCACCGCATGGGCTGCGGTGATGGACCGGGCATCCTCGACCGTCAGCCCAGACCATTGTGGGTGGGCCACCGCCACGAAGGCACCTGCCGCCACCGCGCGGGCGGCGATTTCGGGACCAGTCTCCTGGCCTGCCACCGGCAGGAACGAGGGCGAGTTCGAGGGTGCGAAATCGGACGGCAGGCCCACGGCAAGGATATGCCACAACTCGCCATTCGCCATCGCCCCGGAATGCAGTTCGGCGCCGAGGATCGTGGTGATATGGTTGTCGCGCAAGGGCACGGTGTCGGTGATCGGATAGCCGTAGTGGCCGACGAAATGGTCGGTCAGGGCAATGAAATCATAGCCCTCGGCCTTGTAGCGGCGGATGACCGCTTCGGGCGGCAAGACCCCGTCCGAGCGGGTGGAATGGGTGTGCAGGTTGCCGCGCCAGAAGCGGCCCGGGGCGGTGAAGGCGGGAAGGGTCAGGGACATGGGGAACCTAAGCTGAAGGGGTTTGGGATGGGATAACGGCGGGATTTGCCGCGGAAAAGGCCAAAATCCGGGTAGCGGCGGCGGTTCTGGACACAGCAATCGTCGCGTTTTGTCACATATTCACCGCAATCAGGGCGTGACATCGGGGTCAGGGAGGATTTGATCATGACTTTTACGGACACCGTGACCATGACACTGCTGGCGACCGGCAGTTTGAGCTTTTATCTGATCCTGCATGCCGCCATCGACGTACTGCGTCAACGGCGGAGCGATCGGGACTGACTGGTTTTTTTTTGAGTATTTGAGCCAAGATGAAGGGGCTTGGCGGCAGGCCCCTGAACTTTGTCAGCCGCGTCCGATATAGGGCATGTCGCGGGCCATGATCGTCATGAAGGGCACGTTGATGTCCAGCGGCAGGCTGGCCATTTGCAGCACCGCTGTGGCCACGTGGTCGACATCCATCACCGGTTCGATCTTGATCTGGCCATCGGCCTGCGGCACGCCGGTCTGGAAGCGCGCCGCCATCTGGGTCAGGGCGTTGCCGATATCAATCTGGCCACAGGCGATGTTGAAGGCGCGGCCATCAAGGCCCAAGGTCTTGGTAAGGCCGGTGACCGCATGTTTCGACATGGTGTAGGGCACTGATCCGGGGCGCGGGACATGGGCGGAAATCGAGCCGTTATTTATGATGCGACCGCCCATCGGGTCCTGGTTGCGCATGATGCGGAAGGCGGCGCGGGCACACAGGAACATGCCGGTGACGTTGACGTTCAGCACGGCGAGGAAGTCATCGACGTTGATCTCATCAATCGGGGCGGCTTTGGTCGACATGCCGGCGTTGTTGAACAGCGCATCAATGCGGCCAAAGGTTGCAAGGGCGCGGTTGAAGGTCGTGTCAACCCCGGCAGGCACGGTTACGTCACAGGGCAGGATCAGGGCGTTCGGGGCATCGGCTGCGGTTTCCTCCAACGCATCGCTGCGCCTGCCAATCAGGCCGACATTCCAGCCCGCGCGCAGGAAGGCCCAGGCGGTGGCGCGGCCGATGCCCGAGCCTGCGCCGGTGATGAGGATGGATTGGCTCACAGGGTGGTCTCCCGATAGGTGGCGGATGCGAGGAAGTCGGGGTGGATCTCGACGCCCCAACCCGGTGCGTCCGGCACAATGGCATGGCCATCCTCGATCCGGTAGGGGTCATTCAGGAACAGGCCCTGTTGCCACGGGTAGTAGTCTTGACCCTCGATGGAAAATTCCAGGTATTTGCCGGGGTTCGGGATCGCCTTCAAGAGGTGCATGGTACACATCGTCACCATAGACAGGTTGGCGGCGTGGGGGGTCATCGGCAGGCCGGCGCGTTCGCCCATCTTGCAGACCTCCAGCGTGCGAGAGATGCCGCCAAGGTACATGACATCAGGTTGCAGGATGTCGACGGCCTTGTGTTCGATGGCGTGAGTCCAAGCGGTGAATTCGCAGTCTTGTTCGCCGCCCGCCACGTCCAGCGTCAGGGCAGCGCGGACTTGCGCCGTTTGATCCACCTCCCAATAGGGGCAGGGTTCCTCGAAATGGCCGATGCCGTTGTCTTGCAGCATGTGGCCGACTTCGATGGCCTTGGCCGGGCCGTAGCACGAGTTGCCATCCACTAATTTATCAATGCCGTCGCCCAAGGCTTTGGCAACGGTAGGAATTACGGATTCGGTGCGGCCGGGCCATTCGTCGCGGCCTCGGCCACATTCGGCCCCGACGCGCCATTTGAAGGCGGTGAAGCCGTAGGTGTCACGCAGTTTGACGAAGCGGGCGGCCTCGCCCTCGGGGGTGATGTCGCGCTTCATGGATGACGCGTAGGCGCGCAGTTTGCCGGGTTGGCCGCCGATCAGGCTGACGACCGGCTTGCCTGCGGCTTTACCGCGCCAGTCCCAGACGGCGGTATCAAGGCCGGTCTGGGCACGGCGCAGGTAGGAGCCTGGATATTTGTGTTCACGCTCGGATATCAGGCGGATGGTGTCTTCCATATCGGCAATCTGCGTGCCTATGGCGTGGCGGGCGACCTGGCGGTGGAAAATTTCGGCCGTGATGTCGGCGTTGTAGGTGGAGAGTTGGCCCCAGCCTTGTGACCCGTCTTCGGCGGTCAGGCGGGTGAAGGTGACGTATTCGTTGCCGATGGTTTCAAGCTTGGTTATCTTCATGTCATTCCCGCCGTTTACAGCCATTTCTTCCACTTGAACACGCCGTAAGTCACCACCGCCGAGGCCACCATCAGCGCCAGCGCCAAGGGATAGCCAAGGTGCCAGTCAAGTTCCGGCATCAGGTGAAAGTTCATGCCGTAGATCGAGGCGATCAGCGTTGGCGGCAGGAACAGCACCGCCACGACTGACACGATCCGCACCGTTGTGTTTTGCGCAAGGTTGATCATGCCAAGGGTGGCGTCTGTCGCCTGCGCGACACGCGACGACAGATAATCGCCATGCACCTCCAGCGACTGGATGTCTTTGGACAGGCCGATGATGGTGGCTTTCAGCGGGTCGATCATGCCGCGCTCTTCCAGCCCGACCCGGAAGAAACCCAAGGCGCGCTCGATTGACAGCAGCGACAGGCGGCAGTTGCCAACCATGTCGGATTGGCGGCCAGAGGTTTCCAAGGCTGTTTGCAGGACGGCGGCTTCGGGGCCCATGCCTTCGGTTGTGAAGATTGCCCTTGTGATGGAATCGAGCGCCTTGCCGGAACCTTCCAGCAGGTCGGCGATGCGGCCGATGATTTCTTCGCACAGGCCAAGGAAAACGCGTTCCGGTCCGGCACAGCCAAGACCCACCTTGTCGGCGCGCGGCGCATAGGTCTCAAACGGGCGGGGGGTGTGGTAGCGGACGCTGACGACATGACCTTTGCCAAGGATGAACGCCACGGGGCCAGTGACGGGGGTGACGCCATCTTCACGCGACAGGCCGGGGACAAGGACAGTCAGCACATCAAAGCCGTCTTCGCGGTACAGCCGGGCGGAGATTTCGATTTCCTCCATATCCTCAAGCGTTGGCACTTCGGGCACGAAGGGCAGGGTTGCTGCGACCTCAGCCGGGTCAGGTTTGCACAGGTCGATCCACAGGGCCTGCTCAGGCGGGCAGGCCACCAGCTTGCCGTTGTCCTGGCGGTAAGCGAACAGCATCTGGCGTCTCCATGTTCCTTGGGCATGGCTTGCCATGGCGAAGGGCTGGACAAAAGCCCCTGTTTGATAGGACACCCTGGGCAGGGGGGGCCATCATGTTCGATCTGGTCATATTCGATTGCGACGGGGTGCTGATCGATTCAGAGATCATCAGCGCGCAGATGCTGGTAGATGAACTGGCGGGGCTGGGGGTCAGGATTGATCTGCCCTATGTGGCGCAGCATTTTCTGGGGCGCAGCTATCCGACGGTGATGGCGCAGATACGGCGCGAGTTCGGGCTGGACCTGCCGCCCGAGTTTGAAGACCAGTATCGCGGGCGTCTGATGGCGGCGTTCGAGGTTGGCTTGAAGGTGATGCCAGGGATTGCGGCCGTGCTGGAGGGGCTGGCGCTGCCGTGGTGTGTGGCGACCTCGTCCAGCCCGATGCGGGCGGCGCGGTCTTTGCAGATTGCAGGGCTTGCGGGGATGGTGGGGGATGGGCTTTACACCGCAACGATGGTTGCTCGCGGCAAGCCTGCGCCGGATTTGTTCCTGCATGTGGCTGCGCATCGCGGCGTGGACCCGGGCCGCTGTCTGGTGATTGAGGACAGCCTGAACGGCGTGCGCGCCGGGCGTGCGGCTGGGATGGTGGTCTGGCGCTTTACCGGGGGCAGTCATCTGGCGGGGCTTAGCCTTGATGCGCCGGACGATGCCCGGGCCACCTTGCATTTCAACAGCTTCGCTGATTTCTTTGACCTTGACCCCGCCCTGTCCTGCCTTTCAACCCCCCGCCCTTGAATTCGGAGGCCCTGATGGCCCGTATCGTCACCCCTGCCCCATCCGAACCCTCCTTGCATGACGAGGCGGCGCGGGCGGGGTGGTTGTATTATCTGGGTGGCCTCACGCAGGATCAGATTGCGACAGAGTTGGGGGTGTCACGCCAGCGGGCGCAGCGGCTGGTCAGCCGGGCGGTGGCAGAGGGGCTTATTCAGGTGCGCCTGTCGCACCGGATAGGTGCCTGCCTGACGCTGGAGGCAGAGTTGACCGACCGCTACGGGATGACGCGGTGCCGGGTAGCGCCCTCACCGGGGGCTGGGGGCGATCTGGTGCGGGCGACCTCACCTGCCGCGGCGGCGGAGCTTGAAAGGGTGCTGCGGATGCCAGAGCCGAAGGTGATTGCGCTTGGCACCGGGCGGTCAATGCGGGGGATGGTGGATGCGATGGAGGATATGGAAGCCTCGCAGCACCGGTTGGTGTCGTTGATTGGCAACATTGCACCCGATGGATCGGCCAGCTTTTTCGACGTGGTGATGCGGATTGCCGACAAGGTGCGGGCACCACATTATCCGATGCCGGTGCCGGTGATCTCGCCCACCCCCGAAGAGAACGCGGCGTTTCATGCGCTGGGGCCGGTGCGCAAGGTAGTGGACCTTGCACGGGCGGCGGATGTGATCTTTGTCGGCGTGGGCCAGATGTCGAACGACGCACCCTTGTTGGCCGATGGCTTCGTGTCGCGGGCGGAACTGGACGAGATGCAGGCGGCGGGGGCGACTGGCGAAGTCGCCGGCTGGGTCTATGATTCGCGGGGGAATTACCTTGATGTCGGGACCAACAGGCGGACAGGGGGGGTTCGGGTCGAACCCGGCCTGCCCCGGATGGCGATTGGAATAGCCGCCGGACCCAGCAAGGTTCGCGCCATTGCTGCGGCGCTGCAATCGCGCATTATCAATGGCTTGGTGACCGATGAAACCACCGCAAGTGGCATTCTGAAGCTGTAGCCCTTCGCAGGTGCAGCGTAAGAAATGTCTTGACGTGTCACGGGACGTTGTGAGCAATTCTCCATCAAGCGATGAAATGCTCAATCGCTGATCTGGGAGGATACCAATGAATATGACGCTGCGCGCGCTTCTTGGCGCGACGGCTGCGCTTACCCTGGCGGGTATGGCCGTGGCTGAGACGACCGAGATCACTGTGGCCACCGTGAACAACGGCGACATGATCCGGATGCAGGGGCTGATGGATGATTTCTACGCCAAGCACCCCGACATTCACGTCAACTGGGTGACGCTGGAAGAAAACGTTCTGCGTCAGAAAGTGACGACGGACATCGCCACCAAGGGCGGCCAGTTCGACGTTCTGACCATTGGCACCTATGAAGTTCCGATCTGGGGCAAGCAAGGTTGGCTGGTGTCCCTGGACGACCTGCCGGCGGATTACAACAAGGCCGACCTGCTGCCGGCAATCGCTGGCGGCTTGACGGTGGATGGCCACCTGTACGCCTCGCCCTTCTACGGCGAATCGTCGATGGTTATGTACCGCAAGGACCTGATGGACGCCGCTGGCCTGAAGATGCCCGATGCGCCGACCTGGACCGACATTGAAGGCGCGGCGAAAGCCATGACCGACAAGTCGAAAGAGCAGTACGGCATTTGCCTGCGTGGCAAAGCTGGCTGGGGCGAGAACATGGCGTTCCTGACCGCCATGTCGAACTCGTTCGGCGCCAAGTGGTTTGACATGGATTGGAAGCCCCAGTTCGACCAGAAGCCCTGGGCTGACACTTTGGCCTTCTATCTGCACCTGATGAACGATTACGGTCCTCCGGGCGCGTCGAACAACGGCTTCAACGAAAACCTGGCGCTGATGCAGCAAGGCCATTGCGGCATGTGGATCGACGCGACGGTGGCGGCTTCGTTCGTGACCGGCAAGGACTCGACCGTGGCTGACAAGATGGCTTTCGCCTTGGCCCCCGATATGGGTCTGGGCAAGCGCGGCAACTGGCTGTGGGCATGGTCTTTGGCCATTCCGGCAGGTTCGGCCAAGGTTGAAGCAGCCAAGACCTTCATCGACTGGGCAACCAACCCCGACTATCTGGCGCTTGTCGCGTCAAAAGAGGGCTGGGCGAACGTTCCCCCGGGCACCCGTACTTCGCTGTACGCCAACCCGGAATATGCGAAGATCCCGTTTGCCAAGATGACGCTTGACAGCATCAACGCGGCTGACCCGACCCACCCGACTGTTGACCCGGTGCCCTATACCGGCGTGCAGTTCGTGGCGATCCCCGAGTTTGCAGGGATTGCGACTGAAGTTGGCCAGCAGTTCTCGGCGGCTTTGGCTGGAACCACCTCGGCGGCTGATGCCCTGAAGAATGCTCAGGACCTGACCACCAAGGAAATGACCAAGGCCGGTTACATCAAGTAACCTGACTTGCAGGAACGGGGCCGCGTCTCCCAAGGGCGGCCCCGTTTTCGATTTCCCCCGGTTTCGAGTGTTACCGTTTTAGAGCGTTATAGGATTCGACCACCCCCGGTTTTTGAATGTCCCTGTCAGGTCCCGGCAAGAGGACCGCCCCAAAGTCCCCTACAGACGTCACGGAGGAGTTTCCTGATGGCCACCCAGCATTCCCGCGCCGCGGCGCGCCTTATGGTCGCACCCTCGGTGATCTTGCTGTTTATCTGGATGATCGTGCCCCTGGTCACGACGATCTATTTCAGCTTCCTGAACTATAACCTGCTGGTGCCGAAGCCCAGCACCTGGGCCGGATTTTCCAACTACTATTACTTCCTGTCCGACCCGTCTTTCCTGTCATCAATTCTCGTGACCCTGTCGATCGTGGTCGGTGTCTTGTTCATCACGGTGATCGGCGGCATTCTGCTGGCGCTTTTGCTGAACCTGCCGTTCTGGGGTCAGGGCGTGGTGCGGGTGCTGGTGATCGCCCCCTTCTTCGTGATGCCCACGGTTTCAGCGCTGGTCTGGAAGAACATGTTCATGAACCCGGTGAATGGCATGTTTGCCCATATCGCCAAGGGCCTTGGTCTTCAGCCTTATGATTTCCTGAGCCAAGCGCCGCTGCTGTCGATCATCGGCATCGTGGCTTGGCAATGGCTGCCCTTTGCCACGCTGATCCTGCTGACCAGCCTGCAAAGCCTCGACGGCGAACAGCAAGAAGCGGCCGAGATGGACGGAGCCAACTGGCTCAACCGGTTCTGGTATCTGACCGTTCCCCACCTGACCCGCGCGGTCACCGTGGTGATCCTGATCCAGACCATTTTCCTTCTGTCAGTCTTTGCCGAGATTTTCGTGACCACCGCAGGCGGTCCGGGGACGGCGACCACCAGCCTGACCTACCTCGTTTATATCCAGTCCCTTGTGAAATATGACGTGGGCGGCGGGTCGGCGGGCGGGATTATCGCGGTCATTCTGGCCAATATCGTTGCGGTCTTCGTGATGCGAATGATCGGCAAGAACCTGGACGCATGAGGGCAACATGGCACGCAGCACATCCAAAACCAGCAAATCGCTTGTCACCGTGGCCGCCTGGGCCGTGGGCCTCTTGATCTTCTTCCCGATCCTGTGGATCGTTCTGATGAGCTTTCATACCGAAGGCGACGCCATCAAATCGCCGTTCCAGATGCTGACCTCGTCATGGACCGTCCAGTCCTATGTCGATGTGCAGACCCAGCGCGGCTATGGCAAGTTCTTCCTGAACTCTGTCGTGATCTCGGTCGGGTCTACCTTGCTGGCCGTGGTCATCGGCATTCCTGCGGCCTGGGCCTGCGCCTTTGTGCCGGGCAAGAAGACCAAAGACCTGCTGATGTGGATGCTTTCAACCAAGATGATGCCAGCCGTCGGGGTGCTTATCCCGATGTATCTGGGCTTCAAGAACCTTGGGCTTCTCGACACCCGCACCGGGCTTGTCGCGATCATGGCGCTGATCAATCTGCCGTTGGTAATCTGGATGCTGTACACCTACTTCAAGGAAATCCCCGGCGAAATTCTTGAGGCGGCGCGGATGGATGGTGCCACCCTGTGGTCGGAAGTCTACTACGTGCTGACGCCGATGGCGGTGCCCGGCATCGCCTCGACCCTGCTTTTGAACGTCATCCTGTCGTGGAACGAGGCGTTCTGGACCTTGCAGCTGACCACGCATGCCGCAGCCCCCCTGACCCAGTTCATCGCCAGCTTTTCGGCACCTGAGGGGTTGTTTTACGCGAAACTTTCGGCGGCCTCGACCATGGCCATCGCACCAATTCTGATCATGGGCTGGTTCAGCCAGAAACAACTCGTCCGAGGCCTGACCTTTGGCGCGGTGAAGTGAGGACGAAATGGGACAAATCACGCTCAACGCCGTGCGGAAATGTTTTGGTGAGGTGGATGTCATCCCCTTGATCGACCTGAGGATTGAAGACGGCGAGTTTGTCGTCTTTGTCGGTCCGTCAGGCTGTGGCAAATCCACCCTGCTGCGGCTGATTGCGGGGCTGGAGGATGTCACCTCGGGCGGCATCACGATTGATGGCACCGACGCGACGGAACTGCCGCCTGCGAAACGGGGCCTTGCGATGGTGTTTCAGTCTTATGCGCTTTATCCGCATATGTCGGTGCGCAAGAACATCATGTTCCCGCTGAAGATGGCAGGCATGGACCCGGTGAAGGCGACCGCGCGGGCCGATGCCGCGGCCAAGGTTCTGAACCTGACCAACTATATGGAGCGCAAGCCGGGGCAGCTTTCCGGCGGCCAGCGCCAGCGCGTGGCGATTGGCCGGGCGATTGTTCGAGAACCCAAGGCCTTCCTGTTTGACGAGCCTTTGTCGAACCTTGATGCCGCGTTGCGGGTGAACATGCGGCAGGAAATAACCGAACTGCACCAGCAGCTTAAGACCACGATGATCTATGTCACGCACGATCAGGTGGAAGCCATGACGATGGCCGACAAGATTGTCGTGCTGAATGCGGGGCGGATTGAACAGGTGGGGTCGCCTTTGACCTTGTATGAAAACCCGGCGAATACTTTTGTCGCGGGCTTTATAGGCTCCCCGAAGATGAACCTGATCACCGGGGCCGAGGCTGCCAAGCACGGTGCCACCACCATCGGCGTCCGGCCCGAGCATCTGGAGATTGTAACCGAGGGCGGCTGGTCAGGTATTGTCGGGCTATCGGAACATCTGGGCTCTGACACCTTCCTCAAGGTTGCCACTGACGAGGTCGGCACGATCAACGTGCGGGCGGGTGGCGAGGTCAAGCTAAGCCATGGTGACCGGGTGCGCTTGTCACCGCAGGCAGGCAAGGTCCACCGCTTTGGTGCTGACGGAAAGACACTGGCATGAGACTTGCAGGCAAAACGGCGCTGATCACCGGAGCGGCGCGGGGCATCGGGCTGGAATACGCCCGGGCCTATATTGCCGAAGGGGCTATGGTGGCGCTGGCTGATATCAATGCCGGGGCGGTGGCTGCGGCTGCGACCTCACTCGGGCCGCGGGCGGTTGCGGTGCAGATGGATGTGACCAAGGCTGACAGCATCGAGGCTGGGTTTGCGCAGGCTGTGGGCAAGCTGGGCAAGCTTGATATTCTGATCAACAACGCGGCGCTGTTCAGTGCCGCGCCCATCGTGGAAATCACCCAAGGGGATTACGAACGATTGTTCAGTGTCAACGTTTTTGGCACCCTGTTCTGCCTGCAAGCTGCGGCCCGTCACATGATTGCACGCGGCGAAGGCGGCAAGATCATCAACATGGCCAGCCAGGCGGGCCGTCGGGGTGAGGGGTTGGTGGGGGTTTACTGCGCCTCAAAGGCCGCCGTCATCAGCCTGACGCAAAGTGCCGGGCTGAACCTGATCAAGCATGGCATCAACGTGAACGCGATAGCGCCCGGCGTGGTGGACGGAGAACATTGGGACGGGGTGGACGCCTTCTTTGCCAAATATGAAGGCAAGGCGCCGGGCCAGAAAAAGCGCGAAGTGGGGGACACCGTTCCCTTTGGCCGCATGGGTGTGGCCCGGGACCTGACAGGCATGGCGATATTCCTCGCCACGGCGGAAGCCGATTACATCGTCGCCCAATGCTTCGGCGTGGACGGCGGCAACTGGATGGCGTGATGATGAAAGCAACTTTGCCCACCTATGACCGCAAGACGCTGAAACCCGGGATTGTCCATATCGGTCTCGGCAACTTTCACCGGGCGCATATGGCGGTTTATCTGGACGACCTGTTCGCGCTGGGGCTGGACCATGACTGGGCCATTCTGGGCGCGGGTGTGCGCGCGCCCGATACGCGGATGCGCGATGCGTTGAAGGCGCAGGATTGCCTTTCGACGGTGATCGAGCTTGACCCCTCGGGGCGTTCGGCGCGGCGGATCGGGTCAATGATCGACTTTCTGCCGGTGGAGCCTGACAACGCCAGCCTGATTGCCGCACTGACCCGGCCCGAGATCCGGATTGTGTCTCTGACGGTGACCGAGGGCGGCTATTACGTGGATTCCACCGGCCAGTTTGACCCGACCTCGCCCGATATCGCGGCGGATGGGGCGAACCCCGCGCATCCTGCGACGGCTTTCGGTGCCATAGTGGCGGCGTTGAAAGCGCGGCGGGCGGCGAGTGTGGTGCCGTTTACCGTGATGTCCTGCGATAACCTGCCCGGCAATGGCCATGTTGCCGAGGCGGCGGTGGTCGGCACCGCGCGGCTGTCAGACCCTGAACTGGCCGATTGGATCAAGGCCAACGTCGCCTTCCCGAATGGCATGGTGGACCGGATCACGCCGGCCACCGGCCCGCGGGAACGGGCGATGGCTGCCGGGTTTGGCTTGGCCGATGACCCGGTGCCGGTGACCTGTGAGCCGTTCCGGCAATGGGTGCTGCAAGACAACTTCCCCGCCGGTCGCCCGGCGCTGGAAAAGGTTGGCGTGACCTTCACCGATGCCGTCCATGCGTTTGAGACGATGAAAATCCGCATCCTGAACGGCGGCCACGCGATCATCGCCTATCCGGGCGGGCTGAAGGGCATCCATTTCGTGCATGAAGCGATGCAGGACGTTTTGATTCCGGCCTTCCTGGATGCCGTTGAGTCTAGGGAAATCCTGCCGATCGTGCCGCCAGTGCCGGGGCAGGATCTGATCGACTACAAGGCGTTGATCCTACAGCGCTTTGCCAACCCCGAGGTGGCAGACACCGAGCGGCGCTTGTGCCTGGACGGCTCAAACCGGCAGCCCAAGTTCATCGTGCCCTCGATCCGCGATAGTCTGGCGGCAGGTGCCAGGGCCGAGGGGCTGACCCTGCTGTCGGCCATGTGGTGCCGCTATTGTTTTGGGACGACCGAGGCCGGAGAGGTCATCCCGCCCAACGATCCGAACTGGGACATGCTTCAGGCACGGGCGCAGGAAGCCAGGACCAATCCGGCGGCCTGGATCGGGATGGACGCGGTTTACGGCGATCTCGCCCGCGACGCAGACTTTGTCGCACGCTTTGGCGAGGCTTTGGACTATATCTGGGCCAATGGCGTGGATGCAGCGATGATGCGCTATATTTCCGGCGCTGCCGCCAGTTGAAACAGCCGGGGAGGTTTCACACCTCCCCGGACCCCTCCGTGGGATATTTATGAACAAATGAAATAGATCAAGGGTAGCAGATCTTGCCACCGCCGACCGCTGCCGGAACGCCTGTTGTGGAGGGGCAGGAGGTTGGCAGGCCGCGTTGAACGCGGGCGGCGAGGTAGGCGAAGGCCTGCGCCTCCAGCATGTCGCCGTTGAGGCCTTGGGTTTCCACCGGGGCGACGTTGGGCATCAGGGCGGCAAGCGCCTGCATCAGGGCGGCGTTGTGGCGGCCTCCACCGGCGACTAGAAGTTGGGTGATGGGCGTCGGGAAGTGTTCCGCACCTTTGGCGACGGCGGCAGCAGCGCAGAGGGTCAGGGTGGCTGCGGCGTCAGCGTCATTCAGGTGAGCGACGGCTTCAAGCAGGCCGAAGGCGTTGCGGTCCAATGACTTGGGTGGCATGCGGTAGAAGTAGGGGTGGTTCAGGAAGGCCTCGACCACCTTGGGGTTGGGGGTGCCGGTACGGGCCAAGGTGCCGCCGTCATCCTGCGCCCTGCCCTGCCGCCCAAGCATCAGGTCGTTCAGGGGGGCGTTGGCGGGGCCGGTGTCGAAGGCCAGAAGCGCGCGGTCGGTTTCGGGGGCCGCGTGGCCCGGGTCGATCCAGGTGACATTGCCGACGCCGCCGAGGTTGAGGATGGCGAGGGGCTGGGTGGCGCCGATGCGCCGCGCCAGCGCGTGGTGGAAGAAGGGCACCAAGGGGGCGCCCTGCCCGCCCAGTTCCACATCCGCCGTGCGAAAATCCCAGATGACGGGCAGCCGCAGCGCCTGCGCCAGCAGCGCTCCGTTGCCGGCCTGATGGGTGCCGCGCCCGCCGGGGTCATGGGCGAGGGTCTGGCCGTGGAACCCCACCAGCGCCACGCCCGAAAAGCGCGAGATCAGTTCGACATGGGCGGCCTCGACCACCTCAGCCGCCGCAGCCACATCGGGATCGCCGGGCCACTGGCCGAAAGCGGCACGTATCGTGGCACGCTCAGGCGCGGTATAGGGGCGGTAGGCGTCAGGCCCGAAGTCCAGCACCTGCACGCCGTCAGTCAGCACCATCGCCGCGTCCACCCCGTCAAGTGAGGTGCCAGACATCGTTCCCAGAACCCAAAGCGGCGCTTGCATCTTTCCCTTCACCGCCACCCCCGCTATAGACCTGCTACCTTGACGCACGCCTGTCTTAGTAAATGAGGCCACCATGACCTACCATCCGAAATCCGACTTCATGCGCGTGATGATGGAACGCGGCTTTCTGGCCGATTGCACGGATTATCAGGCCTTGGATGACGCCTTTCTGGCCGGGGTGGTGCCGGGCTATGTAGGCTTTGATGCCACAGCGCGGTCCTTGCATGTGGGCTCCCTGATCCAGATCATGATGCTGCGCTGGTTGCAGAAATGCGGCGGCAAGCCGATTGTGCTGATGGGTGGCGGGACCACCAAGATCGGCGATCCATCGTTTCGGGCGGATGAGCGGCCCTTGCTGACCGACGCCCAGATTGATGACAACATTGCCGGGATCAAACGGGCGTTCACGCCGTATATCGCGTTCGGCGATGGTCCGACCGATGCCATCATGGTCAACAATGCCGAGTGGCTGGACGGCCTCAACTACATCGGCTTCCTGCGCGACATCGGCAAGCATTTCAGCGTCAACCGGATGCTGTCGTTTGACAGCGTCAAGTCCAGGCTGGACCGTGAGCAATCGCTGTCCTTCCTCGAATTCAACTACATGATCCTGCAAGCTTACGACTTTCTGGAACTGAACCGCCGCTATGGCTGCCTGATCCAGATGGGCGGGTCCGACCAATGGGGCAACATCGTCAACGGCGTTGACCTGACACGGCGGGTGGTGGAGCACGAGGTGTACGGCCTGACATCGCCCCTGCTGACCACCAGCGACGGCAAGAAGATGGGCAAAAGCCAGAATGGCGCGGTGTGGCTGAATGCCGACCTCCTCAGCCCCTACGAGTTCTGGCAGTTCTGGCGCAACACCACCGATGCCGATGTGGGCCGTTTTCTGAAACTTTACACCGATCTGGCGCTGGAGCAGTGCAACCGTCTCGGCGCGCTACAGGGGGCCGAGATCAACCTTGGCAAAATTGCCCTGGCCAATGCAGTGACGACGCTCTTGCATGGGGCAGCGGCGGCGGCGGCGGCAGAGGCCACGGCGAAAGAGGTCTTCGAAAAAGGCGGCGTCGGCGATGACCTGCCGACGCTGACCCTGTCGCCCGCCGAACTTGCAGACGGCATCACCGTAGCACAGCTTTTCGTCCGCTCTGGCCTCGCTGCCACTGGCAAGGATGCCAAACGGCTGATTACCGAGGGCGGGGCCCGGATGAATGACGAGGTCGTCCTCGACGCAAGGCAACGCATCGGTGCCGGTGAACTGGCCGAACCCCTGAAACTGACCGCAGGCAAAAAGCGTCATGCGCTGGTGGTTCTGGGCTGACCCGCGCACCCTGCCCCTGCCCTTTCGCATTTGCCCAAATATCCTCGGGGGGGTCTGGGGGGGCAGACGGCCCCCCCAGACGGGTCCGCAAAGCGCCGTTCTGGCCGTGTGGCATTCTGTCTGATTGGGATCCGGTCAGGCCGAAACCCTGTCAGGCCGAAACCCTGTCAGATTGGCGCCGGATTGCGGCTGAAACCGCTCTGGTGCCAGTAGGGATAGGGCAAGGGCGGGCGGCTGACGGCGTCCAGACGCTCCAGTTGATCGGCCGACAGGTGCCAGCCCACAGCGCCAAGGTTCTCGCGCAGTTGGGTCTCGGTGCGCGCGCCGATGATCACCGTTGATACGGTGGGGCGCGACAGCACCCAGTTCAGGGCGATCTGCGGGACAGTTTTGCCGGTTTCCACGGCAATCTCGTCCAGAACGTCCATCACGTTGTAAAACACCTCCTCTGACACCGGCGGCGCGGAATTGCCGTTCCGGGCGGCGCGCGAGGTTGCGTCAATCGGGGTGCTGCGGCGGTATTTGCCGCCCAGGCGGCCCCAGCCAAGCGGGCTCCACACCACGGCACCAACACCCTGGTCAAGGCCAAGCGGCATCAGCTCCCATTCATAATCGCGGCACAAAAGCGAGTAATAGGCCTGATGCGCCACGTGACGGGTCAGGCCGTGCTTTTCAGACACCGCCAAGGATTTCATCAGATGCCAGCCAGAGAAGTTCGAGCAACCCGTGTAAAGCACCTTGCCTGCCGAGACGAGGTCATCGAGCGTGCGCATCACCTCGTCCTGCGGGGTCAGGGCGTCGAACCCGTGCAACTGAAACAGGTCGATATGGTCAGTCCCCAGCCGCTTCAGCGACGCGTCCACCGCCTTCATCAGATGAAAGCGCGAAGACCCCACGGTGTTCGGTCCATCCGCGACCTGAAAGGTGGCCTTGGTCGAGATCAGCACCTGATCGCGGCGACCCTTGATGGCAGCACCAAGAATTTCCTCGGCAGCACCAGCCGAATACACATCGGCGCTGTCAAACATCGTCAGGCCCGCGTCAAGGCAGATGTCGACCAGTCTTGTCGCCTCGGCAGTATCGGTGGTGCCCCAGGCCTTGAAGAAATCACCTTTGCCCCCGAAGGTGCCAGTGCCAAAGGTCAAGGCGGGAACCATCAGGCCGGATCGGCCAAGGCGGCGGTGTTCCATGGGGGGCTCCGTTGGATTGCGGATTTGGATTGGCCTGAAATTCTTAGACCCAAAATTTTTCATCGAAAAATTTTTTTGAAAATTTCTTTGGCAAAAGATTTACCGGCCCAAAATTTTTCGACGAAAAATTTTGGGCCGGTCCTTCGGAATTATTCCTGAACGGTGACTTTCGCCATCACGTCCGGGTCAGTGACCACGCCATTATCACCGCCGCCGCGCTTGATCGCGTCGACGATGTCCATGCCTTTGATCACCTTGCCAATGACCGTGTATTGACCGTTCAGATTGTCCGCCGGGGCGAACATGATGAAGAACTGGCTGTTGCCGGAATTCGGGTCGCTGGCGCGTGCCATGCCAACAATCCCCCGCTCAAACGGGGTGTCGGTGAATTCGGCCGGCAGGTCTGGCATGTCCGATCCGCCCATCCCCGCCATCGAGGTGTCGCCACCCTTCTTGCCATATTTCACGTCACCGGTCTGCGCCATGAAGCCGTCGATCACGCGGTGAAACACCACGTTGTCATAGGCGCCCGCCTTGGCCAGTGCGACGATCTGCGCCACCGATTTCGGGGCAAGGTCGGGCGACAGGTCAATGACGATCTCGCCATTGGCGGTGCCCGCGACCTCGATCACCAGATTGGGGCCGGGGCCGTCGCCTTCGGCAAAGACCGGGGAGGACAGGAGGATGAGGGCGGACGCCGCCAGAATATTACGCAACATCGGCGGCCACCTTCACGCTGATCATGCGGTCGGGATTGGCCGCAGGCTCCCCCCGGACGATGGCGTCGACATGCTCCATCCCCGACACCACGCGGCCATAAACCGTGTATTGCTTGTTCAGGAAGTGGTTGTCAGAGAAGTTGATGAAGAACTGGCTGTTGGCCGAATTCGGGCTGGAAGACCGTGCCGCGCCGATCGTACCCCGGTCATGCGGCAGCGCCGAAAACTCGGCCGGAACGTCGGGGTATTTCGATCCACCGGTCCCGGCGCGGCGCAGGTTGAAGTCTTTTTCCATGTTGCCGTTTTCCACATCGCCGGTCTGTGCCATGAAGCCTTCGATCACGCGGTGGAACGCCACGTTGTCATAAGCCCCGTCGCGCGCCAGTTGCTTCATGCGTTCGACATGCTTGGGCGCTACGTCGGGCAGCAGGGCAATCACCACCTCGCCCCCCTTGAGGGTGAGGATGATGGTGTTCTCGGGATCCTTGAAATCGGGCATGGGCCAGTCCTTTGTTGTCATTTGGCGCAGAAACTAGCCGATACTGGGGGGCAAGGGAAAGGCCCGACAGTTGACCTTTGGCCGCATTGCGCGGAAAGAGGAACAATTCAGACAGGAGGCGCAAAATGGCCTGGAAGACGATTGATGACGTGGCACTGGCGGGCAAGGTCGTTCTGACCCGTGTGGACATCAACGTGCCGATGGAGGGCGATGTCGTCACCGACACCACCCGCATCGACAAGATCCGCCCGACGGTGGAGGACATCATCGCACGCGGTGGCAAGGTGGTGCTTCTGGCCCACTTTGACCGGCCCAAGGGCAAGGTCGTGCCCGCAATGAGCCTTGGCCGGCTCAGGGGCGCGGTTGAGGCCGCACTCGGGCGCCGCGTGGTGTTTGGTGCCGATTGCGTGGGGCCGGTGGCTGCCGCTGCGATTGCAACGGCGGGCCAGGGCGATGTGGTTCTGCTGGAAAACACCCGCTTTCATCCGGGCGAAGAGAAGAACGACCCGGCCTTTGCCGCTCAACTGGCCGCTTTGGGCGATATTTACGTCAATGACGCGTTTTCGGCGGCGCACCGTGCCCATGCTTCGACCGAAAGCCTGGCGCGGCTGATGCCTGCGGCGGCGGGCCGGTTGATGGAAGCCGAACTGAAGGCGCTGGAGGCGGCCCTTGGCACGCCGGCCCGGCCGGTGGTGGCGGTGGTGGGTGGGGCCAAGGTTTCGACCAAGCTGGAGCTGTTGGGCAACCTTGTCACCAAAGTTGATCATCTGGTGATCGGCGGTGGCATGGCCAACACCTTCCTTGTGGCGCAGGGTTTTGAGGTTGGCAAATCGCTGGCCGAGCGGGACATGGCGCCAACGGCGCTGGAGATCGTGACCAAAGCCAGGGCGGCGGGTTGCACCATTCATCTGCCGGTTGATCTGGTGGTGGCGGGCGAGTTCCGGGCGGGGGCGGCCAACAAGGTGGTAGCCGTGGCGGACTGCCCGGCGGATCAGATGATTCTCGACGCCGGGCCGCAGACGGTGGCGGAGATCACATTGGTGTTTGATGCCTGCAAGACGCTGATCTGGAACGGGCCTTTGGGGGCGTTCGAGATAGCCCCCTTCGATGCCGCCACCACGGCTGCGGCTAAGGTCGCGGCAGAGTTGACGCGGGCGGGCAGGCTGATTTCAGTCGCGGGCGGCGGCGATACGGTGTCAGCGCTGCATCACGCCGGGGTGGCCGCGGATTTCACCTTCATCTCGACTGCGGGCGGCGCGTTCCTGGAGTGGATGGAGGGCAAGGATTTGCCCGGCGTTGCGGCTTTGATGGGGTGAGATGTCCTGCGGCGGGGGAAGCCTCCGGCGGGGATATTTGGACAAGTATGAAAGGGGGGGGCGGGGGGAACCTGTGCGCCCCTTTTGCTTTTGGCGCGCAGGTCGGGCAGAGTTGGGGTCAGAGGGGCGAGTTCAAGCCGGAGTACAAGGAGCGAGTGGCGGGTGGCAGGATGCAGGGTTTGGTGACCCGCAAGGCGGTGGCGGACGATGCCGCAGGGCTGTTGGCGCTGGCGGAGGCGTTGACGCGCTATCATGACGATGTGCCTCGGCTGACGCGGGCCGGGGTGGAGCGGGATTTCTTCGGGGCCAGCCCGTGGTTTCATGGGCTGGTGGCGGAGGCTGCGGGGGCTTTGGTCGGCTATGCAGCGCTGCTGCCGCTGGCGCGGCTGGGTTATGGCGAACGGGGTTTGGATTTGCACCATCTGTTCGTGGTTGCGGCGGCGCGGCGTTTGGGCGTTGGGTCGGCGCTGGTGCGGGCGGCAGAGGTTTTGGGCCGCGATCTGGGGTGCAGCTATCTGATCATTGGCACCCATCCGGGCAACGCGGCAGCACAGGCGTATTACCAGCGCATGGGGTATGGGCCGCTGCCCAACACGGCCGTGCGTTTCACCCGTCGGTTGGACTGACGGCTTTCACCCAAGGGGAGGATGAGTGCTGCGCGGCTGCGCAGGCATGATGCAGCAGCGGCCTTTCGCGGGCCTTTTCGGCTGACGTATTTGTTGCCGCAGTCGGTTTTGTGGCGGCAGTCACGTCTGAGGCGGCAGTCGCTTTTGTGGCGGCAGTCGCTTCAGTGGCGGCAGTCGCTTCGGTGGCGGCAGTCGCTTCGGTGGCGGCAGTCAGTCTGGTCTTGAAACCGCTTGCTGTCAGAACCGACCGGTCAAGGTCATCCAGACCAGAGTGCCGCGTTTCTTGAACTCGGACAGGGCGAGGGTGCCTTCGGCCACGCGGGTCGGGTTGTCATGGGCTTGACGCAGCACGGGCCCGGCAGACCAGGCGGTCAGCGCTGCCGGGGCGGCGGGGCCGAAGCTGCGGCGTTGGCTGCGGGCGATGGCCAGGTGGTTGAGGCCTTCGGCGGCAAGGCTGCGAATAGCCTTTGGGTCGGGGTTGACCAGCGGTTGCAGGTTGCGCGCGGTCAGGGCCGGCACTGCGCGCAGGTAGACAGCCAAGCCTGCCGCCCAGCCGAGCGCGCGAAAGGCGGTCTCGGTTTCGGGGGCGGCACCCAAGGTCAGGGCGGCGGACCACAAAAGCGTGGCAGAGGTCGCCTCGATATAGGCATCGAAGGCGGTGTCAGAGGCGAAGGGTTCACGCGTGATGTCGTGGCGGCGGGCCTCGATCAGGCTATCCAGCAGGGGGGCGAGGCCGGGGGTATCCCGCAACAGGGCGTGCAGGGCGCCAGCCACCTCATGCGCGCGGGGCTTTGCGGCGGTCAGCATGTCACGCCAGAATTGCAGGCGCATTTCGGCGATCAGCGGTTGTTCGGTCATCCAGGGGGCGCGGGCGACTTCAAGGTTGAAGGCATAAAGCGGCCACAACCGGGCGCGCAGGGCCGGATGGGCGGCCATGGTGGCGGCGAAGCGGTCGGGGTCGCCGCGCTGGACGAGGGCGGCGCAGGCATCAATCGTCATGGATGGGCCGGGGTCATGGCTGGACTGGGGTCATGGCTGAGCCAGTGTGGCGAGGACATGGTCCATCAGGTCAGACAGTGCGGCATCCGGACAGGCTGCGGTGGCCGTGTCGAAGCCCGCAACCGGGGGTGAGGCGGTCACCTGATCCGTGCCGTAGTCCATGCACAGCTGCGCATGCGGTTTGATGGCGCGCTGTGTGGCCGGACCCTCGGCGGCAAGGACGGCGGCGGCCTTGACGTAGGCCTCGGGCAGGCCATGCGTGATGCTGCGGATCGGGGCTTGTCCCGGCGTGGCATTGGTCACGATCACGGTGCCGTCCGAAAAGATCTGCGTGCTGGACGAGCCAAAGAACCCACCCGAGGCCACCACGATCTCTCCGGCCACGGGCAAAGGTGCCGGGGCGGCGCAGGACGACAGGACAAGGGCCGCCATCAGAAAGGTTGCAGAGGCTGTGGTGAAAGGGGTCATCCGCCCTGCCCCTCGCCCGATTGCACATCGCGCACCAGTTTCCAGATGATGGCATCCAACAGCGCCTCGAAGGACGCGTCAACGATGTTGGCACTGACGCCGACCGTGCTCCAGCGGTTGCCGTTCGAATCCTCGCTGTCGATGATGACGCGGGTGACGGCTTCGGTGCCGCCTTGCGTGATGCGGACCTTGAAATCGACCAGATGCAGGTCGCGGGTCACCGCCTGATAGGGGCCAAGGTCCTTGGCAAGGGCCTTGGACAAGGCATTCACCGGGCCATGATCAGACCCTGCCTCATCGGCGCTGTCGCTGACCGACATCATCACCTGATCGCCGATCTTCACCACCACCACCGCTTCCGACAGCGTCACATTGCGTCCGGTAGACGACCGCCGCCGCTCTACCGTCACGCGGTAGCGGATCACTTCGAAAAAGGTCGGGCACAGCCCCAGTTCGCGCCGGGCCAAAAGTTCGAACGAGGCTTGCGCGCCGTCATAGGCATAGCCCTGATCCTCGCGCTCTTTCACCACGTCCAGAATGCGCGACAAACGCGCGTCGCCTGCGGCAATCGAGATGCCGATGGCGGCCAGCCTGGCGCGCAGGTTCGACTGCCCAGCCTGATTGCTCATCGGGATGACGCGGGCGTTGCCTACGACCGATGGATCGACATGTTCGTAGGTCGAGGGGTTTTTCAGGATCGCTGACGCATGCAGGCCGGCCTTGTGGGCAAAAGCGCTGGCGCCCACGTAGGGCGATTGCCGCAAGGGCACCCGGTTCAGGATATCATCCAGCATCCGGCTGTCACGGAGCAGGCCCTTCAGGCCGTCCAGCGAAACCCCGGTTTCATAGGCCGAGGCATAGGGCTGTTTCAGCAGCAGGGTCGGGATCAGCGTGGTCAGGTTGGCATTGCCGCACCGCTCGCCCAGCCCGTTCAACGTGCCTTGTATCTGGCGCACCCCGGCTTCGACCGCAGCCAAAGAGTTGGCGACCGCATTGCCGGTGTCATCGTGGCAGTGGATGCCCAGGCGGTCGCCCGGTATTCCACAGGCTATCACCGCGGCCACGATGCGCGACACTTCGGCAGGCAAGGTGCCGCCGTTGGTGTCACACAGCACCAGCCAGCGGGCCCCTGCGTCCATGGCCGTGCGCAGGCAGGACAAGGCATAGGACGGGTTGGCTTTCCAGCCGTCAAAGAAGTGTTCCGCATCAAACAAGGCCTCGCGGCTGCGGGCCACGACATGGGCAAAGCTGTCGGCGATGGCCTGGCGGTTTTCCTCCAGCGTCACACCGAGGGCGGTGATGACATGAAACTCATGCGTCTTGCCGACAAGGCAGACAGCGGGGGTGTTGGCATTCAAGACAGCCGCCAGCACATCATCATTGTCAGCCGATCGTCCGACCCGCTTGGTCATGCCGAACGCCGTCATCGTGGCGCGGGTTTGCGGCGGATTGGCGAAGAACTCGCTGTCGGTGGGGTTCGCGCCCGGCCAGCCACCTTCGATGTAATCCACCCCCAAGGCATCCAGAGCCGTAGCGATCTGGCGCTTTTCAAGGGTCGAGAACTGGACACCTTGCGTCTGCTGGCCATCGCGCAGGGTGGTGTCAAACAGATACAGGCGTTCACGCATGATGGGGACCGGGAGTGGTGCGACCAAAAATTTTCGTCGAAAATTTTTGGGGTTCAAGGGTGGGGTTCATTTCAGCGCCTCCAGCTTGCCCGCGTCAAAGCCGGGGCCGGGCAGCAGGTCCACCCCCGCCTTGGACATCCGCACTTCCACGCCCGCCGCAATCAATGCCGCTTTCAAGGCATCGACGCCAGCAAAGTCTTTCATCGCCACCGCTTCCGTCCGCAACGCGGCCAGCCGTTGGGCATAGGGTGCCAGGTCCACCGTCGTCATCCAATCCCCCATCTCCTCCGTCAGCAGCCCCATCAACCGGGCCGAGGCCGCCAGCCCCGCAAAATCGCCCCGCCCCGCAGCGCTGTGCAGTTCTGCCAGTGCCCCTGCCGTGTTCAAGTCATCCGCCAGCGCAGAAATGACACCCGGCAGCGGGCTTGGCGCGGGCTCGATGCCCGCGACAAGCCCGCGCCACTTGCGCAAGGTCGCCTCCGCCTGTGCCGCCTTTTCCGCCGTCCAGTCCATCGGCTTGCCGTAATGCGTCCCCAGCAGCACAAACCGGATTACCTCGCCCGGAACCCCCTGCTCCAGCAAATCCCTTACCGTGAAGAAGTTGCCCAACGATTTGGACATCTTCCTGCCCTCGACCTGAAGCATCTCATTGTGCATCCAGACCTTGGCGAAGCCGTCATCCGGATGGGCGCAGTGGCTTTGGGCGATCTCATTCTCGTGGTGGGGGAACGCCAGATCCAGCCCGCCGCCGTGAATATCAAAATTCCGCCCCAGCAGTTCGTCGGCCATGGCCGAGCATTCGATATGCCAGCCCGGACGCCCGCGTCCCCACGGGCTGTCCCACCCCGGCACATCAGCATCCGAGGGTTTCCACAGCACGAAGTCCATCGGATCTTCCTTGAACGGTGCCACCTCAACCCGCGCCCCCGCGATCATGTCATCGACCGACCGGCCCGACAAAGCCCCGTAGTTTTTGTAGGACCGCACCCGGAACAGGACGTGGCCAGCCTTTTCATAAGCGTGGCTTACGCCGTCTTTGTCCGGTGCGATCAGCCCCGCGATCATCGCGACCATCTGGGGGATGAAGTCCGTCGCACGCGGCTCCACTGTCGGCCGCAAAGCCCCCAGGGCGTCCATGTCGGCGTGATACCAGCCGATGGTTTGCTCGGTCCGTTCGCGGATCAGGGCTTCCAAAGTGCGGGGATCACCTGCCGCCTTCCTGGCCTGTGCCGTGGCGTTGATCTTGTCATCGACGTCGGTGAAGTTGCGCACATAGGTTACGTGCCCATCGCCGTAAACATGGCGCAGCAGCCGGAACAGCACATCAAACACCACCACCGGCCTTGCATTGCCAAGATGGGCACGGTCGTACACGGTCGGCCCGCAGACATACATCCGGACATTGAGGGGATCAATCGGCGCGAAATCCTCTTTCGCGCGGGCAGCCGTGTTGTGCAGACGGATCATGACCATCATTCCTCCAAATCCCAAAACTCCCCCCTGCGGGCGGAACCGGTTTCGTTGGATAAAGACGAAAGGACGGGCCCGCCTGACAAAGTCAGCCGGTAATGCAGCACAGATTGATGATGCTTTTGCCCGTCATGCGCCGCTGTCTAACGAAAGAAGGCGGCCAAACCAAGGGGGAAAGTGGAACGCTGCCGGTTAATCCAAGAGCCATCCGCAGCCCGGCCGTCCGCAAGGCGTGTGACACGCAGGGCAGCCTTCCGCTGGCCAGCCATTTGCAGAGCAGCTTTTCAAAAGGCGGGCCTTTTGCCGGCGGGCCTTCTGCAAGGCAGCCTTCCGCCGCCTTACTTTTCGCCGCCCGAACTTTCGCAATTCGGGCTGTTCGCAAAGCGGGCTAGTCAGGTCAGATCCGCATGGACCATCCCTTCACAAGCCGGCGCAAGGCCAATCGGACGAAGTCGGATCAGGCCCAAGGCGGATCTGTCCCGTGCGGATCATGCCCAAGGCAGGGTGGCCCAAGGCGGGGGGGGCCCAAGGCGGGGGGGGCCAAGGCGGGTCAGGCTTTCGCAGCCCAATCCTGCGCCTGTCCGCCGTCAGTCGCCAAGCCGCTGGAAGGTGCCGCGCACGTCCGGCCCGATCGCCAGCCACCCCGCCACAGTCGCCGTGACATGGGCCGAGATTTGCGACTTCTGGGTCTGCCCCCGCGCCCGGGCGTCCTTCATCGCCTGCCCCGACAGGGCGGGCAGATCGGCCTGGATATGCGCAGGCCCCGCCAGCACCGCGCCAGTCTTGCCATCCAGCGCCGTGATGATGAACTGGATGTTGTGCACCCCCGCGTCTGAAAGCAATGTCTCGGCCTCGAATGTCAGCGCATGAAAGCGCTGGACCTGCACCGCCAGAATGACCGGATGCCGCCCATGCAGCCCTGCGGCCGCCTTGGCGATTGCCTGTTGCAGGATCATCCCGACCTCAGCGCGCCGGTCGCCTTGCGGATCATCCTCGCGCCAGACGATATCGGCCTGCGGCACCAGAAGACCCTCTTCCGAGACGGTCAGGCTTTTGGGCACCACAACCTGAACCGACGAGACATGCCATTGCCCGGTGACTTCGGGGGTCAGGCCCAAGGCATAATCAGTGGCATAGGTGCTGCCACAAGCCGCCAGCGGCAAGGCAATGGCTGACAAAAGCAACAGTCGGCGAGAAAGGCGCATCGAACACTCCTGTGGTGGGAAAGGCAGGCACCGGGCAAGGCAACAAATGGGGCAGGCACACCGTCGGGCAGGCACACCGTCGGGCAGGTAGATGGCAGATGATTATGGCACGATTTCGGTCGGCCCTTTGCAGATTTTAGCCCGATGTCTTCAGTTTGACTTGAATTGCACTTTGGGCTTGCGCAATTTGTCACCATGACCCGCGCTCGTGTCAACGCTGTCTCTGCTGCTTTGCCCGGGGCCACATGGTCTGACCCGTGGGGCGGCGGGCATGACGCCTGGAAGATCGGGGGCAAGCTTTTCGCCGTGGTAGGGGTGGTGGAGGGCCACGGGGTGAACGTCAAATGCCCCGACACTGACACAGCCGCGCTGCTGATCGACATGGGCCGCGCCCTGCGTGCCCCCTATTTCCATGCAAGCTGGGTGCGCATCCCCTTCGGCCTAGTCCCCGAGGATGAAATGGCCGACCGCATCCGCATTTCATACGGCGTGATCCGCGCCAGCCTGACCAGGAAGGTGCAGTCCGGTCTTGGCCCGTGGCCACCCACCTGACCTTGTGCCAGCGCCAGCCTGACCCGCGCCAAAGACCAAGTCAGCGCTCGACTGCGGTTTGGGCCCAAACGTTCCGGCCCGTTACCGATGGCCGCGAAGGCCGACCGCATCCGCAACATATACAGCCCGACCTGCACCGGCCCGACCTGCACCGGCCCGACCTGCACTGGTCTGACCTGCACCGGTCTGACCTGCAATGGCCCGACCTGCACCGGCCCGACCTGCAATGGCCCGACCTGCAATGGCCCGACCTGCCCAAGCCCTCACAGCACCAACCCTCACAGCACTAACCCTCACCGCGCCAGCCTGACACCGCGCCAGCCTGACACCGCGTGAAACTGACCCGGCAGATACTGGCGGACTTTGGACCCTATTCTCTTCCTGAGCCTTGCCAATTCTGCCTTCCTCTGCCTTGATCCGTTCCAAAGCGAAAGGCACCCCATGAACCACGACGATCTGCGCATCTGGTCCAAACGGGCCGCCGACTGGGCGCATGACTACCATGCGGGCTTGCGTGGCAGGCCGGTCCGCGCCCCCCTGATCCCCGGCGCAATCTCCAGCCAGCTGCCCTCCACCCCGCCCGAAACGCCGGAGCCGATGGAGGATATCTTCGCCGATTTCGACCGCATCGTGCCGCCCGGCCTGACCCACTGGCAGCACCCGCGCTTCTTTGCGTATTTCCCGGCCAATGCCTCACCCGCCTCGATGCTGGCCGAACAGCTGGCCAATGCGATTGCCGCCCAAGGGATGCTGTGGCAAACCTCGCCTGCCGTGACAGAGATTGAACAGGTCATGATCGACTGGTTGCGCCAGTCGCTGGGCCTGCCCGAAGGCTTCACCGGCACGATCCACGACAGCGCCACCACCGCCACCCTGTCCGCCATCCTGACCATGCGCGAGCAGGCCCTCGATTGGGCGGGCCTGACCGAGGGCCTCTCATCCCAGCCCCGCCTGCGGCTTTACGCCAGTGCACAGACCCATTCCTCGGTCGACAAGGCGGTGCGCATCGCAGGGATTGGCCAGAGCAACCTTGTGAAAATCCCAACCGACACCACCCTGTCGATGCGTCCCGAGGCGCTGTCGGCCGCCATCGAGGCCGACCTTGTCGCAGGCCGCCGCCCGATTGGGGTGGTCTTGTGCGCCGGAGGCACCTCGGTCGGCGCTTTTGACCGCATGGCCGATTGCATCGCCGTGGCCAAATCCCACGGCCTGCCGGTGCATGTCGATGCGGCCTGGGCCGGTTCTGCCATGATCTGCCCCGAGTTTCGCCCGCTGTGGCAGGGTGTCGAAGCGGCGGACAGCATCGTCTTCAACCCGCATAAATGGCTTGGCGCGCAGTTTGACTGCGCGGTGCAGTTCCTGCGCGACCCTACGCCACAGATCAAGACCCTCGGCCTGCGCCCGTCTTATCTGGAGACGGGCCCGCTTGAGAAGGCGGGCGCGATAGCGAAAGCTGGAGCACTTGTGAAGGCAGGCGCTCATGGGAAGGCAGACCCTCATGAAAACGCGGTCGCACTTGAGAAGGCTGGCCCCATTGCGAAGGCTGGCCGCGAAGAGGTGGTGAATTTCAACGAATGGACGGTGCCCCTGGGCCGCCGCTTCCGCGCGCTGAAGCTGTGGTTCACCTTGCGCGCCTATGGGCTGGAGGGCTTGCGTGCCCGCATCCGCAACCATGTGACCTGGTCCCGCGAACTGGCCGCAGCGCTGGCCCAACTGCCCGGGCTGACCATCGTCACGCAGCCGTCGCTGTCGCTGTTCACCTTCGCGCTTGCAACCGATGCCGCCACCGAGGCGCTTTTGACCCGCATCAACGACGACGGCCGCGTCTACTTGACGCAAACCCACCATGAAGGGGCTTTCGTGATCCGCGTGCAGGTGGGTCAGTTCGATTGCACGCAAGCCGATGTCAGCATGGTGGAACAGGTGGTGCGAGAGTTCCTCTGACGGCAGGCCGCAGTCCGCAAGGCCCGATTTGACCTGCCGCACCAAGGCCCGCCCCCCGCCCCTGCGGCACGCGCCCTGCCACACCGCAGGTCCCGGCCCCACAGCCTCCGGCCCTTAGAGTCTGCTTCGAAACTATCTGTGTGTTGTCATGGCCTTGCGAGCAGGCGGATGAGATGGTGGGTGTGGGCGATGAGCAGCCATGCTTTGGCGCCGGC
>JAYSQA010000078.1:0-1552 GCA_043721775.1 Rhodobacterales bacterium
AGCGCGGGCGAGCGCGATGACGAGGGGCTGACGCTGGCAGAGGCGCTTTCGGCGTGCCGCGCGGTGGAGCAGGGTCTGGATTATGTGAATGTGACCACGGGCACCTCAGCTTCCGTCGGTGGGGCGGTGCATATCGCGCCGCCGATGGCCTTTGCACCGGGCTATGTGGCGCCCGATGCCGGGCTTTTTCGCAAGGCGTTGAATGTGCCGGTGTTTGTGGCGGGCCGGATCAATCAGCCGCAAGAGGCGGAGGCGATCCTCGCCGCAGGCCGTGCTGACATGTGCGGCATGACGCGGGCGATGATTGCCGACCCTGATATGCCCGCAAAGGCGCTGAGGGGGGCTACCGATGACATCCGCGCCTGTATCGGCTGTAATCAGGCCTGCATCGGGCACTTTCACCGGGGCTTGCCGGTGTCATGCATCCAGCATCCCGAAACCGGGCGGGAACTGGTTTACGGGGCTTTGATCCCTGCCCTGACGCCCAAGCGCGTCATGGTGGTGGGCGGCGGGCCTGCAGGCATGAAGGCTGCCATCACGGCAGCCAAACGCGGGCATCTGGTGACGCTGTACGAGGCGGCTCCACACCTTGGTGGGCAGGCGTTGAAGGCGCAGCTTTTACCAAGACGGGCCGAGTTTGGCGGCATTGTCACCAACCTGACCCGAGAGTTGGAACTGGCACAGGTGCAGGTCCGGCGTGGGGTGCGGGTGACGGTGGACATGGTGCAGGCGCACGCCCCGGATGCGGTGATCCTGGCCACCGGAGCGGTGCCCTATGTGCCGGACCTGCCCACCGATGGGCAAATTCAGATCGTCACCGCCTGGGATGTGCTGGACCGCAAGGTGCGTCCGGGCCATCGCGTTCTGGTGGCCGACTGGCGTTGCGACTGGATTGGCCCCGGCGTGGCCGAAGCCTTGGCGCGCGAGGGGTGCCGTGTCACCTTGGCTGTGAACGGCACCCATCTGGGCGAGATGCTGCCACTGTATGTGCGCGACAACATAGCCTCTGAACTGCACCGGCTGGGGGTCGAAGTGCGGCCCTACGCACGGCTTTATGGAACGGCGGGCGACACGGTGTACCTTCAGCACACCACCAACGGCGACCCGGTGGAGGTTGCGGGGATTGACACTGTGGTTCTGGCTTTGGGCCACACGCCCGTCGACGGCTTATCTGACGCTCTGCACGGGATGGGGATCGAAGTGCTGATGGCAGGCGACTGCCTTGCCCCGCGCACGGCAGAGGAAGCGGTGTTTGACGGGCTTAAGGCGGGCGTTGCTGTCTGAACCCTTAGGCTTCGTTGCGGGTTCAGTTATCCTTGTCCTTGTCCACCCCATGTTGGTCCGCCCGATCAGGGTCTGACGGTGTCAGGTCCAACTGCTTAGTATCCACCCGCTCTGGCTCGCCCTCAGGGGGAATGTACCCCGTTTCATCACTGCGATTCAAAGACCTGATCCCGGCAATACAGGCCACGCAAAGCCCGGCGGCGACAAGGGCTACGACCCATAGACTGCTATCCAACGAGGAAAACACCACCGCTGTCACGGCGCAGCC
>JAYSQA010000079.1:0-10392 GCA_043721775.1 Rhodobacterales bacterium
GGGGCCGGGTCGAGCATATCTTTGGCGCGCAGGCCAACGACATGGGCGGCACCCTTGTGCGAACCATCGGCCTCGTGCGGGCCAAGGCCAAGATCGGGATGAAGAACATCGTCTACAACATGCGGTGTCTGGGTCAGTTGCGCCGCCTAGACCCGTGCCCGGCATAAGAAAGGGGCGACCGGAACTGCCGATCGGGCAGCGAGGCGCGCGGATCGGGCCCAAAAGACCGTGCGACAGACACAAAACCACCCATCAGCCCGCCAGTCAGCGGCGTCCTGTCCGCTTCAAACCAGCCACGCAGAGGAACGGCGCTGAAAACAGACAAAAATCGAGGTGCCCCTTAATCAGGTTGAAGATCTCCGGCAAACCCGGGGCGATTCAAGGTGGCGATATTTGCCTTGACGGAATCCGGAAGGCAAACCCGATCATCCCGCCATTTGACCACGAACACCCGCGTCTTGCCCTTGTCAGACCGCGCTTGCGGAGCCAGTGCAACCGCCCCCGCTTCTCAAACGTCGCGACCCAACCGCGCAAGGTGCTGACACTGAAGCGCTTCAAATCGTTTTCGAATTTGTGAAGTTGACCCGCAACCGCATTGAACGCCGCCGCCCGCTCTGCCGTGTTCTTGGGGTGCTCAAGAATGGGCTTCAGAAAAGCCCGCTTGTCTGCCGTCACGTCGAAGTGCCGCGCTTCCGGAATGCCTTTCAAGGGCTGTTTAACGGGCGTTAAAGCGGTGCTTTCAGGCGGGCAGAGCTTGGCGCGAAGCGACGGATCGCACACGTCCAGGCGCAGCGCCCAAACCGTGCCACCCTTGCCGCCTGATTGATCTGGTACTTGGGTAACCGGAAGGATTTCGCAGTGCCAAGTCTTGCCTTCGGACCATAGAGTTTTGGCGATTGGTGTTCTGGTCTTTGACATTTGTGATGACTTGTGCTTGTTTGCTCAACTGTAGTCACACTTTTACCCAAGTCAGCACAGGTGGCAATTCAGCACAGAAGCGAAACGCAAGAAAGCACTGAAGTGCAAAAACGCCTTCGCGCCCTTCGGGGGGAGCGCAGCCAGGAAGAGTTTGCGAACTTGGTGGGCTTGACCCGCTCGGCACTTGCGAACTACGAGAATGGCCGCACGGTTCCGAAACCTTCTATACTTCGCCAGATCAGCATGAAAGCTGGCATCTCGGGTGACTTTCTGGTCTCCGGCACCCTGCGAAACGAATACGAACTCAACTCGGTTGTAGCCGGACAAGGCATGATCAACGAATGCCACGAGAGTAGTGACGAGCTGGCAATGGTCGATGCAATCAGAGCGATTCACCCCAGTTCGGTGAAGACCCTTGTCGGGCTTCTGTTGAAAGAGATTGGCGAGAGTGCCGAAACCAGGGCGAAGCTAGGCAAAGGACTGGGCAGCACCGTAGCCGCCCTGGACGAGATACACCGCAGCGATGGGGCGTTCACCAAAGGTGGAAGTTCATTCTGAGGTTCGGGTGTGCTTGCTCCGAAAGTAGATAATTCGCGGTTTACCGGTCGGTTTACGGGCATACCTCCCCGCCAACAAAATCAATGACTTACGTGCGTCCGCACTCGTAAACCCTTACGAACCATGCAAAACACCACAAACCCCGACGCAATCATTCACTTGCCAGAATCAATTTCCGGCGCAATTGCCGACACACGTTCCGGCACAATTTCTCGCGTTCCAAGGCTCGAATATCCCACGAGGGGTCTGGGGGTGTGAAACCCCCCAGCTTTGGCCTCGCAAACCGACGTCGGCTTTAGGGGGCCGTAGCCTCAATCCGGTCGCGCAGGCCTTCCAGATTGTAGCCGAACCTGGCCGGAATTCCGATCAGCTCCTCGGTCGGGCGTTGCCCGGCCAGCACCAGCGCCCAGACGCAGGACGACCGGTTGCCCGAGGCGCAATAGGCGAAGACCGGTCCCGTCGAACCCTCGATTGCGGCTTTTTGCGTCGCCAGCACCTGATCCGAGAAGGTGCTGGGGGTGATCGGGTTGAACACGAAGGTCAGGCCAAGCGCCTCGGCTGCGGTTTTCATTGCCTCGGCGTGCAGCGGGCCGGGGATTTCGCCATCGGGGCGGTTGTCGATTACGGTGGTGAAGCCTGCGGCTTTGAGGATGGCCAGATCTTCGGGCACGATCTGGGGCGAGACGGCATAGTCAGGGGTCAGGGCACGGATGTCCATTTTGCTCCTCGGGGCTGGTGCGCCGTCAATCCGGGCGCGCAGGTGCGGTGCCGCGACCATACCTGCGGCCATGGCGAGAAGAAAGACCAGACCGCCCCAACCGCCGTAGCTGAGCGAGGCCACTGACGGGCCGGGGCAAAGGCCCGCCAAGGCCCAGCCGGCGCCGAACAGGACGGAGCCTATCACGAGGTTGGGCCCGACCTCGCGCTTGGGTGGTGGCGGCAGGTCATAGCCGAGGATAGAGGTGCGGCGATGCGCTGCAATCCGCCAGGCCAAACTCATCGGCAGGATGGCACCGCCCAGCACGAAGGCCAGCGTCGGGTCCCAGTCGCCAAAGACGTCGAGCCAGCCCTGCACTTTCAGCGTGTTGGTCATCCCCGACAGCAAGAGCCCGGCGCCGAAGATGCCGCCGCAGATCAGGCCGGTCAGCAGCCGCCACATCAGATCACCCCCAGAACGTGGCGCAGCACGGCCATCACCACGCCGCCCGCCAGCACATAGAATACCGTCGCCACAATGCTGCGCAGCGAAAGTCGCGCCATGCCGCAAACGCCGTGGCCCGAGGTGCAGCCATTGGCCAGCCTTGTGCCGACCCCGACCAGCAGCCCGCCCGCGATCACCACCAGCCAGTTGCTGGTCAGGTTGGTTACAACTCCGACAAAGTGGGAGATCCCCCAGGGCACCAGCACCAGGCCTGCGATGAAGGCCGCGCGGTCGGTCCAGGTGCCCCAGCCGGTGCCATCCACCAACTCTCCAATGATGCCGGAAATGCCAATGATCTTGCCGTTGAAGAGAAGATAGCCCGAGGCCGCGATGCCAATCAGCAACCCGCCGCCAAAGCCCCATATCCAGTCCGGGTTCATTCTGTCCTCGTAAGGTTCAAAGCAGGTTCAGCGGCAGTTTCAGATAAGACACGCCGTTGTCCTCTGGTTCCGGTTTCTGCCCCGCCCGCATGTTGATCTGCAACGACGGCAGAATCAGCTTGGGCATCGACAGCGTGGCATCGCGCGCCTCTCGCAGGGCTATGAAGTCAGCCTTGAGTTTGCCTGCGCCGATGTGCTTGTTCAAGGCCTTCTGCGCGCCAACGGTGGTTTCCCAGGCATATTGGTCGCGTCCGGCGGCCTTGTAGTCGTGGCAGACGAAAATCCGGGTGGCGTCAGGCAAGGCCAGAATGCGCTGGATGCTGTCATACATCATCGCAGCCGACCCGCCGGGAAAGTCGCAGCGTGCCGTGCCATAGTCGGGCATGAACAGCGTATCGCCCACGAAAGCCGCATCGCCAATCAGATAGGTCATGCAAGCCGGGGTGTGGCCCGGCGTATGCAGCGCATCGCAGCGCATCTGGCCGATCATCACCTGATCACCATCGGTCAGAAGCCGGTCAAACTGCGAACCGTCGCGGGCAAACCTTGTGCCCTCGTTGAAAACCTTGCCGAAGGTGTCCTGCACCACCGTGATGTTGGCGCCGATGGCCAGCCTGCCGCCACAGGCCTCTTGCAGGTAGGGGGCGGCGGACAGGTGGTCGGCGTGAACATGGGTTTCCAAAATCCACTCCAACCGGAAACCCTGCGCCTTTATGAAGGCAATCACCGCATCCGCAGACCTTGTGTCGGTGCGGCCAGAGGGCTGGTCGAAATCCAGCACCGAGTCAATGACGGCGCAGGCCAGCCCGTCAGGCTCGGCCACGACATAAGTGACGGTGTTGGTCGCTTCGTCGAAAAAGGCATGAACGCGGGGATGCATGGCAGACCTCTAACCGGGGAAAGGCCGCCATTATACATTTGAACGGGTGAATATGTAAGCCGGTGCGGGATTGATATGAATCAAGGTTCGAACCACGCGAGCGGTCTAAGATTGCAACAACAAGGAGCGTGCCATGAAATCGGTAGAAATGCGTCAGGCAGAACTTGAGGCCCGACGGGCCGAGTTGCGGGAGCGGATTGACCAGATCAAGACCGAACTGGACTCGCATCAGGACCGCGACTGGGAGGAACTTGCCACTCAGCGCGAAGGCGACGAGGTGCTGGAGGGCATGGGCCTTGATGCGCAAGCCGAATTGCGCGCGATTGCAGCGGCTTTGCAGCGGGTCGCAACCGGCGATTACGGGTCCTGCCAGCGCTGCGGCGCCGCGATAAGTGAGGCACGGCTGGACGTTCTTCCTTATACCCCCTTTTGCCAGGAGTGCGCAGCATGAGTGTTGCCAAAGACCCGCTGACCCTGACAAAAGACCTGATGGGCGACTGGACCGGGGCGCTGCTGTCCGCCGAGGTTTCGGCTTTGGCCGTTCTGAAGGCCGAGATGGACGGGCTTTCGGTGCTGTTCGGCGGCGACTCCGCGCCGAAGACCGAGGCTCAGATGCAGGCCGAAGATGCGGCCGAGGAAGAAGGCTTTGACAACATGCCGGTTTAGGGTGGCGAGAGCCGCCGTTGCCTGTGGACAAGTCTTGGGGTTTGGTCCTTGAATGTGGCAAGGTTAACCGGGGGTAGCTGTGCAAGTGACGGGTCAGGCGGCGGGACAGGTCAGTTTCGGCAATGTGCGGTTGGACCGCTTCGGCTCGGTCGTGGTGCTGGTTCTGGCGCATCCTCCGTTCAATACTCTGACGTCGGCGGTCGTACAGGCGCTGATGCAGGCATTCGAGGCGGTGGCGCAGGATGCTTCGGTCAGCGCGGTGATCCTGCGCGGCGAGGGGCGCGGTTTTTCGGCGGGGGCTGAGATTGGCGAAGCTGGTCGGGGCGCACGCCGGGCCGAACTGGCCGCCTTGTGCCGCCGGGTGGAAGGCTTTTCGCGCCCGGTGATTGCCGCCCTGCATGGTCAGGCCCTTGGTGCGGGTCTGGAACTGGCGCTGGCGGCGCACTACCGGATGGCCACGACCACCGCCGTGCTGGGCCTGCCAGAGGTTGGCCTGGGCCTGTTGCCGGGTGCCGGCACCACGCAGCGCCTGCCCCGTCTGATCGGGGCCGAGGCGGCCTTGCAGCTGATGCTGACCGGCCTGCATCTGCGCGCCCCCGAGGCGCTGGCCATCGGACTGATTGACCGGATGGTAACGGAAAACCTGGGCGAGGCGGCCCTGGCCATGGCGCTGGAAGGCCTGCCTGCGCGCCCGACGGCGGTTCTGATGACGGGTTTGCGCGACATGGCGGGGTATCAGGCCGCGGTGGCCCGGGCCCGTGCTGCGGACAAGACCAATCCTTTGCCCGCCCCCGCCCGCATCATCGACTGTGTCGAGGCGGCGGCTTTGCTGCCGTTTGAAGCTGGTCTGACGGTCGAGGCTGTGGCCTTCGACGATCTGGCCGCCAGCTCGCAATCACATGGCCTGTGCCACGCCTTTCAGGCCAAGCACCGCGCGTTGCAACTGCCTGCCGAGGTGGCAGGCCAGACCTTGCCCGGCCTTGCGGCCATCGGCATCTGGGGCGCTGGCGATCTGGCCTTCGATCTGGCTCGTCAGTCGCTGACCTGCGGCCTGCGTGTGGCGCTGTGCGACCCCGACCGCGCCCGTCTGGCGGATGTTCTGGGCCGGATTGCCGCAGCACAAGAGCAAGAAGTGGCGGCCGGTCAATCCAGCGAAGACGACCGGGATGCCAATTGGGCGCGCTTGTCCTCGGGTCAGACGGTGGCGGCTTTGGCAGGGGTGGATCTGATCCTGACCGCGCCGGGGTTTGAAGCCCTGCCGCCAGATCTGGCGCCACATCTGGCCCCGGATCTGCTGCGGAACACGCCTCGGGCGGTGATGGGGGCGGTGTTGCGCGGGGCCGGTCTGACGGTGCCCGAGGCGTCGGGCGGGCTGGCGGAACTGGCCATCGGGGCAGGGGCCTTGCCCGGGCAGATCCTGGCGCTGACGGCGCTGGCGCGGCGGCTGAACTGGCGGGTGGTGGCGGTGGGGCCGGGTGGTCCGGTGGAACTGGGCCTGCGGTTGGCGCTTGAGGCTGCCGAGCAACACCTTGTGGCGAACGGCCACGCCCCCGAAGCGATTGTCCTGGCCCTCGACGCTTTTGGCTTTGGCATGACCGGTCGCACGTTACCGCCAATGCCGCGGGGCGGTCAGGCTTTGGTGCAGATCTGCCTTGCGGCGCTGGCGGCCGAGGGTGGCCGGATGCTGACCGATGGCCGCGCCCGCCGCCCCGGCGATATCGACGCGGTGGCGCTGATCGCAGGCCTGATGCCGCACTGGCAGGGCGGTCCGATGTATCAGGCCGACCGCCGCGGCCTGCTGGTGCTGCGCGCCGACCTGCGCAAATTGCCCGGCGATGTCTTCGCCGTGCCGCAGGTGCTGGACGATCTGATCTCGGAAGGCCAGAAATTCGCCGATCTGGATGCCGGTTGAAATGGCAGGTTGAACTGGCCCGGTTTAAATAGCGGCCTGACCTCTTTCCATTTCATTCTTGCACAAATATCCCCGGGAGGTCCGGAGGGCAGGCAGCCCTCCGGCGCCGGGCGTGATGCGCTTCAGCGCAGAACCAGTCCCAGCACCACTGCCATCAGCCCCAGAACCGCCACGCCCATCGCGGCCAGGTTCCAGACCACTACCCTTTGCATCACCGCCCGCGCCGCAGCGTCGGGCAGACCTTTGGCCTTCAGCGATTGTTGCGCGCAATACATCAGCCCGGCCAAGCCCAGCATCACCACCAACGCGCCGCCCCAGATCAACACCGCCATCGCAACCTCCCGTTTCCCAGCCGCCTATCGCCTTCGCCCCCTGCTGTCCAGCCTTGCACCCCGCCCGCCCGCCGGGTTAGGGAGAGCGCCACATCCTTTCCGTTCCTTCCCTCTGCGAGGCTCCCGATGTCCAGTCCCAACGACGCCTATTCCGTAACTGCCGACGAACTGCGCCAGTTCATCGAACGTCTTGAACAGCTGGAAGCCGAAAAGAAGGACCTGGCCGAGCAATTGAAGGAAGTCATGGCCGAGGCCAAGGGCCGCGGCTACGACACCAAGGTGCTGCGCAAGGTTCTGGCGATGCGAAAGCGCAAGCCCGACGAACTGGCCGAAGAAGAAGCCGTGCTGGAGGTTTACAAGGCTGCCCTTGGCATGAGCTGACACCCACCGGCCTATAATTTTTCGGCGAAAAATTGTTGATCCCAGCCGACAGCCATAGCTTCGCATCGCCAGCATCGCACCCCAAGATTTTTCGTCGAAAAATCTTGGGGTTACAGCGCGTCAGTTGCCATAAGCTCAAGGGGCCAGAAACCGCACGCCACGGGTCTGTGCGATGCGCGCCACATCCTCTTCGTAGGTGGCAGTCAGGCGCTGCACGGTCTCTTCGGTCCAGCCCGGCAATTCAACATCGACGTTGATCTTCTCGGGCAAGGCGAATTTGTCCAGAAAGGCCGACACGATCCGCCGCCGCATCTCCACCGAAGTGACGGGGTGGCTTTCGATATAGGCCTGCATCCGTTTCATCCCCTCTGCCGGCATCAGCGAGGTGAGCAGATCATCCTCGTCTTCCAGCACGGTGCCGGGGGCGAAACCGGCCACGCCATGCAAAACCTCAGGCCAGATCAGCGGCGTGTCTTCATCGCACCAGACGGTCAGGGGCGCGGAAGGGTTCTGCGCCAGAATCGAGTTCACCACAGTCGACCAGCGCGACGCAAAAATATCGACGCTGCGCGTGAAGTCTTCATAGCGCGGCTTGCCGCCCTTCATCGCCTGCTGTTTGGCAAAAACGGCGGGCAGAAAAGTGGCGGGGTTGCGGATGGCCAGATGAAACTCGGCCTGCATCTGGGGGAAGACTTGCGCGAAAGCCCGCGTGCGGTCGCCCGCTGCCATGTAAAGCCCGCCATCCACCACCCAAGGCAAAAAGCACAGGAAGCTGTCCCACGACAGCACCAGACGCACTGACCGGTCCTCATCAACGATCTGTTCCAAGAGCAGCGCCTGCGTGTCGGCCGAGGCCGCTTGCCCTTTCAGCGCAATCGCCGTGTCGCGCATCAGGTTGCGGTAGCGCGTTGGACCGGGCACGGCGATGCCCTGCGCGGCCAGCTTGCCGCGGTTCTTCAGCAGGCAGCGCAACAGCCGCTCGTCATCGGTGCAATGTGCGCCAAGGTGGTAAACAATCCGCATCTGATGGTCCTGCCCGGGCTTTGCTTCTTTGCGCCTGAATATACGAGGTTTTCTGGACAGCGAAACAGCTTTCCTTTAACAGCCGATTATGACCGAGCAAAACACTCAAGAAAGCCGCTTTGCCCTGCCTGACCTGTGGTCTTTCGGGGCCATTCTGATTGGCTGCGTGGTGGTGGCGCCGGTTCTGGCGGTGGTCTGGCTGGCGTTTCATCCGACCGAGAATATATGGCCGCATCTGATGGCCACCGTTCTGCCGCGCTATCTGGCCAACACGCTGATCCTTGCTGCCGGAGTGGGTGCCTTGTCGGTGGCCATGGGCACCGGGGCGGCCTGGCTGGTGGTGATGTACCGCTTTCCCGGCTCGCGTGTGCTGGATCAGGCGCTGTTGTTTCCCCTGGCGATCCCGGCCTATATCGGGGCTTACGCGCTGGTCGATTTTCTGGATTATTCCGGGCCGTTGCAGGTGGGGATGCGGCTGGCGATGGGCTGGAAATCCGCCAAAGACTACGCCTTCCCCGAGGTGCATTCGCTGGGCTTTGCCACCGTTGTCCTTGCCGCGGCCTATTACCCTTATGTCTACCTGCTGGCCCGCGCCGCCTTTCGCGAACAATCGGGCGGCACCTATGAGGTTGCCCGTGCCCTTGGGGCCGGTCCTGCGGGCCTGTTCCTGCGCATCGGTCTGCCCCTGGCGCGGCCCGCCATCGCCGCCGGTCTGGCGCTGGTCCTGATGGAGACGGTGGCCGATTTTGGCACGGTGCAGCATTTCGCCGTGCAGACCCTGACGACGGGCGTGTTTTCCACCTGGCTCAACGGTGACAACGCCGGCGGGGCGGCACAACTGGCTGGCGTGATCCTTGTCCTGATCCTTGGCCTGATCTTTGTCGAGCGCGCCAGCCGCCGCAACGCGCGCTTTCACAAACCCTCACGCGCGGTGCGACCGGTGGTGCCGGTGGATCTGACCTTACCAGTGGCTTGGGCGGCCACGGCGCTGTGCCTTGTGCCCTTTTGCATGGGGTTCGTGCTGCCGGTGGCTGTGATGCTGGGTCATGCGGTGAAAAAGCCGCAGGTCTGGCTGGCACCCGGTCTGGGGCAGGCGGTGGTCAACACGCTGGTGGTGGGCGGGCTGGCGTCCGTGCTGACCGTGGCTGCGGCGACCTTCCTTGTGCACGGCATGCGCCTGACGGGCCGCAGCATTGCCCGCTTCATCCTGCCTTTCACCGCCGTTGGCTATGCAGCCCCCGGCGCGGTTCTGGCCGTTGGCATCCTGATCCCGCTGGCCGCTTTGGATCACAAGCTGGCCGATGCCATCCTTGCCCTGACCGGCCACGACCCTGGCCTGGTGCTGACCGGCACCGCCGCCGCTTTGGTGCTGGCCTACAGCGTGCGCTTCTTTGGCATCGCACAAGGGGCGGTCGATGCCGCCTTTGGCCGCGTCTCTCCCTCACTTCCCCTCGCCGCACGTTCCCTGGGCCAGACCGCCGGAGGCGTGTTGCGCCGCGTCTACCTGCCCCTGATGCGCGGATCGGTCAGCACGGCGCTGCTGATTGTCTTTGTCGACTGCGTAAAGGAATTGCCCGCCACGCTGATGCTACGACCCTTCAACTTCAACACACTTGCCACCCGCGCTTATGACCTTGCCAGCCTTGAAAAGATCGCCGACGCAGCGCCTGCCGCACTGCTGGTCATAGCGCTTAGTCTGGTGGCAGTTGCCGTGATGGCAAGATCAAGCCGCGCCTGATCCTTGAACCGGCGCATCAAGCCCGGCAAGCGATTGAAGTGCGGCAAGCCCGACGCTCCGGCCGTGCCCAACATTCCTTGGCCGCAGAAGATCATGGCTGACCGGCCCGGCGACGGCCACCAATTCCGTCAGCTGTGCGTGCTGGATGATTTCAACCGCGAGAGATCGGGCATCGAAGTCGACTTTTCCTTGCCCGCAGAACGCATGATCCGAAGCCTTGCCCGGCTCAAACAGCAAAACGCCTGGATTGAACGCTTGGGCCGCACGGTCCGGCACGAATGGCAGGACCAAAACATCATCGAACCCCTAGGTGTTCAGTCCCGGCATTTGATGGATCGGGTTTAGGTTGAACCTTTCGGGTTCGATTGTCCATTGTTTGCAGATGAACTCGTAGGGCGTGACG
>JAYSQA010000080.1:0-10822 GCA_043721775.1 Rhodobacterales bacterium
CGCCGACACCCTCGCCCGCATCCCTGACCCCAAAATCAACCGGATCGACGAGTTGCTGCCATGGAACGCCAGATAGCTGCGGTCAGACCGGACGCTTACGAAAGACAATCCCTGCCGGATCACAGTGGTTGAACTCAATCGGGTAAGGGCGGCGGTACAGCATCACGATCCTTTCAAACTCAAAACAAATCGGTTATCACCCGAATACCATAAGCCAAAGCCAAAACGAGGCCAAAATGTCAGCCGAAACCTATTTCCTCTACCACTCCATCGGCCAATACCCCAGCAAATCCAAAGACTTGTCCGCCGCCATGGCCGAATTCGCCGAAAGCTGGGGCGCAACAAACGACACCCAATGGTCCTACGCCTTGGGCAAAAGACAAGCCTTCATAGACCGCTGGCGCACCATAATCAAAGCCCCGACAGGCTCCCTGACCACCACCGAAAGCGTCACCCAGTCCTTCCACGCTCTGCTGACCGCCCTCCCCCAAGGCCACCTCAAAGGCCGCAAAGTCCTGATCGGCGCCGACTGCTTCCCCTCCAACCACTTCCTCCTCCAGGGCCTCTCTGAAAGATACGGATTTGAAATCAAGACCGTAGCCCTGCGCCAAGGCCTCTCCCATGTCGAGGACGAAGACGTCCTGAAAGACTGGACCCCCGACGTAGGCCTTGCCCTCCTCACCTGGGTCTCCTCCCTCACCTCCCACCGCATCAACCTGGGCCAACTAACAGCCCATGGCCGCCGCATGGGCAGCCTGATCGGCGTTGATATCACCCAGGCCGCAGGCCTCCTCCCCTTCGACGTGAACGCGCCCGAGATCGACTTCGCCCTCTCCACCTCGCTCAAATGGATGTGCGGCACCCCGGGCGCAGGCATCCTGTACCTAAGCCCCCGCCTTATCCCCCACTGCCACCCCGAACTGCGCGGCTGGTTCAGCCAAGCCAACCCTTTCAACTGGGATATCAATAACTTCGCCTACGCCCCCGACATCCGCCGTTTTGAGAATGGCACACCCGGCACCATGGCGGCGCTGGCTTCCCTGCCCGCCCTGAACTGGCACGCCACCCAAGACCAATCCCAAATCCTAGCCCACAACCGCAAGATCACCGCCCGCCTGATCGAGGCAGCCGATGACCTCAACCTCACCCTCCTCACCCCCAAAGCGCAAGAGAAACGCGGCGGCTCCGTCATGCTCCGCCTGCCAGACCATCTAAACGCCACCGACGTCGTCGCAACCCTGCGCGCCCAATCCATCACCACCGACACCCGAGGCCAAACCCTCCGCCTCTCGCCCGGCATCATGACCACCGACGACGGCACTGATCGCCTCATCCAGGCCCTCAAAGCCCTGCTGTAATTGCTCTTTGCCCAAAAACTCCCGCCAGAGGCACGCCCAAGCCGGTTGGCGCTTGCGCCAGAGGCGAGATAAAAGAAATGCGCCCTAAGGCGCTCAATTTGCTTACTTCTTCTTCGAGAAACCACGCCGCCCGGCGGCACGCGCCGCAGACGTCTCCATCGTCGTGGTGTTGGTGTCATCCTCGGCCAGCAGTTTCTGCCAGCGCACCAACCGCGCCTTGTCCAAGTCACCCGAAGCGACGGCCGCCTGAATGGCACAGCCCGGCTCACCCTCATGGCGGCAATTGCGGAACTTGCAGGTCAGCGACAATTCGGTCAGGTCATCGAAGAACAAGCCGATGCCGTCATAGGCGTCGGTCAGTTGCACCTCGCGCATGCCCGGCGTGTCGATCAGCCAGCCGCCGCCGGTCATCGCAACCAGATAGCGTCCCGTCGTGGTATGCCGGCCCTTGGCGTCGTCGTCGCGGATGTCCTGCACGGCGGCAGCCCCGCCCGTCAAAGCATTGGCTATCGTGGTTTTTCCGACACCCGAAGAGCCCAGAAGCGCCACCGTCTGCCCCGGTCCGCACCACGGCCCCAAGGCCGCCCGCACGTCGCCCCGCTTGGCATCCAGCACCACCACGGGCAGGCCCTTCTTCAGCGCCCGTGCCTCGCGCAGAAAGGCCTGCGGGTCGGCGCAGGTGTCAGCCTTGGTCAAGACCACCACCGGCTCCACCCCCGCACTCGCGGCCAGCACCAAAAACCGCTCCATCCGGCCGGCGTTGAAATCAGCATTGCAGGACGACACGATGAACAGCGCATCCAGATTGGCCGCGATCACCTGCCGCGCCACACCGCTGCCCGCCGCCTTGCGCGAGACCAACGAGTGTCGATCAAGCACCCGCAGCGCCACACCCGCGCGGGTTTCAAGCCAGTCGCCCACGGCAACCGTTGAGGTGGACAGCGTCGATGCCGGGATAAGTTCCAGCGCTCCGTCCTGACCCAAAGCCTGCAACCGGGCGCGGTGCACGGCGGTGACGCGGGCCGGAACCGTATCAGGTTCAGTGATCTGTGCGCTGAAATGCGTCGTCCAGCCCAGCTCGGCCAAAAGCCCGCTCAGCGGGTTGCCTTACGGAGGGTGTCATGTGCCATGAAAGCCTCCGCCTGTGAGGGGGTAAAGGTGAGAGGTCGACCACGACCCAAGTGGGGCTCGTTTCGGCTGCTTCCTTCCGGACCTGACCGGGTTGGCGAGGCACCTGCCCGCGCCAACCTCTCAACCAGTGATATAGGACAGATTGTTGCGGGGTGCAAGATGGCCGCGACACGCCCAAATCCGGGAGCCTCCGGCGGGGATATTTGGGCAAGAATGAAAGGGGCAAGATCAGGCAGGCCAGCACACCAGCCCTTCTGACAGATAGGGCCGGTTATCGGCTAGGGTCGGCGGGCAGGTAAAGTCGGCACGCAGGTAAAGTCGGCACGCAGATAAGCCCGGCTGCCAGATCGGGCCGGCTGTCAGATAAGGCCGACTGTCAGATAAGGCCGGCCAGCCGTGCGCCGGTCATCAGGTCAGCGGCGACGTGATGAGCCCAGCGGCGGCTGGAAGGGATCAGGTCTGGCACCTGCACCACCACGCACCCGGCGCGGTGAGCGGCCTCGGCACCGACTTCGCTGTCTTCAAACACCAGACAGCGCGACGGAGAAACGCCCAGCATCCGGGCGGCCAGCAGGTAGGGTTCGGGGTCGGGTTTGGGGCGGGTGACATCGTCCACGGTCACGATGGCTGTGAAGCAATCAGCAAGACCTGCGATGCCGATCTTGCGGTGCGCTTCTTCGCGCCCCGACGAGGTGACGATGGCGCGGTGAATGTGGCTGGGCGCCAAAGCCAGCAACTCGGTCGTGCCGGGTTTCAGGGGCAGGCCAAGGTCAACCCCGGCGCGAAAACCTGTCCCCCAGTGGGCGTTCAGCGCCGCAAGGTCGATGCCGGGCAGGTGGTTGCGGATCAAAACCCCACCGGATTGCTGATCCTTGCCGATCAGCCCGTGCATGAAGGCTTCCTCGACCGGATAGCCCATCGCCGCAAACGCCGCGAGCCCTGCCGTCATGGCAATGCTTTCAGTATCAATCAGCGTTCCGTCAAGGTCAAACAGCAGGGCTTCGTACATGGCAGGCTCCGATTCCTGACCTTGCCTTAGCGCATCACAGGTGCAGACGAAAGCGGCGGAATCCGCCGGAGGTCAGTTCAAGGGATTCGTCGCGAAGCGGGGCAAGGTCGTGCAGATGCCCGGCGGCGGCGGGCGCGCTGTCAAACAGGACGGTCGTGGCATGCATCGGGCAAAAGCGCCAGTTCGGCGGGCCGAATGGGGCTATCTGGCCCGCACCGGCGATGTATTCGCGCAGCACGTCCTGGCTGGCCCTGGGGTCAGTCAGCACAAGTTGACCGGCATCTGTCCCGGCGCCCCCCCCCGATGCAGCTGACCCGTTAGCTGTTGGTGGCCAGCAGGAAGCGTTGATCCGGCGCAAGGGGCTGCCCGTCAAACGCAAGCCCGACGATGCGGTTGGCTTGGCGGCAAATCACCTCGCCCTGGCGATTGCAGCGCGCGGGGCTGAAGATAGCGACTTCCCAGGTCAACCCCTCGGTCGTATCGAAGTTGAAGCTGGGGAAGTCGGGGTGCAAAAGCGGTGCGTCTTGCGCGCCGGGGCGATCTGGCGGAACTGGCTGAACGAACGCTCCAGCCAGTCATGCAGGGTCGCCCCGGTCACCAGAACCGCGGCAAGAGCGTTGGGCTGGGGGTAAAGGTCGTGAACATTGCGCAGGGTCAGGCGGCCCTTGGCGATATGGGTGTAATTCTTGGACCCACCGCGACCGCCCGCGTGGAAAGGGGCGGCGGCCGACAGCACGGGCGGGTCGTCGCAAGGCCCGCCTTGGACGGCGCGACGGACGTAAGCCGCCTGCGCCCGTGCAACCAGCCTTACCGTCGGGCTGGCTGGCTGGCCGCGATCATCGCGAAATAGCTGTGCAGCAACGCGCCACTCATCCCGACCGGACGCCGCGCCCACTGTCGGGTGGCCTGAAGGGCCGGGTCCGCCAGCGCCATGATCTGCGGTGCGCTTTGCGTCAGCGCACGCAGCCGCCCCGAAGCAGCACGCCGGGCGATGGGGCGCAGCGCGCTTTGCCCGCCGTGCAGCAGCCAGCGCGCGCCATCCCAGTGCATATCCCGGTCGATCACCCCAAGATGATAGCCGTAAAGCCCCGGCATCACCGCAGGTTTCCCCCAAAGCCGGCCTGCCACCGGATCAATGCCCGTTGCTGGCGGATGATCGGCTGACGGAAAGGTCAGATGGGTATGGCCCAACACCAGCGCATCTATCCCCGGCAAGGCGGCCAAAGCGGCGCTGGCATTTTCCATCCATGGCAGAGCCGTGCTGGGGCCTATCCCGGAATGGGACAGCGCCAGCACAAGATCGACGCCTTTGGCGCGCAGGGCCGAAACATGGGCGGCGGCGGCGTCCAGAATAGCGCGGGACGTCAGGGCGTCGCCCAGCTTGGCCCTGTCCCACTGCGTTGTCTGGGGGGCAACAGGCCGATGATGCCGATCTGCAAGGGACGCTCTGCCCCATCCGGCCCCCGCAGGCGGCGGTGCAGAACAAGCGTCGGCGGCACCAGCGTTACATCCTCAAGCGGCAAGGCCCCCAGACGTCGCGCGATATTGGCCGACACAACCGCAAACCGGGCGCCCGCCAGACTTTCCAGCAAGAACGGCAACCCATGTGAGAATTCGTGGTTGCCCAAAGCCACCGCATCATAACCAAGCGCGTTCATCGCCGCGATCATCGGATGCAGTCCGGCGCCGTCGCCTTGCACCCGCAGCGCCTCGACATCAGTCAAGGGGCTGCCTTGCAGGACGTCGCCGTTGTCGACCAGCAGGCAACAGGCCCGCGCGGTGGCGATCAGGCTGGCGGTGCGGGCCAGACCCACGGCAGGGCTGGCGCGGTTGGCGTGATAATCCCAAGGCATGATATGGGCGTGCAGGTCCAAGGTCGCCGGAATGCGCAGCCGGGCATAGTCCAGCCGCACGGGGACGGCGACAGGCGGCGCGGCAGTCGATTGGTCTTGCATTCCCATTCCGTTCGGCCCAACGCGGGTCTTGCCACCCCCATAAAGCGGCACACCTCTTGACAACACCTTACATTGCAAGAATTCCACGGCACTTTGCAGTTTCGGACGGCGCGGCATCAGGCAGAATACAACCTTGCTTGGCAAAACTGCCGCAGCCCCCGTTTGCCTCTGCCTCCGCCGCATGGCATCAAGGGGCAAACGGGGGACGACATGCGGCTTGCGGAAACGGTAACCTTTGGCGGTTCGGGGCTGGACCGGGCCGCCGCCCTGCGTGGCGATGCCGAACAGCAGGCGGCTATGTGGCAGCGCGGCCGGGTGCTGGCCCTGTGGAAGGGGCGGCCGCTGGTTGAGGCGGGGCAGGCAATAGCCTGGCTGACACCCGACGCGCCCCTTGCCGGGCCACCGCAGACGGCGATCTTCCTTGGCTTGTCCGATGATACCCCGGTCTTTGCGCAAGATATCTCGGCTTGGGTCCCTGACGCCTCCATCGACCCCTCTGGCGGGTTCTTTGACGCCCAGGTGCAACACCACCCCGATCTGCCGCAGGATCAGGGCTTCCACGAATTGCGCGCCGTCATGGCACAACTATCGCCACGTGATGCCGAACTGGCCGCCACCGCCCGTGCGCTGATGGAGTGGCACCGCAGCCACGGGTTCTGCGCCACCTGCGGGGCCAGATCCGACATGACCATGGCCGGCTGGCAGCGCAATTGCCCGACCTGCCACACCTCGCACTTTCCGCGCACCGACCCGGTGGTGATCATGCTGATCACCCACGGCAACCGCCTGCTTCTGGGCCGTGGCCCGACCTGGCCCGAGGGGATGTATTCCCTGCTGGCCGGTTTCATCGAACCCGGTGAGACGATCGAGGCCGCCGTCCGCCGCGAAGTCTTTGAAGAATCAGGCATCCGCGTCGGTCCGGTGGATTATGTGGCCAGCCAGCCCTGGCCCTTCCCGGCCTCATTGATGCTGGGCTGCCGGGGCGAGGCCATCAGCCAAGACATCACCATCGACCCCGCCGAATTGCAGGACGCCCTTTGGGTCACAAGGGAAGAGCTGCTGTCGGCCTTTGCCGGCACGCATCCCCACATCAAACCCTCCCGCAAGGGGGCGATTGCGCAGTTCATCATGTCGCATTGGCTGGCGGATACGCTGGACTGACCCGATGATCTTGCAAGGTACACCTTGCGGACTACCCGCTTTGCGGCGAAAGTTGCCGTCGGGACAAAGCGAAGGACGGCTGCATGAACCTGTCGGCAAGGTATGACATCGAAGCGCCGGTCGATTTTGTCTACCGTGCATTGACGGATTTCGACGCATGGGCGCATTTGGCGATGCGTCGCGGGGCGGACGTGACGCGGGCCGACCGGTTGCAGGTGTCAGGGCCGGGGATGGCGTGGCAAGTCGCCTTCCCCCTGCGCGGCAAAATCCGCAACGCCCGGCTGCACGTGGACGCGGCAACCCCCACCAGCCACATGATGATCAGCGCTGTCTCGAAGCTGGTGGATGGCACCCTGACGTTTGACCTGCTTGACCTTGCCACCAACCGCACCCGGGTCGAGGTGCGGATGATGGCCAAGCCCAAAACCCTTGCGGCACGGATCTATGTGCAGACCCTGCGTCTGGCCCGCAAAAAGCTGGAAGGCCGTTTCTCCGAAAGGGTGGCGCAGTTGGCCGTGGAAATCGAAGACCGTTTCCGTCGCCCGCAGTTCCGTAAGGTCTGACGCCAGACCCCGCCACCTGCCACGCCCGGCGCATCAACTTCAACCGCAACCCTCAACCTCTGCGGCGGTCAGCCGGGTAGACGCCCAGAATTTGCAGGTGGCTGGTGAAATAGGCCAACTCCTCCAGTGCCAGCTTTACATTCGGGTCCTCGGGGTGGCCCTCGATGTCGGCATAAAACTCGGTGGCGGTGAAGGTGCCGCCGATCATGTAGCTTTCCAGCTTGGTCATGTTGACGCCATTGGTGGCAAAACCGCCCATCGCCTTGTACAGCGCCGCCGGAATGTTGCGGACGCGGAAGATGAAGGTGGTGATCATGTGATCGGCCCGGCGCGCAAGGTCAGGTTCGCGCGCCATCACCAGAAAGCGCGTGGTGTTGTTGGCCTGATCCTCAATATGTCGGGCCAGAACGTCCAGCCCATAAATCTCGGCCGCCAGTTCCGAGGCCAGCGCCCCTTCCGCCTTATCCCCCAAAGCCGCCACTTCCCGGGCGGCGGCGGCATTGTCGTGCCAGTTGACCGTGGCCAGCCCATGCGCCTTGATGAACCCCCGCGCCTGACCGTGCAGGATCGACATGGCGCGCACACGCTTGACGTCCGCCAGCTTCGCCCCCTTCACGGCCAGCAGGTTCACATGCACCCGCACGAAGCTTTCATCGACAATGAACAAGCCACTTTGCGGCAGCAGCGTATGCACATCGGCAATCCGCCCGTAGGTGGAGTTTTCCACCGCCAGCATCCCCAGTTCGGAATCACCCCGGCGCACCGTGTCGATCACCTCTTCGAAGGTGGCACAGGGCAGCGCCTCCATTTCAGGGCGGGACTGGCGGCAGGCCTGATGCATATAGGCCCCCGGTTCACCCTGAAAGGCGATGCGGCCCGCTTTGGCGACATTATGCAGCATCTTGGGCCCCTTCGTATAAAAAACGCGCCAGATGAGGCGCTTCGTCGCGCTAGTACACCTTGCACCCATTGGGGGGAAGCGGGTAGAGAAGCCGCAAAGTCAAACCCAGCGGAAGGTGCTGCATGTTGGACACGATGACCACGACCAAGATTGTTGGCGGCGTTTGCGGAACGTTGCTGTTCTTCCTGTTCGGGAACTGGGCCGCCGAGTCGTTGTACGGCTTCGGAGAGGCCCCGAAAGATGCCGAGCGGACCTTTGCCTATGCCATCGCCGTCGAAGGGGCAGCCCCTGCCGACGCAAGTGCTGCCGGCACGGCAGCCGTTGAACCGCTCTACACCGAAGTTGCGGCCACCGCTGACCCGGCCGCTGGCGAAAAGACCTTCGGCAAGTGCAAATCCTGCCACAGTGTCGAAGGCAAGAACATGACCGGCCCGCACCTGAACGGTGTTGTCGGCCGCAACCGAGGCTCGGTTGACGGGTTCGTCTATTCTGACGCGATGGCCTCCAAGCACGACGCGTGGACCCCGGACGAAATTTACACCTTCATCAAGGCACCCAAGGCCTATGTCGCCGGCACCAAGATGGGCTTCGCTGGACTGGCCAGCCCGCAAGACCGCGCCAACGTGGTGGCCTATCTGGCGACGCTGAAGTAACCCATTCCACCATCGCAAAGACGGGCCGCTCCATCCGGGGCGGCCTTTTTCCTTGATCACGGGGCGCCTCACGCATTCGCAACTTGTGAAATCCCGGTTTTCCGATTTAGCTGTCTTCAGATAGCAGCCGCCACGCAGGCAATGAAAGGATCGGACATGGTCGATACGTCAGCCGCCAAAGCAGTGCTGGGCCGGGGTGCTGCAATGCGCTGGGGACCGGCGGGCCTTGCAGTGCTGGCCCTGGCCACCCTGTCGCACGCCGCCCGGGCGGAAGATCAGAAAATGATCACCAGCCACGGCATCTCGACCTTTGGCGATCTGAAATACGGGCCTGATTTCACGCCCGACTATGTGAACGTCAATGCCCCCAAGGGTGGCGAGATTTCCGAATGGGCCTTCGGCAGCTTTGATTCGATGAACCCCTACTCCGTGAAGGGCACCTCTGCCGCCGGGGCTACCTTTCCTTACGAATCCATCCTGACCGGCACCGCTGACGAAATCGGCGCGTCCTACTGCCTGATGTGCACCACGATGGATTACCCGCAAGACCGCTCCTCGGTCACCTTCCACCTGCGCCACGACGTCAAATTCTCGGACGGCAGCCCGATGACCGCCGCCGACGTGCTGTTTTCCTACAACATCTTCGCCACCAAGGGCCTGTCCGACTTCCGCACCGTCTTCAACAAAGAGGTCGAAACGGTCGAAGCGCCAGACCCCTACACCGTGAAATTCACCTTCAAACCCGGCATCCCCTACCGTGACCTGCCTGCTTCGGTCGGCGGGCTGCCGATCATCTCGAAGGCCGACTATGACGCCAAGAAGCTGGATCTTGAGGAAAGCAGCCTGACACCCTTCCTTGGCACCGGCCCCTACCTGCTCGATCACCTGACCGCCGGCCAAACCGTCGTCTACAAACGCAACCCGGCCTATTGGGCCGAAGCGCTGCCGGTCAACAAGGGCCAGAACAACTTCGACACTGTGCGCTACGAATACTTCGCCGACCCCAACGCGGCCTTCGAAGGCTTCAAGGGTGGCACCTATACCTTCCGGCAGGAAAACTCCTCCAAATCGTGGGCCACGCAGTATGACTTCCCACTGGTCGCCTCGGGTGAGGTTCAGAAGGTCGAACTGCCGAACGGTAACAAGGCCAACGGCCAGGCCTTCCTGTTCAACCTGCGCCGCGACAAGTTCAAGGACCCGCACGTGCGCGAAGCCATCGGCCTGATGTTCAACTACGAATGGTCAAACAAGACCCTGTTCTACGGCCTGTACGCCCGCATCAACTCGGTCTGGGAAAACTCTTACCTTGCCGCCACCGGTGCCCCCTCGCCCGGCGAAGTGGCCCTGCTGCAACCCCTCGTCGACAAGGGTTACGCCCCCGCCTCGATCCTGACCGATCCGCCGATTCTGGCCCCCACCTCGGGCGAAACCCAGCTTGACCGCAAGAACCTGCGCAAGGCCTCGGCCCTGCTGGATGCCGCAGGCTGGAAGCCCGGTGCCGACGGCATCCGCGTCAATGCCAAAGGAGCGGTGCTGAAAGTTGATTTCCTCAACAACAACCCCGCCTTCGACCGCGTCATCACGCCCTATGTCGAAAACCTGAAAGCCTTGGGCATCCTCGCCACCATGACGGATGTAGACTCGGCCCAGTTCGACACCCGCACCACGCCGCCGTCCTTCGACTTCGACATCATCACCGGCAATGCCCGCGCTGGCATGGAACCCGGCGATGATATCGAACAGTTCTACGGCTCCGCCACCGCCGACAATTCCAGCTTCAACGTCATGGGCCTGAAATCCCCCGCCGTCGATGCGCTGGCGCAGGTGGTGAAGGCCGCCAGGACCAAGGATGACCTGACCGTGGCCACCAAGGCTCTTGACCGCGTGTTGCTGGCAGAAAAGTTCTGGGTGCCGCAATGGTACAAGAACATCTACACGCTGGCCTATTATGACATTTACGCCCACCCCGATCCCCTGCCCCCCTACGCTTTGGGAGAGTTGAGCTTCTGGTGGTATGACGCGGACAAGGCGGCCAAGCTCAAGGCCGCTGGCGTTCTGCACTGAAAGGCGCGTGGCCCCGATGGGAGCCTA
>JAYSQA010000081.1:0-6941 GCA_043721775.1 Rhodobacterales bacterium
CTGGAAGTGGCCGAGGAACTGGCGGCGGAAGGCATCTCTGTCGAAGTGATCGACCCGCGCACCCTCGTACCACTGGACAAGGCGATGATCCTGAATTCGGTCGCCAAAACCCGGCGTTGCGTGATCTTGCAAGAAGCCAACCGGCGCGGTGGCGTGGCCTCGGACATTTCCTCGATCATCATGGAGGAAGGCTTCTGGCATCTGGATGCGCCGGTTGAAATCGTGGCGGGCCTCGATATCCCGATCCCGTTCAACCTTGCGCTGGAACAGGCCAGCGTGCCGCAGAAACCCGGCATAAAGGCCGCGATCCGGCGCGCGCTGCATCTGGAATCCGTGGCGCTGGCGGCGGAATGAGCGGGGCGGATATGACCGTTCGGTTGTCCTGTTTCCGGCATGACCATGGTTTTGACGGCATCGCCCCAAACACTGCCCGCCGGTTTGCAGCCTTTGCAATCCGATTTGCCGCCACCACCTTAGATGTTGTCGCACCCGCGACAGCATACAGTCAGACCCGCGTCGCCTGAAGGAGAGACCCATGGCCCAACCCATTCTGGTTCCGCAGGTTGGACAGGACCTGACCGAGGCAAAGATCGTCGAGCTGCACGTCAAGCTGGGCGACCGCGTCAAAAAAGGCGATCTTGTCGCAGTGGTCGAAAGCGAAAAGGCCAGCTTTGAAGTCGAGGCTTTCGCCGAAGGCTTTGTGATCAGCCTGCCCTACAATGTGGATGACTGGGCGCCCGTGCTGCAGCCGCTGATGCTGCTGGGGGCCGAGGGCGAGGTTGCTGCCGCAGCGCCGGTAGCCACCGTTGCGCCGGTCCTTGTGCCCGTCGCGGCAGCTGGTGCGGCAGCAGTTCCAGCACCTGCCTCGACACCGATCCCTGGCCCGGCACCTGTCGCAGGTGAACTGCGTGCATCGCCTGCCGCAAGGGTTGCGGCGACAAACAAGGGTCTGGACCTCGCCGCGATTGTGGGCACCGGTCCGGCAGGCGCGGTCGTGCTGCGTGATACTACGGCGGCTCCGGCCTTGGCCAAAATCCCGGGTGGGGTGAACTTGCGCACCTTGCAATCTGGTCAGGGCGCACCCGTGATCTTTATCCACGGCTTTGGTGCCGACCTTTCGGCATGGCGACCCTTGGTGGGCCGGATCAATCTGGGCGTGCCGATGATGGCGCTGGACCTGCCGGGGCACGGCGCATCGACGGGGCATTCTGTCACCAGCTTTGACGATATCGTGGCCATTGTCGGCGATGCGCTGCGCACCTTGCCCGGCGGTGTGCATCTGGTGGGCCATTCCGTGGGCGCTGCCGTTGCCATGGCCTTGACGGCGCGCGGCGATCTGGATGTGCGGTCGCTGACGCTGCTGTCGCCTGCGGGACTTGGGCCGTCGGTGGATGGTGCGTTTGTCGACGGCTTCCTTGCGGCGCAGACCGAAGCAGCACTTGCCGCCTGGATGCGCCGGCTTGTGCATGATCCGGTGATGCTTGCGCCGGTGCTGGTGCGTGCAACGCTGGCTGCGCGCGCGGATACGGGTCTGGTTCCGGCACAGCGCAAGGTCGCGCGCGCGCTGTTCGAAGGCGGCACGCAGCTGTTTTCGACCGCAGCCGCTCTGCGGTCGTATCCTGGTCCCTGCACTGTCATTGTCGGGCGTGACGATGCGATCATGTCCGCCGCTGAAATCGCCGCAGCAATACCGCCGCAAGCCGCCCTGCACCGGTTGCCCAGCGTGGGCCATCTGCCGCAGATCGAGGCTGCAGAGTTGGTTGTGACGCTGATCTGCCGCACCGTTCGCGCCGCGGGTTAGGCCTTGGCCGCGCCCTGTGACGTTCTGATCATTGGCGCGGGCCGGAGAGGGGTGGCGTGATCCATGCGTGAGCGGGGGACGATCATCTTCGATCTGGACGGCACGCTGGTCGACAGCGCCCCCGATCTTGCCGACGCACTGGACGCCTTGCTGGCCGAGCGCGGCCATGCGCCGGTGGGTCTTGATCATACAAGGGCGATGATCGGGCATGGCGTGGCCGAGCTGGTGCGCAAAGGCTTGCAGGCGCGGGGTGAGACGGTCGATGCGCCGTCGCTCGCGTTGGCGGTAGAGCGGTTTCTGGGGCATTACACCCCGAACCTGTCGCGCCGCAGCCGACCTTATCCCCACACAGTCCAGACGCTGACCGACCTTGCGGCAGACGGCTGGCGCCTTGTGGTCTGCACCAACAAGCTGGAGGCCAGCGCGCGCAAGCTGCTGTCAGACCACGGGCTTTTGCGATTTTTCGCAGCCGTCGCCGGCCCAGATACCTTTGGCGTCGCCAAACCCGACCCGGCGCATCTGCTGCGCTGCCTGCCCGACGGTGGCCCGGCCATCATGATCGGCGACAGCGAACCCGATATCCTCGCCGCCAAGGCTGCACATTTGCCTGTGATTGCTGTAGCATGGGGCTATGCGCAGCGCCCTGTTGCCGAGATGGCCCCGGATGCTATAGCACAGTCGATGCAGAATATCCCCGCGTTGGTGGCACAACTAGACCCGGCACCGCCGCGCCCGAAGCAGGAGTAACCCATGAAAGCCGTCGGATACCGCACCTCACACCCCGCCGACCATCGCCACGCCCTGATCGACGTTGACCTGCCGATGCCGCAGGCGACCGGGCGCGATCTTTTGGTCAAGGTCGAGGCCGTTTCGGTGAACCCTGTCGACTACAAGGTGCGGTTGCGTACTGAGCCCCCACCCGGTGAGGTCAAGGTGCTGGGCTTTGACGCGGCCGGAACGGTGCGCGCAGTTGGCCCGGATTGCACGCTGTTCCAGCCCGGGGATGCCGTGTTCTACGCAGGCGATATCCGCCGTTCGGGAACCAACGCGCAGTTTCATCTGGTAGACGAACGCATCGTAGGCCGCAAACCGGCGAGCCTCGACTTTGCCGATGCGGCGGCCCTGCCTTTGACAAGCATCACCGCGTGGGAACTGCTGTTCGACCGCCTTGCTGTGCCTTTGGCGGGCGGGGCGGGAATGGCGCTTTTGATCATCGGCGGGGCGGGCGGTGTCGGGTCAATCCTGATCCAGCTTGCGCGACAACTCACGTCGCTGACGGTGATTGCCACGGCGTCAAGGCCTGAGAGCGTGGATTGGTGCCGGGGCCTTGGCGCCCATCACGTCGTCGACCACATGGGCGATCTTGCGGAACAGGTCGCGGCCCTTGGCGCACCGCCTGTGTCTTGCATTGCCGCCTTGACCCAGACCGACGCGCATTTCGCCGCCCTCGCGCAGATCGTGGCACCGCAGGGGCGTATCGCCTTGATCGACGATCCCGGCATGATCGACGTGCGGTTGTTGAAACAGAAATCCGTGTCTTTGCATTGGGAAATGATGTTCACCAGGTCGATGTTCCAGACGCCCGACATGATCCGGCAGCACGAATTGCTGAACGACGTTGCAGACCTTGTCGATACCGGGCGGCTGCGGACCACCGTTCGCGAAAATTTTGGCGAAATTTCCGCCGCAAACCTGCTGCGGGCGCACCGGCTGCTGGAAAGCGGCAAATCACGTGGCAAAATAGTGCTGGCCGGGTTTCAGGACTGAACCGGGGAGAAAGAACATCGGATCAGGCTACATTTGGTCAACGATGCAGACCTGCAAAACCGCACCGGCATTGCGCAGCACCTGTTCGGCAAAGCTTGCCCCGAGGCGTTTGTCGCAGTGCTTGCTGGCATGGCCCCGGGCCGCAATGCGATGATTGGCGACACGCTTCATAGCGATATTTTGGGCGGGCAGGCGGCAGGCCTTGCGACCATCCCTGTCGCGGCCCTTGGTCTGTCCACCGGCCACATGTTGTTCACCGGCCCACAGGCTGTTCACCGCCCCCCACATCGCGCAAAGCGGCATCGTGCCAAATATCGCGATGCCCACCATCTGACCGCATCATAGCCCCGCTGCTCAACCTGCGCGACAGCATCACGCTTGACTTCATCTGTGCACTTCGTGCCGGACATGTCGCCCTGCTTGCTTCGAAAATTCCCAGGCAAGGCATCTACAAATCCAGAAGCTATTCACGCCCTTTTTAAGCAGCTCGCTCCCTTCGCCGGCAAAACAGTCCCTCAGACTGTTTTCTTGTCCGGCTCAAACCCTGAGGATACGGTTCTCACGCCGAAGCCGTTCGTTTTCGCGCAGAAGGTTCTGGTCAGGGTCGGGCAGACCGGCCTCATCAAAAACCATCTTCACCCATATGTTCAGGGTCGAAAGTCCAACCCCTGAATCAGACGCAATCCGACGCCGTATCAGGCCGCTGGTCATCGCGATGCGAACCGCATCCCGCTTGAACGCGCGGCTCGTGTATTGCTGCCATATCCGTCGGACGCATGGTCCGACCCTTGATGGCGAGTATTGCTTTCAAAAGACCGGAACAAAACCGGTGCAGGTCCACACTGTGCAAGGGCGCGACCTTAGCAGCGTCTTGGGATGCGTTATGCGTGGATCACTATGGCGCGAAAATCGTTGACGTTGGTGAGGGTCGGGCCTGTGATGACTTGGCCGTTGATGGCTTTGAAAAAACTGTGTGCGTCATTTCTATTGAGGTAATCTGCGGCATTGATCTGCGCTTTCGCGGCGGCTGCAAGGGTGCCTGGCGTGACAATTGCGCCCGCCACTTCGGCGGCACCATCGACGCCGTCGGTATCGCAGGCAAGGGCGTAGATACCCGCCGCGCTTTGCAAGGCTATCGCCAGTGCCAGACAATATTCGGCATTGGGGCCGCCGATGCCTGCGCCGCGTCGCGTTATGGTCAATTCGCCGCCCGACAGCAAGACGACGGGGGCATCACCTGGGCGCAGGCTGGATCTGATGCGCAGCGCCTCGGTCGCTTGGTGGTTTGCCACATCGCGCGCTTCGCCTTCCACAGCGTCGCCGAGCAAGCGCACATCACACCCCGCCGTGCGGGCCATATCGGCGGCGGCGGTTAAGGATTGCAGGGGCGCTGCGAAGATGTGGTTGATCACCCGCGATAGGCGGAGATCAGAACAGGATATCACGCTTGATCCGCGGGTTAGGGCCGCATGGATAGTGGCGGGCACCGCGATGTTCCACTGGTCCAGAATTGCGCGGGCATCTGCGGGGGTGGTGGTATCGCCAACCGTCGGGCCAGAGCCGATAAAGGCCGGATCATCGCCTGGCACGTCGGATATAATCAGGGCCAGCATGCGGGCGGGATAAGCGGCGGCGGCCAACTGCCCGCCTTTTACCCGGCTTAGATGTTTGCGCACGGTGTTCATTTTATCAATCGGCGCGCCGGACGCCAGCAGGGCCGCGTTCACCGCCTGCTTTTCGGCCAGACTGACGCCATCGCAGGGGGCCACCAGCAAAGCCGACGCGCCGCCAGAAATCAGCGCCAGAACAAAATCATCCGCGCCAAGGCCCGAAAGCAAATCAAGCATCCGCGCGGTGGCGATTTGCCCGGCTGCGTCTGGCACCGGGTGCGATGCTTGGGCAATTTCGATGCCTTTGCAGGGGCGGCCGTAGCCGTAGCGGGTGATGACCAATCCTTCGCAGGGGCCCCATGCCGCCTCGACCGCTTCGGCCATGCGCGCGCTGGCTTTGCCGGCACCGATGACGATCACGCGGCCCTTTGGGCGGGGGGGCAGGTGGGCGGCGAGCGACCGCATGGGGTCGGCCACTTTGACGGCAAGGTCGAACAGGCTGCGCAAAAAGGCTTTGGGATCAGTGATCATGGCGGTCCTTCAGGCGCTGGATGCGCGGATGACCAAGTCTACATCGGTCAGGGTTTCGGGGGCTGGGGCGCGGCCTTCTTTCAGCCAGGTGAGGATGGTCGATGCAATGGATTTGCCAAAGCCCGCGATGTTGCAGCGCACGGAGGACAGCGCTGGATAGGCCTGCGCGCAGTCTTCGATATCATCGAACCCGACCAGTCGGAACGCTGGTCCAACCGGGTGGCCGCGTTCGGCAAAACCGCTAAGAACGCCAAGCGCCACGAGATCGTTAAAGCAAATGGCAGCATCGACATCCGGGTGATCTTGCGCCAGTATCTGTGCCGCTTCACGTCCAAAGTCACGCGACGCGCGACCCGGGAAAATGACCGGGTCGATGCCAACCTGCGCCAATGCTGCCAGATACCCCGACATGCGTTCACGCGCCACGGCGCGGCCAGCAACACCGCCGATAAAGGCAATGCGCCGCGCCCCGGTAGCCAAAAGATGTTCTGCCGCAAGGCGGCTGCCGGTGGCATAATCCGGGGCGGCAAAGGGGAAATGATCGGTGCGTGCATCCACCTTACGCAGTACTTGCATGGCGGGAATACCTGCCCGTATGAGCGGGCCAAAGGTGGCATCTTCATCACCGTGGGCGGGCGATATCACCAGGGCTGACACACCATGTTCGATCATCGCGGTCACAACTTGCGCCTGAACAGCTGGGTCTTCGTCAGTGTTGGCCAAGACGGTAGCATAGCCCCGGTCTGACAGCGCCATTTGCACCGATGCGGCAAATTCAGTGAAAAACGGATTGCGCAGATCATTGATCACAAGGCCGATAAGCCCCGCGTTTGACGACCGCATGTTGGCCGCGTTACGGTTATAGACATAGCCCAAATCAAGCATCGCCTGTTTCACCTGAACCCGCGTTTCTTCTTTCACCAAGGCGGAGTTCTGCAAAACCAGACTGACCGTCGATTTGGAAACCCCCGCAGTATGGGCCACATCTATGATCGTTGGCCGTCGGTTCATCCCAGCAATCCGCCCCTGGTTTTCGATCCTGTGCAGCGCCAGAAACGTGCGCATCCGGGCCTCCGCCAGATCCGGGTTGGTCAGCTAATGTGCTTCATCGGCCAGCCGGAACACTTCGGCATAGTGGCCGATATCGCGGCTGGATTGAAAGCCCGCAGGCATGATGAAATGCGGTTGATGGCCGTTCAGCCACGACAAATGCGCGATGCCTGCTTTGTAAA
>JAYSQA010000082.1:0-3077 GCA_043721775.1 Rhodobacterales bacterium
GCACCGCCTGGAACCGCTTCGCCAACGACCCAAATACCGTAACCTCAATCACAACCAGAAGCTGGGCACAGGTCAATTGAACGGGCCGTTGGTATTAGCTTTCCCTGCAGCCTGCTGCGTCAGGTGTGTATCTTTAGCGTCTGGAACAGACGCCGCTGCCCCCTTTCGGACCTTTTTCACCTCGGGGATGGCGCAGCCGGCCCCGCCGACGTCAGCCCCCGGCAGGGTGGCTGGCGTTTCGTCTTTTGTCTTTCGCTGGCTGTACTTGCGCTGAATCCAGGCCTTGCCCTCGCTGAAAACGAATGGCACCGGGGGTCCAGCTTCAGGTCAGACAGTTCGAATTCCGTCTGGAAGAAGGGTGGTTTCCAAAATGATCCCGCGTTGTCCACAACTGCTTCCCATCCGAAGGGCAGGGAACCTTTGCGCTTCATGCCTGACCCTGCCGCTGCGCCTCTGGCCAATCTGCGCAGCCTGATCAATGCCGCTGAGGCTGGTTCTGCCGACGATGACTCCGTCCAGCATGGGGCCACGATCAAACCCGCAAAGCTACCCACGGCCATGACTATCAATGAAATCCGGGCCTGGGTTGCAGCCACACCCGGTCAGAACCATGCCATAGGCCGCTACCAGTTCATCCCGCCGACCTTCGAGCGCCTGACATCCTTGACAGGCATTGCTGGCACCGAGGTGTTTTCGGCTGACCTGCAAGACCGTTGGGCGGACATTCTGTTGGCCGAGGCTGGCTACGTCGCGTTCTTCGCTGGGTATCTCACACTTGAGGCCTTCATGGACAACGTGGCTGCCATCTGGGCGGGGCTTCCGCTGGCCGATGGCACCTCCGCTTACGAAGGCATCGCCGGAAACCATGCCACGGTCTCGCGCGCAGCCTATGCCCAAGGGATGGCGATGATTTTCCCTGCGCAAAACGCCTTGGCCGCTGACCCGCCGCTGACCCGCCGGGGCGGTTCCCGGGACCAGATCAACCGTCAAGCCCAATTCCATCCCGAAGGCAGATAAAGTTGCACGGTGGACCTGGGGCTGCGGTCCTCCCAAGCTTGCACGATAGGGGTTCCTTCATCGGACATTGTCTGACTGGGGCCATAGACCGCAAAATCCCCATCGCCTATTGCGAAAACGTATTCTCATTCGAATGGTACGCAGATAGTCTCAGTGAAGGAGCCACAAACGGACAATCCTGCCATGACCCAAACGCTTGTGGGCTATGCCCGCTGCTCGACCGACAAGCAGAACCTTGCCGCACAGGAGGCGAGCTTGCGCGCCCTTGGGGTGGCGGCCGAGCGGATCTACACCGACCACGGCCTGACCGGCACGAACCGGGCGCGGCCAGGGCTTGATCAGGCCCTGGCCGCCGTCAGGGCGGGCGATACGCTTGTGGTGCCCAAGCTCGACCGGCTGGCCCGCTCGGTGCCCGATGCGCGTGACATTGCCGATAGTCTGGTCAAGCGCGGGGTCCGGCTGGCGATCGGCTCCAGCATCTATGATCCGGGCGATCCGATGGGCAAGATGTTCTTCAACATCCTCGCCACCTTTGCCGAGTTCGAGGCCGACCTGATCCGTATGCGCACGCGTGAGGGGATGGCGATGGCCCGTGCCAAGGGCAAGCTGAAGGGCAAACAGCCGAAACTCTCGGACAAGCAGCAGAAGGAGCTGCGCCGGATGCATGAGAGCGGCGAATACTCGATCAGCGATCTGTCAGAGCTATTCTCCGTATCGCGACCAACGGTCTACAGGAGCCTGGCGCGTACTGCGGTGCGCTTGATGGGCCAATAACCTCCATACCCGGCGGCCAAGGGTGATTCTGAGCCAATCCGCGGCACCGCAGACGGCTATCATCGAGCAAGAATGTTCGATACCGTCGCAAGCGGTGGAACCGGCACCGAAGATCTGCAGGCATAATCGGCAAAACCTTGCAAAATTATCTCCTAAGCATCAGTCTATAAAGCAACTTTCTTTTATAGCAGATCGGCAATATAACCCTCGAAACACCAGCACGCATCAAGCTCTGCGGCATCGAGGAAACTATCCCGGTCGAGTTGACCGATCTGGTTCTTGAAATCCGCTCTTCAGCGGAGTCGTTCGGGCGGCGGCTCCATCCCGATAGCGCTGCCGAGTTGCGCGCCATGACCCGGATCATGAACGCCTATTACTCGAACCTGATCGAGGGTCACAACACCCGTCCGCGCGATATTGAGGCCGCCTTGGCCGGTCGCCTCGACACGGTGGAGAACCGCCCCTTGGCCGAAGAAGCTGCGGCGCATGTGCGCGTCCATCTGTGTGAACCGCCCCGGGTTTACCGGAGGGCAAAACTCTCGGAGAATTGCCAGTTATGGAACAGACACAAAAGAAGAAGACCGCGAGGCCGTATTCGCCTGAGTTCCGCGAGTGCGCGGTGCGGCTGGTTATGGAACATCGCGATGAGTATCGACGCGAAGCTGCGGCGCTGACGGCGACAGCAGGCAAATTGGGTTGTTCGCCGGACAGTCTTCGCGTTTGGGCCCGGCAGGTCCAGCGTGATGGCGGCGAACGGCCAGGCCAGACAAGTGCCGAGAAGGCAAGGATAAAGGAGTTGGAGCGCGAGAACCGGGAACTTCGGCAGGGTGAGGAGGAGCAGCAAACGATCCGGGGGATCGTTTGCCCGACGAACGAGATTCTGCGCCAGGCTTCAGCGTATTTTGCTCAGGCGGAACTTGACCGCCCGTTTCGCAAATGATGGATTTCGCGTCGCGGACCTTCGGTTCATTGAAGAAAGCCGAGGGTCGCACGGGGTCGAGCCGATCTGCCGCGCACTGCAAATTGCCCCTTCCACCTGTTATGACCGGCGCGCCATTGCGCACGATCCTGATCGGGCATCGGCGCGTGCCAAGTCCGATGCCGCCCTGAGCCTCAAGATCGACGGGGCCTGGGAGGACAACCGCAAGCTTTATGGCGGGCGCAAGATCCGGCACGTTCTGCGGCGGGAGGGGGAAGATGTTGCCCGATGCACCGTAGAACGGTTGATGCGCCGTCTGGGGATCAAGGGCGTGGTTCGCGGCAAAAGGGTCGTCACCACGAACCCG
>JAYSQA010000083.1:0-1832 GCA_043721775.1 Rhodobacterales bacterium
CCAGACCCCGTTGCACAACCCGCCTGCAAGGGCAAAACTGAAACCCGGAGTCTCGCTCAGGTCGGATAGAACTTGGGGGCAACGTCAGGGTCGGCACGAGCGTACAAGGTCAGTCCATCGGATTGATACGACAGGATGTGCGATTTCGCACCTGGTGCACGGCCGGGGCGGTCAACCTCGGCTGCGACCGACAGCATGCTGGCATAGCTGCGCGCCCGCAGGGATTCCATCGACAGGTCTTTCAAGGACGTGATCGTTGTGTCTGCATGCGTAGGTCCTGCCACCGACAAAGTACACCCGATCAAGACAACCTGCGCTACTTTTGCAATCATGGATGCTACTCCTTCATGTTAAACATGGTCCCGAAGCAGAAGCGGACTCTCGCCGGCCCGACACTAACCTTTCCCGACACTAGCCTTTCCACGTGGGTCCGGCCTTGTCCGCCGTATTCATCACCCTGTAAAGGCTCGCCTCGCCGGTCACCGCTGGAGCAAGGGAATGTTCGAGACCAGACGGGATGGCGGCGGTGCCGCCGGGGTTCAGGACGGTGGTGCCATTGCCCCAGCTGAGCCGCCAATAGCCGCGCACCGGCATCAGGACTTCGTGGCATTCAACCCTGTAGGGCGTATCGGGGATCGAGTTCCGCGACAAGAACTCCACGTAAAAGCCGGGTCGGTCGCGGAGTTTGCCCTCGGCCCCTATCACCTTGGCGGGCTGGTGATCGGACAGAGCCATCAGGTCCCAGTAGCGGGCGACGTGGTTGGGGATCACGTCAGCGGTGGTGGGTTCGGGGAAGGCTTTCAATTCCTCCTCGGTCAGAAGCGGCATGGGGAGGACGCCTTCGGGCAGATGCTGGCCCTTCTTGCTGTCATAAAGCTTGCCGTTCTTGCCCAGCACCAACCCATAATCCTTGGCATCGGTGATGACCTGCGGCGCCCAGATCACGCCGCCGTCCGCATCGTCGCCGCCAAGGATCGCCATGATCATCCCGTAATCGGTGCCGATATTCTCAAACGCGCGGAAGATGCCGGTGGGAATGTTGAAGATGTCGCCCTCCTCAAGCACGACCTCACCAGCGGTGCCCCAGCGGCCCCAGAAGAACCGAAAGCGGCCTTTCAGGACGAAGAACACCTCAGCGGTGCGGTGCGAATGTAGCGAGTTCCGGCATTTGGGCGGCTGGCCCGCAGCACCGATGTTGAAGCCGGGGGTGTCAACGATGTCGACATGCTGATCGGGGCTTTCGGAGACGCCGCCGCCGATGATGGTGAAATTCTCTTTCTGATCCGATCCCGGCGTATGGGCATCAATGAAGGCGGTCTTGCAGGGCCGCAGCTCGCCATAGCGGACAATGCGGGCTTCCATTTCAGCAGGGGTCATAGTTCACCTGTGTGCATAAGGATCTGTTTCCAGATCGCGGTTTCGTCGATGTGGACGTATTCGCGGCGCAGGCCCCAGCCGTTGCTGCCGAACGGTCCCCATTCGGCGTGGCAGATGCCAAGGATATAGACCTCGGCCCCCGTGGGGTTGCCCCAGGCGCCCCAGCCGGAGTGTTTGCCATGCAGGCTCCAGCGGACGGCAGAGCCGGGGGGCATCAGCGGGTCTTCGTGGCCGATGACGTGGTCGATGCTGAAAGTGGCGGCGGGGAAGGCAGCGCGCAGGCCCATCCAGAAGCTGTCGGCGTCGCCAGGGCCTATCCCCATCTGGCCGCCGGGAAGGTCGAGGTTGCAGGCGTGGGGCTCTGTTGCACAAATCGGGTGACGGGCGGATTTCTCCTTCCCCCGGACGGACTCATCCCATGGCTTCAGTGACGGGGATGCCGGGCGCGGTGAAGC
>JAYSQA010000084.1:0-19963 GCA_043721775.1 Rhodobacterales bacterium
CCAGACCCCGTTGCACAACCCGCCTGCAAGGGCAAAACTGAAACCCGGAGTCTCGCTCAGGTCGGATAGAACTTGGGGGCAACGTCAGGGTCGGCACGACGAGCCGTAGATAGAAGTCATGCGGGCGACAGTCAGGTTTCGAAGGCAAATCTCTACCGAACCCAGGAGCGGCATGAAAGCCGCACTAAGTTTCATGTTCCATGCGTAGAGGTCCTAGGCACGATTCAGGTCGCGTCCCACTGCTCGTTTGTAAGTTCCAAGTCTGTCGGAGGATATGATCGCTTCAGGGAGCGCAGACATTTTCAAAATGCTTTCTGTTGCTGTTTGATCGGACCGTAGCCTTAGATTCACTGAAGTCTCTTGACATACTATGTCGTTTATCCCACATCCCGCATGTCGAGGGCAAAGCTAAGCCCTCAAGCCTTCAAAGCCCCGCGACAGCCGAAAGGTCCTCGCGGGGTTTCGCTTTTCAAGCCCGCCTCCCCGCCACCGCCACGCCCAGCGTCTCCAGCACCTTGGCCTCGATCTGGGGGGCCTCCATGCCGGCGACGCGGTACATCGCCTCGGGGGAGGCTTGGTCGATGAAGGTGTCGGGCAGGACCATGCTGCGGAATTTCAGGCCTTTGTCGAAGATACCTTCCTCGGCCAGAAGATGGGCGACGTGGGAAGCGAAGCCGCCGATGGCGCCCTCTTCGATGGTGATCAGCGCCTCGTGCGTGCGGGCCAGATGCAGGATCAGGTCACGGTCCAGGGGTTTGGCGAAGCGGGCATCCGCTACGGTAGGGGGCAGGCCGCGCTGGGTGAGACTTTCGGCGGCTTTCAGGACTTCGGACAGGTGGGTGCCGAACGACAGCAGGGCGACGCGGGCACCCTCGCGCACAATGCGGCCTTTGCCGATTTCCAGGGGGATGCCTTTTGCGGGCATCTCAACCCCGACGCCCTCGCCTCGCGGGTAGCGGAAGGCGATGGGGCCGGAGTTGTGGGCAGCGGCGGTGGCGACCATGTGGACCAATTCGGCCTCATCCGCCGCAGCCATCACCACGAAACCGGGGAGGTTTGACAGGAATGCCACGTCAAAGGCCCCGGCGTGGGTGGCACCGTCAGCACCCACCAACCCCGCGCGGTCGATGGCAAAACGGACGGGCAGGCGTTGGATCGCCACATCATGCACCACTTGATCGTAGCCCCGTTGCAGGAAGGTCGAGTAGATCGTGCAGAAGGGCTTCATGCCGCCTGCCGCCAGACCGGCAGAGAAGGTGACGGCGTGCTGTTCCGCAATGCCGACGTCAAACATGCGTTTGGGGAAGCGGTTTGCAAACAGGTCCAGCCCGGTGCCATCGGGCATCGCGGCGGTGATGGCGACGATTTTGCTGTCGGCCTCCGCCTCGCGGATCAGGGCCTCGGCAAAGACTTTGGTGTAAGAGGGCGCATTGGAGGGGGATTTCTTCTGCACTCCGGTCAGCACATCAAACTTGGCGCGGGCGTGGCCTTTGTCGGCGGACATTTCGGCGGGGGCGTAGCCTTTGCCCTTTTTGGTGATGACATGGATCAGCGTCGGCCCGGTGGCGCGGGCCTTCACCGTGCGCAGAACCGGCAGAAGCTGGTCAAGGTCGTGGCCATCAATCGGGCCAATGTAGGAAAAGCCCAACTCCTCAAACAAAGTGCCACCAACGGTCATGCCTTTCAGCATTTCCTTGGCGCGGCATGCACCTTCCTGAAAGGGCTCTGGCAGCAGGCTGACCACGCCTTTGGCCGCCTGTTTGATCTCTTGAAACGGCGCTCCGGCGTAAAGTCGGGACAGGTAGGATGACAAAGCGCCAACGGGGGGGGCTATCGACATTTCGTTGTCGTTCAGGATGACGAACAGCCGCTTTTTCAGGTGGCCCGCGTTGTTCAACGCCTCAAACGCCATCCCGGCGGACATGGAGCCGTCGCCGATTACCGCAATCGCATCACCCGGGTCGCCGCCAAGGTCAGCGGCCATCGTAAAGCCCAAGGCGGCAGAGATGGAGGTTGAGGAGTGTGCTGCGCCAAAGGGGTCATAGGGCGACTCGCTGCGTCTGGTGAACCCGGACAGGCCGCCTTCGGTGCGCAGGGTGCGGATGCGGTCGCGGCGGCCGGTCAGAATCTTGTGCGGATAGGTTTGGTGGCCGACATCCCAGATCACCTTGTCACGCGGGGTGTCGAAAACGGCATGAATGGCCACGGTCAGTTCCACCACGCCCAAGCCTGCACCAAGGTGCCCGCCAGTGACCGAGACGGCAGAAATCGTCTCGGCCCGCAGTTCGTTGGCAAGCAGAAGCAGATCCCGGTCGGTCAGCACCTTCATGTCAGCAGGAATGCTGACGCGGTCAAGCGTCGGGGTCAAGGGGCGCGAAGGGTCCGGGGTGGTGGGCATGTGTTCCTCAGCTTTCGCGCGCAATCACGAAGCGCGCCGCCGCGATCAGGGTCGCGGCTTTGGTGCCATATGGCGAAAGATGGGCCTCGGCTTCGGCAATCAGGTCGGCAGCCCGCGCCTCGGCGCCTTCCAGCCCAAGAAGCGAGACGAAGGTGGCCTTGCCAGCCTCGGCATCCTTGCCAAGACGCTTGCCAGCCTTGGCCGGGTCACCCTTCACATCCAGAATGTCATCAGCGATCTGGAAGGCAAGGCCCAAGGCCTGCGCGTAGGCATCCAGCGGCTTGGGGTCGCCGCCAGCAATAATCGCACCAGCCTTGGCGGAAAAGCGGATCAGGGCGCCGGTCTTGCCTGCTTGCAGGTGGGTGATCTGGTCCAAAGTCAGGGGGTTTGGTGCAATTTCGGCTGCCATATCAAGGGCCTGTCCCAGAACCATGCCTTCGGCACCAGATGCCTTGGCCAGACCCATAACCAAGCCCATCCGCACCTCGGCCGAGCCAAGCGCCGGGTCGCACAGCAGTTCGAAGGCCAGCGTTTGCAGAGCGTCTCCGGCCAGAACCGCGGTGGCCTCGTCCCATTTCTTGTGAACGGTGGGCTGGCCCCGGCGCAGGTCATCGTCATCCATGCAGGGCAGATCGTCATGGATCAGGGAATAGGCGTGCAACGCCTCGATTGCGGCGGCGGCGCTAAGGGCGCGGCCGCCTACGCCATGCAGACGCGCACTTTCCAGCACCAGAAAGCCGCGCAAGCCTTTGCCGCCGTTCAGGGCATGGCGCATTGCGTGGATGACGGGCTCATCGGCCTTGTCGGCAAGGGCGGCGGTCAGCCGGGCCTGAACGGCTGCCGCATCGGCGGACAGGATGTCGGGGAAGCTCACATCCCCTCCACCGGGGTCGTGCCCACGGCTTTGCCTTCAGCGGCGCGGATCAGTTCGACCTTTTCCTCGGCATCCTTCAGCTTGCTGGCGCAAAGTGCCTTCAGGGCGGCCCCACGTTCGTAAAGCTTGATGGACTGTTCCAGCGCCACATCACCCCGTTCAAGCTGGGTGACAACCTTTTCAAGCTCGGCCATGGCCTCTTCGAAAGTCAGTTCTGCAACAGTTTTCTCGGTCAAAGGCCACGCTCCTGCAAGACACCCATATGTGCCGCGACCGATGCCGTCAGCGCCGCCAGATCATAGCCGCCTTCCAGACAGGATACCACCCGGCCCAAGGCGTGCAGGTCGGCAAGGTCGCACAGGCGGCGCGTCAGCCAGGCATAGTCATCCTCGCGCCAGTCGAGTTGGGCAAGCGGGTCATCAGCATGGGCATCAAAGCCCGCCGAAATCAGGATCAGTTCCGGTTTCCAAGCGTCCAAAGCAGGGAAAACCTCCGCATCATAAGCGGCGCGCATCACCATGCCATCGCTGTAAGGCGCAAGCGGAATGTTAAGGATCTGCCCGTACGTCCCGGTTTCACTGCGGTCGCCAGTGCCGGGCCACAGCGGCATTTGCTGGCTGGAGACGAACAAAGCGCGCGGCTCGTTCCACAGCAGGTCCTGGGTGCCGTTGCCGTGATGCACATCGAAATCCACCACTGCAACGCGGTTTAATCCGTGGTGATCCAACGCACGCTTTGCCGCTATGGCGACCGTACCAAACAGACAGAACCCCATCGGAGTCGCGGTCTCCGCATGATGCCCCGGCGGACGCGCCAGAACGAAGGCGTTCTTCGCCTCGCCGCCCAGTACGGCATCCACGGCAGCACAAGCACCACCGACGGCGCGCAAGGCGGCCTCGCAAGACCCCGGCGACATCCATGTATCGGGGTCAAGCTGAACGGAGCCCGTCGCAGGTTCCGCCGTCCTGATGCGGTCGAGGTAGGCCTGCGGATGACAGCGCAGCAGGTCGGCCTCGTCCGCGACAGGCGAGTCGTGGCGCGTCAGGTTCAGCCCTGCCAACCCACGCTCCACCGCTTCCACCCTGTCCACCCGTTCGGGATGGCCGGGCGGGGTGCGGTGAAGGCTGGCTATGGGATGGGCGTAAATGAGTGTCATGGTTTTCCCCTTTGTGCGCCGATCAAAGGGCAATACGTTGGCCAAGGCAATATGGATGCTGCGGCGTCAGATCACGCACCCCCTTGCCACAACCTCGGCAGCACGGATCACGTCACCGCCGCGGTGGAAGATCACCTGATCGCTCAAGTTGCTGACCGGGCAGCAGTGGTTCGGGATGACATGAACCTTCTCGCCAATCCTCGGCCGGCGCAGGGATTGGCGCAGGTCGACGGTGCCATGCTCTTCACTAAGGCCTGCGATCTGCGCATCAGGATAGTCGCGCAGTATGCCATAGCCCTGCAAGCCAAGCAGGTCAGAGGTCAGCGTCTTTGACCCCGCATCCAGAATCGCGCGGTCTGCGGTGGGGCGGCTGACCACGGTGGTCAACACGGTCAGCGCGCAATCGGCAACGGTGCAGGCCCCCTGGCTGATCAAGGATCGGTCGTTGTAAATATAAGTGCCCGCACGATATTCCGTGATGCAAGGCGCCAACTCCGCCTTGGCGAGCGAGGGTGTGCCACCGCTGGAGATGATCTCGCAAGGGCCAACGTCGGGCGCGCACAGGTCGCGGGCTGCGGTCAAAAACGCCTGAACCTGCGGTTCGTCATTGGGTTTTGGATAGGTCATCAGGCCGCCAAACCGCAGTCCTTTCGATTTCGCGATCAACCGCGCCAGAATGCGGGCCTGTTCAGGGCTTTGAACGCCGCAGCGGCCCATGCCGGTGTCACATTCCACCAGAACCCGCAACTGCACCCTGGCACCCGCCATTCCGGCGGACAATGCGGCGACCACATCGGCGTTATCGGCCACCACGGTGATCTGCTCAAGCTGCGCAAGGACCCGCGCGCGCGCGATCTTGTCGGCAGAAAGAAGGTTGTAGCACAACAGGATGTCGCCAAAATCTTCAGCCGCGAAGACCTCGGTTTCCGAGATTTTCTGGCAGGCAATCCCTACAGCCCCCGCCCGCATTTGCAACCGGGCGAGATAGGGGATCTTGTGGGTCTTGATATGGGGGCGGAACCCCTTGCCCAAGCCGTCAAACAGGCGCTGGGCGCGCAGAATATTGGCCTCCACTATATCAAGTTCGACCAGAACCGCTGGGGTTTCGATATCTTCGATACGCATGCGCTTCTCCGCAAAGGTTGCCCGGCCAAGGTTGCAAGCGGCACGGCCGGGCGCAAGCCTTTACAGACTAGGGCCTGCAGAGATTCATCGGGAGCTGATGACGGCTGCCGTGACGTAGATCATGGCGGAGAAGGAGGTATCGGTCTTGTCGCTTCGCATCGCGATTCTCTTGAACTCTTTGAGTTTGCAGAAGAAATTCTCGATCAGGTGCCGCCACTTGTAGGCATCGGGGGCAATGTCCAAGGGCTTGCTCCGCCGGGGATGCTGCGAAATCACGATTTTGGCGCCGCGTTCGTTCAGGTCGGCGATGATCCAGTCGCTATCAAATGCCGGGACTGAACACCTAGAACATGACGACCGAGCCCGGTTGCGGACGCGGAGGCGGAACCTCGTTCAGTTCAACCTCATCATTTTGCACGAACAGCAGTTTGACCTGACCGGTCGTTGGCCGAAAGATCACCCGCCGTGCCAAGGTGCCGCCAACGCTTTCCGAGGCATTGGGAATCCCCTCATTTGCCAGGAAGCTATGGGCGAAGGCGGCGTTCTGGCGCCCGATATCGGTCAGTGTGGCAGACATGCGGGCGCCGCCGAACAGTTTGGCTTGCAGCCGTGCTTTGGATGCGCCCGATTTCAACAGTTCGTTGATCAGTTTCTCCATCGCGTTCACGCCGAACCGGATGTGGCCGGATTCCGTTCCACGGCCAGCTGGCAGCAGGAAGTGGTTCATGCCGCCAATCGCCGCAACCGGGTCAAACAGGCAGACCGAAATGCACGATCCAAGCACGGTCGACATTGTCACCTCCGGATGGGCAGAGACATAGTAGGTGCCCTGCACGACGTAGATCAGTTTTGCTTCGGTAATTATGGTCAAGATGCCACCCGTCCTTCTTCCGAACTTTGCGCGCAGGCCCGCAAGATGGCCCCCGCTATTTCGCCCAAGGGCAATTGTTGACGCACAGCACCGATTTCCCACGCGGCGCGGGGCATTCCATATACAACGCTGGAGTTTTCATCCTGCCCGATTGTCGCAGCCCCCGCGTTGCGCAACGCAAGAAGGCCCTCTGCGCCGTCCCGTCCCATCCCAGTCAACAGCGCGGCCACCACATTTGATCCTGACGGAACCGCAGAGCGGAACAGGGCATCCACCGAGGGCAGATGGCCTGAAATCAGCGGTCCAGGCTCTACCGCGATGCGGTAAGGTTTATTCGACTTCAGCCGCATATGACCCGGGCAACCGGCTGCAACACAGACCCGGCCGGGCCGCAGTTCCATCCCATCCTGTGCCGCTTCGACTGTAAGGGCGCAACGTCGATCCAGAAGCCGTATCAGGCTTTCACTGAACCCTTGGCCGGTATGCTGCACGACAGCTATCGGGGGGCAATCCGCTGACATCGCAGAAAGAACGGCCAACAGCGCATCAACGCCACCTGTCGAGGCGCCCAGCAAGATCAGTTTGCCGGATTTCATCGACACTGGAGACCGGATTGGTGCTGCAACCGTTGTCTGCCGCCGGGGCAGCGTTTGACGCATGGCGGCCGAAATCTGGGTGCGAATGAGATCGGGCGCGTGCGTCGTGTTGATTGCCGGAAAATCGCCCGCCGTTTCAGCCGTCACTGCGGCCAAAGGTACGGCGCCCAGCAGTCCCTGGTGAACAACGGGAATCCAGCGCGCCCCCAGCGCGCGAAACAGTGAGCGCATCAAGCTGAACTCTGGCAGCAGGGTCAGTTCGCGCGACACCAGAACCACATCAGGCTCCATCGCTTCTGCGGAGGTGTAAGTTGCGGGCAGGTCTGAGGCCTGATTGATGACCTTGAACCCTGGGGCCGCATCAAGCGCCCTGACCAACTTGATCCGCATTGCCGGATTTCCACCGGCGACAATAACCGTGATGTCGGGCACAGCTTTTTCCTTTCGAGGGACAGCGGGGCCCTATGCGGTCCCGCCAAGATCAATTTGGTTCAGAAATCCTGCCACTTGCCCTTTGCCGCGGCTGCCTGCGCGCGCGGTGGTGTCACGTTTTGCAAAAGCTCTCGGCTTGGGGTTGCCTTGACCTCCGGATGCAGAGCTGCCGGTGTGACGGTATCGCGTTTTGGCCGGCGTTTTCCCGCAGACTGGATGGCAGGGCGAATTAGGTAGTCAGTTTTGGCTGAAGTAACCTTTCGCAACTGGAACTGCGCAACTAGTTCTGACAAGCCAGCGGCTTCCTGGCTCATCGACTGGCTGGCTGCTGTAGACTCCACGACCATGGCGGCGTTTTGCTGGGTAACCTGATCCAGTTGCGCGACACCCACGTTGATTTCGGCAAGTCCGGTAGATTGTTCGGTGGCCGCCGCCGCGATGTTGGATACCAGAGTAGAGATATGTCCGACCCGGTTGACGATATTGGCAAGGGCTTCACCCGCCCTTCCAACCTGCTCCACGCCGCGCCCGACATGTTGTGTTGAGGCGCTGATCAGGGATTTGATTTCCTTGGCAGCCGCCGAGGACCGCTGCGCCAGTGCCCGGACTTCGGATGCCACAACCGCGAAGCCTTTGCCTGCATCCCCGGCCCGTGCCGCCTCGACCCCGGCGTTTAACGCCAAAAGATTGGTTTGGAAGGCGATGTCGTCGATCACGCCGATGATCTGCGAGATCTGGTCAGAAGACCGCTCAATCTCGGTCATAGCGTTGACCGCGCCTTGGACGACCTTGCCACTTTCTTCGGCCTCATTGCGCGCCGATCTGACGATGCCCTCCACCTCTTTCGCTCCCTCAGCGGCAGAGCGGATCGAGGCAGTAAGCTCATCCAGCGCGGCTGCGGTCTCCTCTAGTGTTGCCGCCTGCGTCTCGGTTCGGGTTGACAGATCTTCGGAAGACTGACTGATTTCGCGGGCGCGTGACCGAATGCTTTCAGAGGTTTCAACCACCATCGAAATCGTCTCGGACAAGCGTTCAATGGTTTGATTGAAGTCATTACGCAAGGATTCGTGATCCCCGAATTCCGCGTGGATGGATTGCGTCAGATTTCCTGAAGACAGTTCGCGCAATCCAACACTTAGGGCGTTGACGATGCGGCGTTGAGCCTCGGACGCCTGATGGTGCCCTTGCTCCAGGCGAGCGGCCAATCCCAGCTTTTCGCGCAACGCGTCCAGTGATTTGCCGATGTCTCCCACCTCGTCATTGCGGTCGGCATCCACGATGGCTGCCGTCAGATCGCCCTCGGCAATGGTTCGGATGGCACCTGACACCCGCACGATCGGTCTGATCACGCTGCGGGCGATCCAGACGCCCAGAAGTGCCGCGATGGCAGAGGCGGCCAGCGTGCCAATCACAAGCATTTGCACAGTTGCCATTACCGGCGCATAGGTCTCGGCATCGTCGATCTCGACCACGATATTCCAATTCAGCTCCGGAAGATCCAGATGTGTCGAAAGCGCCGTCCCGATGTTGCCATCGCTGAGCTTCACTTGATTGTTGATGGCGAATTCATTCGGGTCGCTCGAAAGCAGCCCTGTCAATCCCGGAAGAGCATCAAGAATGTGGAAACTTGAATCGAACCTGGAGGCGGTGCGGGCGCGCCCGTCGTCGGCAAGGATCAGCATCTCTCCGGTCTCGCCCAGGTTGCTGTTGCTATTCACCGCCCGGTTGAGCAGGGCGTCAGACATCTGAATGGCCATGACCCCGATGACCGCCCCCTTGTCATCGACAATGGCCTTTGCCGCAAAGGCTGCCGGCGCGTCGGCAGAGGGGCCATAGGGCGCAAAATCGGAAAAATGAACACCACCTTTGGTATCCGCCTTGGCTTGCGCATAGACCTTGGCCAAGGGACCGTCCTTGTCCGGACCCGACAAAAGGTTGCTGGCGAAATCGGGCTCTTTCATGACTGTGTAGATCACGTTGCCGTCCAGATCGACCAGGAAGAAGTCGTAGTATTCATGCAATGCAGTCCAGCGCCGGAACGTCGGATGAAACTCGCCATGCTGCTGGTTGTAGACGTTGTTCGCATCCGGTCGGTCGAAGTCCTTGCGGTGTCCGCGAGGTTTGGGGTTGTTGGTGATAAACTCGGCAACCAGGGTCCCTGAGGGATCAATCGAGTTGGATTTCCACCCCATCAACAAACGCCGGTAGCCCGCCACGACCGCGGGCGAACTGGACATGTCAAGCATGTCGCGCGTCACTTCACCGTAGAAACTTTCGATTGAACCTTTGCCGTCCTTTCCCAGCGATGTAACGCGCGCTTCCAGGTTTTGTGCGGCAAGGCTAGAAATTTGACTGTATCCGATGCAGCCGACCATCACGGCCACGATCAGGCTGATGCCGACGATGATGGCGGGCAGCTTGGCTTTCAACGGAATGGATCCGAAATTCAACATGATGTCCCTCTGGGTTCGACCCTTCGTCCGGATCGATGCCACGCTCCTCGCCGGCATCTTAGCGGTCAGGAATTTAAGGCCGGTTTAACAACGCAGGGATCTGGCGGCATATTGGCCCCTGACGGGCCGCAAGATCTTTTTGGCAGGTGTTCCGCGCTAGAAAAGCACCGGTTCGGATCGCTGTTCGCTTTGTGACGGCAAAAGCTCTCCTTGCAGCCGTTGCCGAAGATCGGCCAAGCGAACCCGGGTCATGGCTGCCTCTACAGCGATGGATCCTGTGGTGTGGCGCCGGCTTTCCTTGGAAAGATCGTCCAACCAAAACGACAGATCCTCCAGCGTCTGGCTGAGCAGGTCGATCTTTTGCAGGGAAACCATATTGTTGCGAAAGCTTGCCGCAGATACGGCGCCATCGCCGCTGTGCGGTGTTCTGGCCAGAAGTGGGGCGATACTGTCTTCAATCTGCAACAGCAGATGGGCACTGTCAGCAAGGATTGCGGCAGTACGCTCCAGCAACGGGGGCAAGGTTTCTTTCATGACGGCCCCCAATTACAGCGGGCCTACGACGCGCTCGATCGAGGCTTTCATCGTGGCGGTGGTGAATGGCTTGCGGATGAGGTTGTTTAACCCCAACTCCTGGCCGATACGCAGCAGCTCTGGCGTTGGCTGACCGGTGATCAGGATGAAGCCACTACGCGCCGTCGACTTGGTGTTGCGCAAGGCGTGCAACAGCTCCAAACCGTTCATCCCGGGCATGTTCATGTCGCACAAGACCAGATGCACCGGTGACGCGACAAGCTTGCCAAAGGCGGCCTTGCCATCATTCTCGGTCTGATACTTGGTGATCCCCAGTTCTTCCAGAGACTGGGTGATCAGCGCCCGGCTCACGGACATGTCATCAATAACCATGATGCGAATTGTGTCGCGCAGGCTCATTTTTCATGTCCTTCCAGGCGGTTGGGAGAGTTTGGTTGAGTGAAGGCTACGCCGGACTGCGGAGACAGAGTTTTGATCGCGGCTGTCGAGGCAAGGCGCTGATAGGCGGTCACGCCGACGTTGCGGAACATCTGTTCAGCAGGGCCCGCGACACGCTCTGAATGGCCAATGCACAGATGACCCTCTGGCGCCATCAACTCGCCAAAGTGGGCCCACAGCCGGGCCTGGGTGGGTTTGTCAAAATAGATGGCTACGTTGCGGCAGAAGATCACCTGGAACGGGCCGGAAATCGGCCAGCTCTCGATCAGGTTAAGTTTCCCGAACGTGATCAAATCACGCGCGGCCGAGCCGATCGAGAAGCCGCCGCCTTGCGCCGGTTCGATGAACCGGCGCAACCCTTCGGGAATGGCTTTGCGCTCTTCCTCCGGGTAATTGCCCATCTCTGCCTTTGCGAGAATCTCGGCATCCACATCGGTGGCGAGGATCCGCAGGTTCAATCTTGCCACCTCTGGGCACAGGCTTAGCACCGTGAAGGCCAGCGAGTAGGGTTCTTGCCCGGCAGAACAGCCGGCCGACCAGATCCGTACCCGTCCCCCCTCTCGGGCGGATTTGATCAAGGGCGGCAGGGCCACCTCACGCAACAGCTTGAAGTGATGGTCTTCGCGGAAGAAATGCGTGACATTGGTTGTCAGCGCTGACAGCATCGCCGTCCGTTCCGCTTCACCCTGCGGACCGGTCAGTAGGCCGCAATATTCGCGAAAGTCTTCCAGACCCAGGCTTCGCAGGCGTTTGAGCAACCGGGAATAGACCAAATCGCGTTTGGCCAAGGTCAGATGAAGCCCGAAGTCGCGCATGGCAAGGTCAGCAATGGTCTGAAAATCTGCATCAGAAAACGGGATGCGATCACGCGCTCCGCTCGGATCGCGATCCGGCGGGCCGGCGGAGGAAGGCGCTGTCTTCATGCCACGGCCCTGTTCGACGGATGCAGAACCGCACCAAGGTCAATCACACGGGTCATGCCGTTTTCGATTGGGATCACCCCGGTGATGCTTTGCCGCGCCATTTCCGAACGAATGTCAGGAGTTTCCTGGATCTGCTCGCGTGGGACGGACAGGATTTCCGAAACGGCTTCAACCAACAGGCCGACCGTTTGTCCGCCATGCATGGCCACCACGATGACGTTGCGCGGGTTTTCCGGGGTCTTGCCCAGGCCGAAGCGTGCCGCGAGGTCATAGATCGGGATCACCGAGCCACGCAGGTTCATCACCCCCAGCACCTCTTGCGGGGCATGGGGCAGGGCGGTTACCGGGCTCCACCTTCTAATCTCGCGCACCTGCGTGATTTCAATGCTGAAACTTTGCTCGCCAGCTGAGAAGGTGACGAATTCAACTTCGGATTTTGTGGTGTCTTCAAGCATTTTCATAGGCGGTCCTTCCCGCATTCGAGAGGATGTTGGGCATGGGATAGTTCGACGTGACGCGGCCGCCGACGATAGCATCGGGGTCAAGGATCAGTGCGATTCTTCCATCGCCCAGCACGGTGGCGGCGGAAACGCCGGGGACACGGCCGAAATTGCTTTCAAGGCTTTTGATGACAACCTGGCGCTGATCCTGCACCGAATCGACGACCAGGGCGCATTCGCCGAGGTTTTCGGATTCGACCAGCAGCAGCAGTGGCGCATTCAAGGTTTCCGGAGAGGGGAAGCCCAGACTGCGGGCCACATCAACGACCGGGATCATACGACCCCGAATCGACAGCAAGGTCTCATCGGTGCCTATGCGGTGCAGATCGCTCGGCAGCGGGCGGATGGTTTCGATGATCGAAGTGATCGGGACCACAAGGGTCTGGCCACCGACTGTCACCACCATTCCGTCCATCACAGCAAGCGTCAGCGGCAGCATGATGGTGAATTCGGTGCCTTGACCCGGCGTCGTCGTAATGGAAATCCGACCGCCAAGCGCCTGCACCGCATTGCGCACCACGTCCAGACCAACGCCGCGCCCGGACAGGTTCGAGATGGTTGCCGCCGTCGAAAAGCCTGCCGTGAACAGCAATTGATCGACTTCGGCATCGCTCAATTCCGCTTCCGGCGCGATCAGGCCTTTGCGCCTGGCAATCTCAAGGATTTTGGGCCGGTTCAGGCCTGCGCCATCGTCCTTGACCGTGATGATAACACTGCCCGACCGGTGCGAGGCTGACAGGCGGATCGTTCCCATTGGCGGCTTTCCCGCCGCCGCCCGCGCCTCGCGGCTTTCCAGGCCGTGGTCAACGGCATTGCGGATCATGTGGGTCAAGGGGTCGGCCAGACGTTCGACGACAGTTTTGTCGACCTCGGTGCCTTCGCCGTAGGTCACCAGTTCCGCCATTTTCCCAGTCGCGTCCGCCGCTTCGCGCACGATGCGCGACATGCGCTGGAACAGCGACTTCACCGGCTGGGCGCGGATCGCCATCACACCCTCCTGGATATCGCGGGCAAGCAGCCGGTAATCCTCGATATGCATGACAAGGTCGTCATCGCGGGTCGTGGTCATGTCTTGCAAGCGCTGGGCAATCATGGCCTGATTGATAATCAACTCGCCCACAGCGTTGATCAGACGGTCGACACGGTCAAGGTCGACACGCAAAGTGGCCTTGGGCGCTTTGGCGTCAGATCCATCGTCGTTACGCTCTGCCTTAGCCTTTGACGCGATGGTAAGTGCGGCAGTTGCCGCAGCCTGTGCTTCTTGGGCTGCCGGGAGAGCGGTAACACCACCTTGTCCGGCACCAGAACTGGTCTTGTCCTGGGCGCCTTTTGCATCGCTGACTGGTTCCGCGCTTGCCGACGGTGGTGTCCCCATGAGGGGTTTGATTGTCAAATCGCACAGGCCGTGGACGAATTCGAAAACCTCTTGCACAGAGATTTCGCTTTCATCGGTCCGCAAATCGACGGACCAGCTCAGTCGAGGTTCGGTCGGGTTGAAATCGGACCAATCGGACAGCTTTGTCAGGTCCATGCGCGATGACATCTGGCCAAGATCGCCAAGGGCCGCAAACAGCAAGGCCGGTTCGTGACCGTTCGTAAACAATGCGGCGTGGGGACGGAACTCGATCCGGAAGCCGATCTGAACCTGATCCTTGTCTGAAGCCACGGGTGGCGCAACAGGTTCAACCGCACGGGCATCAAGGTTCGCTGGCCCGATATCCAACGTCACGGCGTTGAATTCAAAGTTGTCCCAGGCATCGACAGCTTCAATTTCGCCTTCGCCCAGACAGGCTTGCAGGGCCGTCAGAAAGCCCGACGTAACCTCTTCCGAGATCCTGCGACCGCTGCGCGCGGCGTCGACCAGATCGGCCAGACAGTCCGCCGAACGCATCAGCGTGTGCATGATCTGCGGGGTCAGGGCCAAAGTCTCTGATCGGACGGCGTCCATGACCGTTTCAAACGAATGGGCAAAGTTGACCAGTTCGGTCATCTTGAAAGCCCCCGCACCGCCCTTGATGGAATGCACGGCGCGGAAGACCGAATTGACGGTCTCCTTGTCAAACTCCGCCCCTTGCATCGACTCCAGCCCCTCGGCGAGCGATTCGAGAAGCTCCTCCGTCTCTTCGAAGAACGTGTCGAGGATCGGATTGCTCATCTCAGGCCACCATGCCCGTCACGCGGCGGATGACAGAGACCAGCGAGATATCGTCGAACGGCTTCACGATCCAGCCCGTCGCCCCGGCATCCCGTGCGCGGGCCTTCAGCTTGTCACCGCTTTCCGTGGTCAGCACCAGAATTGGCACCTGATTGTCAATATCGCCGCGGCGGATGGCGTCAATCACGCCGTAACCGTCCATATTGGGCATGTTGATGTCGGTGATCACCACATCCGGCCGCACCTCTGCATAGCGTACGACGCCTTCGACGCCGTCACAGGCTGACTCGAAGTCAAACCCGGCCTCTTCCATGACCGAGCGCAGAAGTTCGCGGATTGTCTTGGAATCGTCGATGGCAAGCACTTTCAGCGTCATTTCAGTCCACTCCAGCCAGTGTTTTCAGCGGTTAGCCCCAGACGGATGAAGTCCTGCACCAGTCGGGGCGGCAGGTCGGACACATCAAAACCCAGGTCACGGCCCTTCCAGGCCCGTGAGGCGGTCAAAAGCACCTGAAGCACCCGGGAATCCGGCCGCTTCTGATGCCGCATCGAGATGCGAACCGGCGTAGAACTGTGCCCCGTCAGGAAGGACATCAGCGGTTCGGACGGCGCGATGCTAAGCCGGTCTTGTGGTTCAAAAAGCTTCCAGTCATGCGCCATGGGCATCTCTCAGGTAAAATCCACGATTGTTCCATGCGATCCGGGGTCGTTTCTTTTCGGGCTTCTTCACGGATATCCTGCCGCGCTTAAGAATTGGTTTCCCGGAAACGGACTGCGCCCCGGTCAGCCTGTCAGGACTGCCGGGGCGCTGGGTAATCTGGTTAAAAGGTTAGACTTCGGTCAGGTGCGGGTCAGTTTCAGGCTGGAAATCGTGAAGGGACCCATGGCGCCCGTGGAATCAGTGGGTTCTTCCAGCAAATTGACCGCGCCATCATTTTGCCAGCCCGGCGAAAGGCGAATCTGCGGCCGGACGGTTCCGCCCGCAGGCTCATAAATTCGCAGCACCAGCCCGTCACCAGATTCCGTGGGCTTCAGGGCGGACAGCGCCAGCGCGCCCTCAACTGCCAACGCTTGCCAAAGACCCTCGGCCACCAAGGCGGCCTTGGCAAATAGCGGTTGGTTCAGATCCTGCGCCTCGGCCAGCACGCCGCCGTCCAGCCAGTCGCCCGCAAAGGGCAAAAGGGCGTAGGTGAAGGCCTGACACCCCTCATCCGCCAAGAGGTCAGGAAACACCGGAGAGCGCAGCAGGCTGATCCCCAGTTCATTGCCCAAGGCATGGTGGCCATACTTGGCATCGTTCAACAGCGCCACGCCAAAGCCCCGTTCGGCCAGCAAAGCGAAGCGATGCGCCGCCACCTCGAACTTCGCCGCATCCCGCGCCGTGTTGCGGTGCGTCGGGCGGGAGATTACCCCGCAGGCGCATTCAAACAGCGCCTCGTCGGTCTGCACGGCCAAGGGGAAGCGGGTCTTCAACAGAACCCGGCGGTCGTGCCAATCCAGTTCGGTATGGAATTCCAGCCGGGGCGAGTTCGACCACAGCCGCAGATGCTGCACCATAGTGCTGGCACCAAACCGCCTTGTGATGCGAAGGGCGGCACGGTGCGGGCCGGTTTCCGTAACTTCAATCGCTTCGGCCAGCAGTTCCTGTCCCGAGGCGGTGTAATCCTCCTCGATATCCCAGGCATCGAAATAGCGCGGCTTGTCGACATAGGCCCAGATCTGGTTGCCCCGGCCCGCCAGACATTCCCGCCCTGTGCGTTTGTCGATTACGCTGGACAGGGTGCCATCGGCAGCCAAAGTCGCTTTCAGGAAGGCATTTTCCAGCCCGTTCAAGGAAACGGTCAGCGGCCCCGGATCAGCCAAAGCCGTCCGTGCCACCACGGAAAGACCTGCAACCGCCTCGGCTCCGCTCAACACATGACCGCCTTCGACCGCTTGCCCACCCGGCAGCGGCTCGCTTGAAACCACCCGCAGCGGGCGCGGTGTGATGTCGGGGTTGACCACCACAACTCCAGCATCGGGCCCCGCCATGCCTTTCGCCAAAACCTCCAGCGCCATATCCTGCCGGGCCTTGCCGGCCGCGATCACCTGCGACAGTTCGGCTTCCGCCACCTCATAAACCTCATGGATTGAAGAGCCTGGCAGGATGTCGTGGAACTCGTTGCGCAGCAACACCTGCCAATCGGTCTCCATCGAGGCCGGAACCGCGCCACCGTTCAACGCCACCATTGATCCAAGGATTTCCGCCCCAATCAAAGCACGTTCCGCCTTGCGGTGCAGGAATTTGGTGCGGCCTTGGGTGGTCAGCGTGCCGCGGTGGTATTCCAGGTAAATCTCGCCAACCCATTTCGGCAGCGGGGTCTGAAGGCGGAAGGGAATGCTGCGGAACCATTCGGTGACGTTGACATGGGCCTGCTTCGGCACCAGAGGGAAGTCGTCCAGCTGCCTTGCGCGCAGGATGTGATCCTCGGTCGGGCCGCCGCCGCCATCGCCATGGCCATAGCACAGCAGTGACTCGCCCAAGATGGCCTTGTCTTGCACATTGGCCCAGGTGCCCAAGGCGGCCCTCGGCCCCAGTTCGGCGTTATAGCCGTTGGCGGGGTTTTCAAAGGTGTGCATCGTCACCTCTGACCCATCCAGCCCCTGCCACAGGAACAAGTCATGCGGCAGCTTGTGCAGTTCGGACCAGTTGCTTTTGATCGTGAACACCGCCCCCATCCCCACGCCCTTCAATAGCTGCGGCAGCACTGGAGAGAAGCCAAACGTATCCGGCAACCAGCAAACCGTCGACCGCTTGTCGCGGCCAAACTGCTTGTCGAAATACCGGATGCCATAAAGCAACTGCCGGATCAAAGACTCCCCGCAGGGCATGTTGGTGTCAGGCTCCACCCACATGCCGCCCAAAGGCTCCCACTGACCTGCGGCCACCTTCGCGGTGATCGCCTCCAGCAGCGCAGGGTCATCCTGGCCGACGAAATCATAAAGCTGGGCTGTGGAGTGGTTGAAGCGGAACTCCGGATACTGATCCATCAACTGGATGACGGTGTGGAACGTCCGCACCCCCTTGCGCCGCGTCTCCACCATCGGCCACAGCCAGGCGAGGTCGATATGCGCGTGGCCCGTCAAGGCCATGACACCCTCCTGCGGGAAGCGGGCCTGTAATGCGCGCAGACCATCGCGCAGGTGATCCCGCGCCGCTATGACCGAGGCCCGCGCCGTGTCCGACAAAGGCTCCGCCGGGCCATCAAACGCAGGCAGTTTCCAGATCGACAGGGTCTCTGCGGTTGTCGCAATTCGCTTCAGATAGGCCGAAGTCTCCGTCGGCCACTCCAGCAGATGAAACGCCGCCTCGGCGACATCCATTACCGGGGCGCAGACGGCATGCGGGTCGTTGTGGTCCGGATGCGGGCGGCGCGGGAACCATTCCGGCACCGGCCAGCCCTCCACCTCATGGCCGCCAAGCGTGCGCACCATCTCCACCACCTGCCGCAGCAGCATGATAAGGTCGGCCAGGTCCTTTTCGACCCAAACCAGTTCCGTCCGCCCCAGTGCCGCGTCCCGGTTCGGCACGCCCTGCTCCAGCCGCGCCACGCAATCGGCTTCAATGCGGAATGACCGCTCAGTCACCCGGAAATCCATGTGCGGCGGGTTCAAACCGAACGAATTTACCGTCTCGCTGATCAACCGCACCAGGCCCTCGCCGCCCAGCCACAGATGCAGCCGCACCTCATCCAGCGGCCAATGCGCCAGAACCGTCACAACGTCATGCGCAAATGCCAACGGCATGCCGTCATCCTGCCAGCGGTCGCCCTTGGCGATAGGCGCGCCCTCAAGCGTCCAGCGGTCCAGTACGACCACCTCTCGCGTCAGCCATTGCTGCAACTCGTCCAGACGCTTGTTCATCCGGCGCAAACGCATTTCAAGGTTCAGGTAGCTGGGCATGTCATCCTCGGGGCTTTCGGTTCCGCGCCAGACAATGCTGCGCCCCAAGTCTCAAGTCCAGCGCGCCGTTATCGCCTCAACGCCCAAGTTTGCCCTTTCATTCTTGCTCAAATATCCCACGGGGGGGGCGGGGGGACGTGAAGTCCATCCGGCGGCTGGCAACAGGCGCGCGATCAGTCAGGCTGCAACATATATCCTTCGCCGCGCACCGTTTGCAGATAACGCGGTTGGCGCGGGTCGTCCTCGATCTTGCGCCGCAGGCGGGTGATCTGCACATCAACGGCGCGCTCCTGCCCCAAGCCTGGCCCAATCCCCGGCTCACGCGGCATGTCGCCCGCCAGCCGTTCGCGTGCCACCGCCACGCCGGGAGCTGCGGCAAAGATGCGCATCAGCTGCGCCTCGGTTGCCGTCAGGCGGATCAACTCGGTGCCGCGCCACAACTCGCCCCTGTCATAGTCATAGCGCACCATGCCCAGTTGCAGGAATTTCGGCGCCGCCTCGGCAGGTTTGACCTGCGGCACCCGGCGCAGAATGGCGTTGATGCGCAGCAGCAGTTCCTTGGGTTCGAAGGGCTTGACCAGATAATCATCCGCCCCCGCCTCCAGCCCCTCGATCCGGTTAGAGGCCTCGCCTCGTGCCGTCAGCAACAAGACAGGCACCGCCAGCCGTTTGCGCAGCGTGCGGGTAAAGCTGATGCCGTCCTCGCCCGGCATCATCACGTCCAGCACCAGAAGGTCAAACTCCAGCCCGGCCAACAGACGGCGGGCCTGATCCGCATTACGGGCGGTGGTCACCAAAAAGCCGCTGCGGATCAGGAACTTCTGCAACAACCCGCGAATGCGTTCGTCGTCATCGACAACCAGAAGGTGCGACTGGTTTTCCGTCATGGCGCACCCTCTTTCAGGCCAAGGTATTGCCGCCGCATTTCCGGGTTCATCATCGCCTCCAGAACGGTGCGGAAGCCCTGCACCGCTTGCGGCCCTGCGGCACGGTAAGCCGCCCGCATCCGCGCCCGTTGGGCATCTGACAAGGCGCGTTCCAGCGCCGAGCCCTTTTCCGTCAGGTGCAGCCTGCGTTCCCGCTTGTCGGTCTTGCCGACCCGCGCTTCGACCAAGCCATCGTCAAACAGGGTCCGCAACACGCGGTTCAGGCTTTGCTTGGTGACCCCCAGCATGGATAGCAGATTGGACACCGTCAGCCCCGGAGACCGATTGATGAAATGGATCGCCCGATGATGGGCGCGGCCATAGTCCATCCCTTCCAGAATCCGGTCCGGGTCTGCCGTGAAGCCTCGGTAGGCAAAGAACATCGCCTCGATGCCCTTGCGCAACTGTTCATCTGTCAGGAAAAGCAGGCCCTCACTGCCCGAAGCATTTTCTGCCATGGCGTCCTCCATGGGGTGAATTTACGTCAGCCCTGTTGCCGTTCCAAGCTGCAAATTCAGCGGCTTCGTTTAGGGCGTCAAGCGGCCTTGTTGCGCAAATCCCCTGAGGGATTCGTCTCGTGAATCCAGTGTGGTAGGTGGCGAGTATGAGCAGACCCACACCCGCCGCCTGCAAGACCAGG
>JAYSQA010000085.1:0-10234 GCA_043721775.1 Rhodobacterales bacterium
GCGCGAAGGACCATGTTCGACCACGCGATCAAAGTTACATCGGTGCCCGCCCGTTTGATATCACCCTTGCCAAATTCAACGACATGATCGCCATCCGGCACCATGCCTTTGGTCATGTACAGGTGCTTGTGTTCCAGAAACATCACCGGATCGTCCTGGCGCAACGCATATTTCAGCAGCCCCTTGGCGTCGGCCGGGGTGGAGGGCATCACGACGCGCAAGCCGGGGATATGGTAAAACAGCGCCTCGAGCGACTGCGAATGCTGGGCTGCCACGCCACCCCCGGTGCCGCCCTGGGTGCGCATGATGAACGGAACCCGGCCTTCGCCACCCGTCATCAGACGGAACTTGGCGGCCTGGTTGACGATCATGTCCATCCCGAGCATGGCGAAATCGACATACAGAATCTCGACGACCGGCCGCGCACCAGCGATGGCGGCCCCAACCCCCACGCCGATCATGCCAGCCTCGGCAATCGGGGTGTCGCGGACACGGCCAGCCCCGTATTTGGCCAGCAATCCTTCGGTTACCTTGTAGGATCCCCCACGTTCGGCGATGCCCTCGCCGATGATGAACACGGTCGGATCGCGGGCCATTTCTTCGTCAAGCGCCTCGCGCAGCGCCTCGCGGTACATCAGTTCACGCATGGGTAGTCCCTCCCTCGGGCCGAGTATCAATAGTTGGCAGCAAAGGCCGCGAACGATTCCGCCGAAACTTCGGGGCTCGCGACGGCAAACTCGACCGCAGCGGTGAATTCGGCTGCAATTTCCGCCTCGATTGCCGAAACTTCGGCATCGGTGATGCCTGTCATGTCTTTCAGGTCCGCGCGGGCCCGGTCCACCGGATCGCGCGCCTTGTAGTGCGCCAGCTTTTCCTCGGGCATGTATTTGCCGGGGTCGTTCACATGGTGGCCCATGTGGCGGAAGGTGACGGCTTCGATCAGCACAGGCCCCTTGCCCTTGCGGCAGGTCTCAGCCGCTGCCTGCGTCAGGCGGTAGACGGCAAGCGGATCGTTACCATCGACCTGATGACTTTCAACGCCGATGGCCAGACCGCGCTTGTAAAGATCCGTCTCGCGCGTTGATTCCTCGATCTTTGTGGACACCGCATATTGGTTGTTTTCCACGACGAGAATGAATTTCAAATCCCAGATCGCCGCGAGGTTCAGGCTTTCCATAAAGGTGCCGTTGTTTGACGCCCCGTCGGATGTAAAGGTGACCGTGACCGCATCGGACCCGCGAACCTGGTTCGCCAGCGCCGCGCCCACACCCAACGGAATGCCCGCGCCAACGATGCCGTTTGCCCCGAGATTCCCCGTCTTGATATCGGCGATGTGCATCGAGCCGCCATAGCCCTTGCAGTAGCCGGTTTCCTTTTGCAGCAGTTCGGCGACCATTTTGTTGATGTCCGCGCCCCATGCAATGCAGTGCCCGTGACCCCTGTGGGTGGAGGCGATGTAGTCGCCTTCCTTCAACGCGGCACAGACGCCGGTCGCGATACCCTCTTGGCCAAGATAGGGGTGGAAGTAACCGCGAATCAGCCCCTGACGATAGAGCTTGATCCCTTCGGTCTCGAAGACCCGGATCTTATAGGCGGTGCGGAAAATTTTCTCCAAGACTTCGCGGGATGGCGCATTTGCAACTGCATTTGGTTCGCCCATGACCTGTGTTCCCTTTTGTGATTCCGAGCAAGTACGGGTTCTTTTGATGAATTCTTCTATTCGCTTGTGTCGGAGCTGTCGAGAAAATTTTTTGCACGGCTCTAAATAACGTGAGCGGAATTTGGGGGTAATGGCGGTTTTCAGCAGGTGCATGATCAACCTTCTGGCCGGCAACTGTGCTTGAATTACTGCTTTTGAAAATTACTTCACGCTGCGCATCGGGCGGGTTACACTTCGTGAGACAAGCCAAGGAAAGACAATGAACGATTCATCCGCAATTCCAACTGGTGGGCTGCTGCAGCGGGTTCAGGACAGATACGCCCATCTGCGACCCTCTGAGCAGATCGTGGCGGACTATCTGCGCATCAATGCAGACAAACGCATGGATCATTCGATCACCGAACTTGCGAATATTCTGGGCATCAGCGAGGCCACAATTAGCCGGTTCAGCCGCGCCTTGGGCTATTCGGGTTTTTCAGACCTGAAACTGTCGATGGCCGAGGGGGCAGTGCGCCGGTCGGGCATCGTAAATATCCCGACCGAACTTGACCCCGACGATACCCTGATCGCGACCAGCGCAAAGCTGGCGGGGTTGCTGTCTGCGGCGATCCACTCCACACAGGCGAACCTGGATACCGATCGTCTGGACCGGTGCCTTGCGATGATCCGGTCGGCGCGCAAGATCGTGCTGGTGGGATGCGGCGGGGCGGCCGCCATCTGCGACGAGGCGGCGCATCTGTTCATGAAAGCGGGTCTTGATGCTGCGTCCTACAGCGACGGTTATACCCAGATCGTTGTGGCGGCGAACCTGCGGTCCGATTGCCTGATGATCGGCATCTCGCACACCGGGACCACGCAGAACGTGGCCAACGCCTTACGGCTGGCGCGCGACAATGGCGCGATGACGCTTGCCATCACCAGCGATGCCGCGACCGAGGTGGCGCAGGCGGCAGAGGTCATTCTGACCACCGGCCAATCGTCAACGCCGTCGGTTCCGCTGTTTGGTGACTTTCTGGAGGGGCGGATCAGCCAGTTGTTTCTGATCGACATCCTGTATCTGGGGATCGTTCTGCCTGAAGGCAGTGAAAACGGGCGGCATCTGACCAAAACCGCCGACGCATTGGAGCGGTATTTCAAGCGGGCCGATCAGCGGGGCACGCGGGGGTAAATCAGCCCTGAAATTCGATGATGGACAGGCCCGCATTGAAATCCGTCACATAAACGAGGCCCCTTGCATCCACATGCACATCCGCCGAATGCAACACTGCGGCGCGGTTCGGGCGCGGGTCCACCATACGCGCCGGTGCTGCGGGGACGCAGGCGCCAACCTCTTCGGGGCGAAACGGGTCGCGGATATCGTAAACCCGGACGCCGGCGTTCTGGTTGGTGGTAAAGATCAGGTCTTCGCTGACAAAACTGCCGGGGCGGTTTTCGTGGATGTTGTGGGGTCCGAAATGCCCGCCCACGGCATGATAGTCGCGGTCACGCGGGGATGGGCAGGTGGAAATCGGAATCGGATTGCCGCGCACCTGATTGTTCATGATCCAGATCGGCTTGATGCCATCCTCGCCGTGATCCAGCACGGTTTCGTCCACGACCACCAGCAGACCGCGCCCCGGCAAGGGCAGCGCGTTATGCGTCCCGCCGCCAAAGGGGGGCGACCAGACCTTGTGCGAGATCAGCGAGGGCGCGTGGCGGTCGGACACATCGACGATCGCAAGGCAGGCATCGCGCCACGAACAATAGGCCACGTCCCCGTGCACGATGGGATGATGCAATCCGAACCGGCCTTGCGGCAACGGCCAGTCCGGCACCTCACCCGCTGCGGCATTCATGCCCGGCAGCCAGAATTGCCCCACCATTTCGGGCTTGGTCGGATCGGCCATGTCGATGGTGATCAGAATGTAATCCGTGAACCCGTCCAGCAGGGCCGAGGCATAGGCCCACCGCCCGCCAGTATACCAGATCCGGTGCAGCCCGCTGCCGTGCACCGGCATGAACCCGATCTGGCGCGGGGCGGCGGGGTTTTTGATATCGTAGACCGCCATGCCCGCCGACCAGTCCTGCACCCCCGCAGCATGCTGGGCCACGGTTCTTTTGTAATAGGCCCGCTCGTCCGCCATGTCGGCTTGGGCAAACATGTTCTTGTTGTGGATCACCAGCAGCAGGTCGTCGTGGGTCTGCAGATGCAGGCACCAAGTGTTCGGCGGCGCCGGGATATAGGCAACCGGCCGCGGGTGCGTAGGATCAGCTACGTCAACGACGCTGAACCCGTTGGAAAAGATGTGCCCGACATAGGCATGGTCCCGGTGCACCATCACCTGCACGGCATCGGGCCGACCACCTTGATCCGAATGCCCGATCAGGCGCATGTTGCGTTGATGCGTCGGGGTGGGCAGGTCCGTCACGGCGCGTCTACCTTGATTGTTCCAGCACCCAGATATGGGGCGGTTGTCCGGCGGCGGGAAGCATGCCCTCGGTCAGAACAAGGCTCGTCGCGCCCACCTTTGTCACCCGTTCGGGCGGCAGTCGGTTCAGGAATGTTTCCACCGGCTCAATCTTCAGCACGCCCTTGGGGCTGAAATAGTGCATCGGGATCACGGCGCGCGGGCCGATCTGGGCGATGGCGTCGTCAAGGTCATCCATGGCGATGGTCGCGTGTGCCCCGGTCAATGCCAGCAGCACATCGACCTGGCCTTTCAGCGCGTCGATATGGCCCTGCGGGATCGCGGTGCCGATGTCGCCCATGTGCAAAAAGCGCAGCCCCCCGAGGGTGAAGTGGTAGAGCGCGTTCGCATCGGGGTCGCGGCCGTATTCGGACTGGTAGTCGAAGGTGAGACTTTCGGTCGCCGGAAAGGACTTGACCGCCAACCCCTTGACGGTGATGCCTTCGGGCGGCAGCACCAATGTGTTGACCACCTCGGGGTTGCCGGTAACGTGGCTGGCGTCACAGTGGAAATCGTCGGTGGCCGAACTCATCAGCACGATATCAGCGGGTTCGTTTATGGGGTCGAAATGCGAGATGGCGGGGGTGAATGGGTCGGTGATGACCACCAGCCCGTCGCCTTCCAGCCGGAAACTGGCATGGGCGTAGAAGGTGATTTTCATGCTGCCTTCTCCCCCGAGAACAACTCCCACGATTCGACCAGCGCATCCTGCTTGGCGCTGAAATCCACAAGGTGCGGGGTGGCCATATGCGCGTCCCACAGGGGGCGGGTTTCCCACAGCTCGTTGAAGATGAACCAGCCGGGATTTTCGTGGCTGCGGTGCATTTCATACAGGATGCAGCCCGCCTCGGCGCGGGTCGGGGCGACAAGGGCCGTCAGGGCGGCGAACAGAGCCGCTTCCTGACCGGGTTTGGCTTTCAGCGAGGCGATGACGGTCAGGGGCATTTCAAATCTCCTATGTGGTCAGGGATTGGCAGAACGGCAGGTCAATGCCTGCGTCAAGGTCGGGCACCACGCGGTCGGCACCGCTGAAATCCTCATCTTGCGTGTAAGCGGATTTGGTGACGATGCAGCGCATTCCGGCGGCTTTGGCGGCCGTCAGGCCGATGTGGCTGTCCTCGATCACCACGCAAGCGGCCGGGGTCAGGCCAAGGGTCGTGGCCGCCAGCGTGTAGATCGCGGGATCAGGCTTTTTGCGTGCCACGGCATCCCCGGCAAAGATCGTGATGCGGGCCGCACGGTCGGCCCCGAGCAGCACCCGCACCACGGCTGAGACCGCGCGTTCGTTCGAGGTCGAACAGACCGCGACCTGCATCCCCGTAGCAAGGGCCGCATCCACCATCCGCGCCACGCCGGGCCGCAGGGGCAGCGCGCCGCCCTCAACGATCTGCATGAACAGGTCGGTCTTGGCATGGTGCAGCGACAGGATCAGCGCGTCGCGGTCGGCCCCAGACACGCCATCCGGCCACGCCGTTTCATCGAAATTCCGCCGCATCCGTTCCTTGCCGCCGCCGGTGGTCAGCAGCTCGCCATAGCGGTTCACCGACCATTCGGTATCCAGTCCCGCCGCGCGGAACGCGTCGTTGAAGGCGACGCGGTGCCCGTCGCGTTCGGTATCGACCAGCACGCCATCACAATCAAAGATCAGCGCCTGCATGTCACGCGGCCCCCCATCATGCAGCAAGATCAACCTCCGCAGCACGACCCGCCGACCCGAAGGTGCGGATGCAGGTTATCACGTCTTCTTTCATCGCCGCGTGCTGCGATTGCAGGAACGGCAGCGGTTCCTCCAGCTTCGGCTTTTCCGTCTTCAGCCGCACGAAACCGTCGATGAACAGCCGCTTGTGCATCGTGGAGATATTCACTTTGCCACAGCCAAGTGCGATGCAGCGGTGGAACTGGTCATCGGTCAATCCGGTGCCGCCATGCAAGGCGATGGGGTTCGGGATCACGTCGGTGATGCGTTTTAGCAGGTCATAGGCGATCTTTGGTTCCCCGGCGTAAAAGCCGTGTGCGGTGCCGATGGCAGGGGCAAAGACCGCAAGGTTTGGCATGCCCTTCATGAACGCCACGCATTCATCAAAATTGGCCAGAATCGACGCATCTTCGGCGACGAACTTGTCATCTTCGACCCCGCCGATGGCGCCGATCTCTGCCTCCAGCCCCACGCCTGCGGCTTCGGTGATGGCATAGACCTGAGCCGACTTTTCCATGTTCTGCGCGAACGGCAAGGCCGATCCGTCAAACATCACGCTCGTCCAGCCCGCATCAATGCAGCGCTTTATCACATCGATGTCGGTGCAGTGATCCAGATGCAGCGCCACCGGCACGGGGGCGTCTTCGGCCAGCATCCGCACAAAACCGGCGACCGCCTTGTAGCCCCAGTGTTTGACCGTCTTGACCGACACCTGCACGATCACGGGTGCTGCCAGATCAACCGCCCCGCCGATGATGGCGGACGCGGAATTGTAATCGATCATGTTATAGGCCGCGATTCCATACCGGTTGGCACGGGCGTGGCGCAGCATGGGGGCCATGGATACAAGGGGCATTGCAGTCTCCGTCAAAGGGGCCGGGGATTGTTACCCCGGCAGTCAGGTCAGATCAGGGTTTCCGTCGGGCGTGACGGGTCGAACAGGCGGCGGCGACCCGCAGCCTTGGCGTCGTTGTCAAAGGTGGTGCCTTTGGGGGCTGATACGATTTCCAGCTGCAACCCCCAAGGGGCGAGGAAGTAGCACCATGTCAGGCCAAGATTCGGGCCATCGGTGTAGGACGTAGGCTCGCCCAGAACACGCACGCCGTTTTGATGCAAAAATGCAATCGCTGCATCCATGTCATCGACATAGAATGCCAGATGGTGCCCGCCCTCGTCGCTGTTCTTCAAGGGCCAGCCCTTGTGCTGGTCGGGGGCGGAATACTGGAACACCTCAAGGTTGGTGCCGTTGCCTAGCCGGACATAGCGGAATTCCTTGATCTCCGACCGGGCATGCACGTTCAGGTGTTCGTGCATCCAGTCGCCTTCGCCCTTGAAATCTGTGGCCGCGGTGAACAGCACCTCGGCCCCCAGGATATTGGTAAAGAAATCGCAGGCCTGATTGATGTCGGGAACGGTAATCCCGATGTGTTCCATTCCACGGATGCCGGGTATTGGCATAAACTAATCCTCCCTTGTCATTGATATTTCTGCGAGAAATCCGAAAGTGCGGCATACTGCCCCGACTGGGCAATCGCCTCGTAGATGCCGCGATAGATGGCGTGCTGTTCGCCATACAGGCCCTGCAACCCTGCGTTCGGCTCGAACGTGGATTCGACATGCACCATCGCACCCACCGCCTCGTCGATGCTGGAAAACGCCCCCGCACCATAGGCACCCAGGATAGCCGCCCCCAGCGCCGTGCATTCACGTTCGCGGGTGACCGTCGAAGGCATGCCGATCACGTCGGTCATGATCTGCGCGAAACCGTTTGATTTGGTGCCGCCGCCGGTCAGCCGGAAATCGGTGATGCCACCCACAATGTCGGATTGAAAGGCGTCGACGACCATCTTCATCTCATGCGCGCAGCCTTCCAGCAGGGCGCGGATCAGGTCGTGGCGTTCGTGATAGAGGCCAAGGCCAAGGAAGCTGCCACGCGCCACGGCGTCATAATAAGGCGTGACCTGACTGGCCATAAAGCTGTGGAACATCGCGCCATTGGCACCGGGGCGCGAATCGCTGGCCTTGTCCACCATCACGGAATAGACGCTGCGGCCCTGGCGTTTGCCCTCTTCCAGCTCGTTCAGGCCCAGATTGTCGCGCCACCAGCGCAACGATGCCCCAAGGGCAAAGGCCCCGCCCTCGATGTCCCAGGCGCCCGGCACGCCGTGCCCGCCCCACCACAGCTTGTTGCCCTTGATGCGGTCAACGCTGTCCAGATGCGCCACCATGACGCCCGACGTGCCGACGGTGAATTCCGCCATGCCCTGTTTGATGACCCCTGCCCCGATGGCCGCGCATTGCTGATCGCCCGCCCCCCGGCACAGGATCATGCCTTCTGGCAGGCCGGTCTCGTAGGCCGCCGCCTTTGACAGTTTGCCGACCTGCGTGGCGGGTGTGCTGACCGGGGGCAACCGGTCGCGGCCAAGACCGCAGACCTTCAGGATGCGGTCGGACCAGTCAAGCTTTGCGATGTCCATCATCCCGTTCAGCGTCAGCGACGCAGGGTCGGTCGCCCAGTCATCTGCGCCCATGCGCCACAGAAAGAATTCCTGTCCGTTCACGAACCAGCGGGTCGCATCGAACAGATCGGGCTGATTTTCGCGCAGCCAGATGATCTTGGCCGCCGACCACAGCGGACTGATCTGCATTCCGGTATGCGTCTGATGTTCGGCTGCGCCAAATTCGGCAGAAATGGCCGCAACACTTTTCAACGCTCGGCCGCAATTCCACACAAGGCTGTTCATCAGCGGGCGACGGTGGTCGTCCAGCAGGCCGAACGTACCGCGCTGGCTGGACAGGCCAACCGAATGATAGGCTTCGGCCGGCAAGCCCGCCTTGGCGACAGCTTGCTTGGACGCCGAACAGATGCCACGCCAGACGGCATCTAAGTCCTGCTCGATCCAGCCGGGCTGAGGCGAGGTGCAATCATATTCCTGATAGCCTTGGCCGACATTGTTGCCGCTGTCGTCAAAGATGATCACCGTACACCCCGTGGTGCCCGCGTCGATCCCGACAAAAACCCGTTTCACAGTTGCCATCACGCCCTCCCCGATGTGTCGTGCATCTGCAGTCCGGCCATCCAAGAAGACAGCAGACGCAGAAATTCCAGCCGTCGCGCCACCATCGCGGGGTCAAGCCCGGCCAGCAATTGGCCTTTGCTGGCCAGCACATCTTCGGGCACCGCACAAACCGTGGCAGCGGGAATCGCCTGAAGGGTATCGCCCTGCCCCGTCCAGCCGCGGTTGACCGTAAAGCCATACGCAGCCAGCGCCGCAGGCCAGGTCGCATCCAGACGCTGATCGCCTTGCGGCCCACGCAACACCACACGGCAATGAAAATCGGTGACACCACCCTGCCGGATCATCTGCGCCAGTGCGGTGTCCTGCGACGCATGAACCGGGATAGCCGCCGAAAAATCGCCCGTCACAACCTCGACATCCGCGCTTTGCCCGATCGCACGCAGCGCGTCGCGCAGGATGATGTGTTTGGCAGTGCAGGCGCCACGGCCCGCCTGCAAGGCGGCAAGCGGCGTTCGGTCCGCGCCCGAATAATACGGCATCCTTTGCACCGCCGCGTAGGCCTGCAATACCCCGTCAGCACCGCGTGACGGGATGTGCCGGTCGACGAAAGCCAGCAGGGCGTCGGGATACCCGGTCAAGGCAAGCGTGTCAGAAATAGGCATGCCCGTCACCCGCATCAAAGAGATGCCACTTGTCACGGTTAACGGTCAGCCAGCATGTTTCGCCGGGTTTTCCTGCGAATTCGGTCGTGGTTTTCACCCGCATCCGCACATCCTGAAGCTGAACCTCAACCAGCATATCGCCCCCGAGCAGTTCGTTGACGAAGATCACCCCAGTAATCGAAGGGCCGTCAGGCTTGGTCATGCTGATCGACAGGGCATCGGGGCGCACGCCCATCCGGGCGGTGCCGGCCTGCGCTGCCCCGTTCAGCTTGCCAATCTGCGAGGCAAGCAGCGGAATCTCGAAATCCGGATGGACCAGCGTTACGGTATCACCCGATCCCCTGATCTCGGCTGTCACAAAGTTCATTGCCGGCTCGCCAACGAAACCCGCGACCCAGGCATTGACCGGGTGATTGAAGATCTCGCTCGGCGTGCCCCATTGCTGCAATTCGCCGTCGTGCATCACCGCGATGTAATCCGCCATCGACAGCGCCTCAAGCTGGTCATGCGTCACATAGATCATCGTGGTGCCAAGCGTCTTTTGCAGGTGCTTGATCTCGCCGCGCATGTGGGCGCGCAATTTGGCATCAAGGTGCGCGATGGGTTCATCGAACAGGAACAGCTTGGGTTCCCGCACGATTGCCCGCCCGATTGCCACCCGCTGTTTTTGACCGCCCGACAGCTCGCTGGGGCGACGGTCCAGAAGGTGACCGATTTCAAGCAGCTTGGCCGCGCCATTGACCCGGTCC
>JAYSQA010000086.1:0-7349 GCA_043721775.1 Rhodobacterales bacterium
CGTCCGACGCGCCACGCCATCACCATAGTGTCCACTACCGATGGTGGACACTATCCCGCACTCTCAGCCCGCGGCAGGGCGGCAAGACCGGACGCTTACGAAGGAAGGCTGATCTCGCACAATCGCCGCTCTTGCGCGCCGCGTGGCTTATGCCGGTGAAGCGCACGAGGGCAAATACGTGCGCCGCGTCTTCAAAACGCCTCTTTGGCGCAGCGCCCCGAAACTAGATACCGACTGCATGGTGCAGCCGGTGTGGCTTCAATGGGCCAACTGGGATTCCGGTCCAAAGCGACCGCTCGAATGGGGAAGCGCGTTGCAGTGCGGCTTCCCCCTCCGGCTCTTCATGCTTGCCGCAGCGACGTTTCGTGGGCATGTCCCTACAATAGCCACTGTGAACCTTCAGGAACTGCCAGGCGACCGTCCCGGCATATTTATGACTAACTGTGGTACGTCGTCAGACGTTTTTTGCAACGACCGGCCGTCAGGCCCGATAACGCCCCTGATACGGCGCCGCAGGTTCGAAAAACTTTCGAAGCGGACAGTGTCGATAGGCATGTCTAACTGGATTGAGACATTCACATTCAAACCGATTTTTGACAGGGCCACGATCCGCCCCACAAACGTTTGTCCCAGATACTTGCCCCGGACTTCATCGCCCAACTGGAGCGTCCGCGGCTCTGCGCGCGACAGCTTGGCGTGAAGGGTATTCCAGTCTCGTGCACCATCCTGGTGGGCGACAAGCTCCAAGGCCTGCGCGTGGCTGATCCTTGTGCCCTGCCCGACAAGCGCGTCGCGCAAGGCCTTGGCCTTTGATTTGGCCTCTGACACGGAGTTCAACGTCATGGCGTTTGCTTCCCAAGGGAAAGGCCGAAACCTGTGCTGAGTGCGCGATGCCGCTGGCTTGCGATCACCACCCCGAGGGCTGCGGCGACGATGATCCCGTCCGCAATCGGGAACGCAAACCAGATCGCCTTTGCCCCGATGAAAAAGCCCAAGACCGCAAGCAGAAGAGGGCTGAGGGCAAAAGGTTTGATCAACGTCAGCACCGCTGTCCGCCCGGGTCTGCCTACGGCCTGAAAATATAAGGCGAGCACCAGAACCGGACCGGTGAACAGATAGAGGGACAACATCGGAACCAAAATCCTGCCGACCTGGCCGATGACATCCGGATTGGTCACAAACCCGCCGCCAATCCAGTTGTGTCCGATCAGCAATGTGACCTCGACCAAGGCACAATACAGAAAGGCCACAGCAAGTGCTATCCGCAGGGCGGCATCCGACCGTCGGTAGAGTTCTGCGCCAGTGTTATGTCCGACGATGGTTTGGGTGGCCATGGCGATGGCCATCAGCGGAAGAAAGGTGAAGCTTAAAATCCGGGTCACAATGCCATAAGCGGCAACGCTATCGACATAGCCAGTGCCCGCCGTCAGGCGCAGCGTCGTGATCACCGTGGCCGAAACCAGTGCGATCCCGATGAAGCTGAGACTGACTGGCGCGCCCAAGGTCAATATGGGACGCCATCCTCCGATCCAGCGGGACGTCCAGAGGCCGGACATCCTCAGGATGCCTGCCCCGCAGCACCGCAAACCCACAAGCACTGCAAGCCCTGTTCCTTGGGCAATTGCCGTTCCCAAGGCGGACCCAGCCACGCCCATGTCCAAGGGCACAATCAACACATAATTCAGTGCGATATTGGCAAGGGTGACGCCTGCTGACATCAACGCGATGAGGCCAGCGTGACCTTCGTTGCGCCACGCATCGGCATGAACGCTGAGCAGCAGTTGCAGGGGTGATGCAAAGATCATGATGGCAAGATAGGTGTAGGCCATGCGTGCAATGTCAGCCTGGCCGCCCGACAGTTGGCCGATGACAAAGCCTGCAATAGTGCTGAAGGCCGCGATCAACAGCATGGATAGAAAGAGTGCCAATCCATGCGCCTGAGCAAAAACAGCCATTGCGTCAGTGTGTTGCTCCGCGCCAAGCTGTCGGGCAAGAAGGCTGGACATACCACCGCTGACAAGGGTCGAGAGGGCGATGGTGACCATCAAAATGGGAAACACGAGGCTTACGGCCGCAAGGGCATCAGGTCCGACAAAATGCCCCAGGAATGCAGCGTCGACCACGGCCAACATGCCACTCATCAGCATCATGACCATCATTGGCAGGGCATTGGCGACAAATAGCCGCCCGATCGTGGCAGATAGAAACCGGTTTTGGGATGCGTGTTGAGACGACATCATTCACTCCTCAGATGGGCATTCCGAACTGGAGGAGGCCTGCATTATCCACCTGCGAAATGCTTCGAGGGTGAGTGAAATGGTCGTTTTGGGCTTCACCGTGACTTTCGTCTGCAGGCGGCGGGTGCCCCCCTGATCGACCTGCAAGGCCCTCAACTGCCATGCCTCATAAATTGGGGCTATTGCTGAAGCTTCCTATTATACGGGTTGCAACGTCAACGAACGGCTGCTTCGGCTCGATGCCACATGTGTACTGCCGCGTCCGCATCGGTCTGCTTTCCGCCCTTCAAGCATCGACAGCTACTGGGAGAAATAGGACATCCTCAACCTTGGGGAATTGGCCACGATCTTTGGGAACGCCAAGATAACCATGGCCTTTCTCAACCACCCCACCACCCCAGCAACATTCTGGAGGTCGGAGACGACAGCTTTCGGGTCACGGCCAGCACAGCCGGAGCAGCCGAAAATGAAAGGGACAAACCCGGCCTTGACGCCAGCCGGACTCGACCGCCACAGTCAGAGGCGATAGAACTTTTTGTGGAAATCAACACAGAGACTTGCGGCGGTTCATCCGGATACGGCTTCATTCGCGGAGGATAAGCATTGCGCCACCTGTTTCGCGGAATCGTCGCTTTGGTCTTGCTCGGGGTTGTCGGGGTGGTTGTCGCAATCGTGGCGATTGCGCTTCCCTTTCCGCAAATGCCGCCGGAGGCTGACGTTTTCGGCTTTGCTGCCGAGAAGGACAAAAGCACAAGGGAGTTGCCACCGCTCCAGCAGTTCCGCGCGCGGGATGGCGATGCGCTGGCCTACAGGTTTTACGATTCATCCAGTGAACGGATCCTCATCTTCATTCACGGCTCCTCCTATCACGGTGGCGGCTATGACGCGTTGGCGCGTTATGTCAGTGCCGCAGGGGCCGCCAAGGTCGTTTTGCCGAACATGCGAGGGCATTATTTCTCGGGGCGACGCCGGGGTGACGTCGAGTACATCGGCCAGTACGAGGACGACATCGTCGACCTGATCCGGGAGCTGCGCAAAGAGGGCCACAGGGGCCCCATAATTCTGGGCGGCCATTCCAGTGGCGCAGGCTTTGTGCTGCGTTTTGCCGGAGGCCTCGGTCCGCAGCAGGAGGCGATTGCGGGCTACATCGCGCTCGCTCCGATCATTCCGCGCACAGCCGCCGTGCGGGGGGGCGACGCGGGCGGGTGGAACGTCATTGATTTGCCTCGCATCCTGGGGCTTGTGGCGCTGAATGCCATAGGTGTGCACGGTTTTGATGGACTACCGGTTATCGCCTTCAACAAGCCCGCCAGCGCATGGAATGGGACTGAGACCCTTGCCTATTCCTGGCGGCTCAATCTCTCTTTCCATCCTCGCAACGACTACCAATCAGACGTAAGGGCGATGCCTTCCAACGCGCTGATCCTCGTCGGCGACAAGGATGAGGCTGTCGATGGCGCGGCGCTGCTGGCTCTGCTTAAGGACGCAGGCTACCGGGGCAGCGCAGAACTCCTCGCGCAGACCACGCATTTTGGCATGTTCAACGATGCGGGAGCGTTGGAGCGGGTGGCCGACTATGTCGCCAGTATTGCTGAACGTTGACGCGCAGGGCATTTGGGCGAAGCTGCTAAAATACCGCGCGAGCTAGGAAAACGCTTCGGCCAGAAGATCATAGACCACGCGGATGCGGCGGCTGGTCAATAGTTCGCGGTGGGTGGTCAGCCAGAACGGAACGGGTAGGGCCACGAGGTCCGGTAGGACCGGTTCAATGCCGGGTAGCAAGACTGCGAATTCCTTTGGCATGGCGCCGATACCAAAACCCTGCCGGATCAACTCGCCCGCCACCACGCCATTGTCGGTCACAACTTTGAACTGCGCCCGGGTCAGGGCAAGGCCGCAGGAGTTCAGCCCGGCTATCAGCCGCTCCACCGGGGCAAAGCCGATAAAGGTGGCGTCTGACAGGTCGGCGACGGTTTGGGGGCGGCCATGCCGGTCTAGGTAACTGGTCGCGGCATAGAAGTGCGCGGATGACGTGCGGACCAGTTTCGCAATCAGTTCCGGCTGGTCCGGGCGGGCGTGGCGGATGGCGATATCCGCCTCGCGCCGCCGCAGGTCGCGGATGTCGTTCGAGGCAAGAACCTCAATCTCGATTCCGGGGGCCAGTTCTTTCAGGCGCATCAGGATCGGCGGCAGGAAATAGGCGGCAAGAGCGTCGCTGGCGGTGATGCAAACCTGCCCCCCGATCGCCTGTGACTGGCCCGAGGGAGCCAAAGCGATGCCAGCTGCGGCCTCGCCCATGGCGCGGAACTGGTCCAGCAGTTCGACCCCGGTGGGCGTGATCGCCAAAGACCGCCCGACCCGGTCGAAGAGGACGACACCAAGCGCCTCCTCCAGCGCTGCCACCTGCCGCGACAATGTGGGTTGCGTCAGCCCGAGCGCGCGAGCGGCGGCCGACAGGCTGCCCGCCTCTGCCGTGGCAAGGAAGGCGCGGGCCTGGTTCCAGTCAAAGGGAGAGGTCTGCCAATTCATGCGTTTTTGTATAACGCAAAGCCGGATTCCCGCAATTTCTTTCGAACCTACGCATAAGTAGACCGCTTCGAAAGGAGAATGATCATGCAGTTCAAACGACCTTCAATCCGTGAAGGCTGGCCCATCGCAGCAGGGCTTCTGGCGCTGAGCTTCATCCCAGTCGCGGCCGGGGTGGTGCGGTTGGTGTCGCTGGCCAGCGGTGAGACCGTCACCCTGGCCAACGCCCGGTTCTTTGCGCACCCGCTTCCCGTCCAGTTGCACATCGGCGGTGCCAGCTTGTTCTGCGTTCTGGGTGCCTTACAGTTCTGGCCCGGATTTCGCCGCCGCTTTCCGCGCTGGCACCGTTTGGCCGGGCGGATCGCGGCACCGGCGGATATCGTGGCAGGCCTGTCTGGACTGTGGATGAACCAGTTCTATCCTTACGGTCCGAACGACGGCCTGCTGTTGTATTTCTTCCGGTTGCTCTTTGGGGCCGGGATGGTTCTGACCATGGCCCTCGGGATCGCCGCCATCCTGCGCCGGGACTTTGCCCAGCACCGCGCCTGGATGATGCGGGCCTATGCCATTGGTCTGGGGGCGGGCACTCAAGCCGTAACACAACTGCCGTGGATCCTGCTGGTTGGCCTGCCGGGGGAGCTTCCGAGGGCGCTACTTATGGGCGCCGCATGGGTTCTGAACCTTGCCGTCGCCGAGTGGTTCATCCGAGGGCAATCGGGCGCGGCGTTCGGTGCCCCTGTCGCGGCATGACCCGGCCGCGCAAAGGCTACCCCCTTCGTCGCCAGATCGGCAAAGCGTCGAGCCAAAATCACATGATTTCAATCTTCAAGAAAGCACACACGAAATGAAAAACCTATATATTCTGGCACTTTGCCCCATGATGGTCTTGTCTGCCTGCGCGGATATCGGTGCCACCTACCAACCGATCCTTGATGGCGCCCCAAGCGCATCTTTCCAATCAGACCTGCAAGCCTGCCAAAGCCTTGCGCGTGTTCAGCATCAGCTTGATCTGGACACGATGGGCTCAGCTGCGGTGGGTGGTGCTCTTGGTGCTGCGGTTGGCGCACACGACGAGGGTGGAACCGCCCTTGAAGGCCTGGTCGGCGGCGCTTTAGTTGGCCTTGTCGGAGGTGTGTCCAAGTCCAAGGACAAGCGCGAGATGATCGTGGTGGAGTGCATGAAAGGCCGCGGTCACCGCGTCGTTGGATAGCTGTTTCATGCCAGCAGCCACGCAATAGAAACCGGAAGACAAGCCGGGATTTCCGGTAATCACGCCATCAAGGAAAGCAAGGCCATTGACGAACACGCGCCATGAAGATGGAAAGATGCTGACAACCGCAGGCCTGCTGCGCTGGACCGGATTGGCCGCACTGGTGGGCGGGATCATTTTCGCAGGCATCCAACCAATCCATCCGCGCGATTACTTGCCCTCGGTCACAACTGAGGCCTGAGCGATCATCACCGCGCTGAAGCTGGCCATGTGCTTCATGTTTCTGGCGGGCATTGCCGGGATTTCTGTTCGAAAAATGGAAAGAGCGGGATGGCTAGGGCTGGTCGGATTTGGTCTGTTCAGCCTGAGTTGGGCGCTTCAGTCCGGCTTTGTCTTTGCCGAAGGCTTCATATTGACCACCTTGGCTGCGGTTTCGCCACCGTTTGTCGACAGCTTTCTGGGGATCGTGAATGGATCACCCGGCGACATGGACATCGGCGCGATCGTGCCCGCCTATATGATGGTGGGCATTCTATACCTGTTCGGCGGTCTGCTCTTCGGCATCGCAACTTTCCGCGCCAAAGTCCTGCCATGAACGCCTGCGGCCTTGCTAGCCATCACGGCATTGCTCACGCCCGCAGCCGTGCTGCTACCCCATGAGATTCAGCGGCTGGCGGGAATGGGAATACCGATGGGTCTGTAACTGGCATGGCTGGGCTACGCCCTTTGGTCCGAAAAGCGGGGCGGGGATATACAAAGTCCGCATTTTGCCTGCGTGCCAGCGAGCGCCATCAAACTGAAGCTTTCCAAGGGCGATCCGCACGCCACGGATTATCCTCCTTATTCGGTCTTGCACGACCACACAAAAGGACCGACTCCCATGAATTCATTTCTTGCGACCTTTATCACCATCATTGCCCGCACGCCGATTTCGGTCTGGCCGCTTTACGTCCTGTTGGCGTTCCTCGGGTTCCTGCGCACCTGCGACGGCATCATCGCCCTGTGGCGGATGCTCATTCTACCAATCGTCGTTGCCTTGCTCGCGATATTGAGCTTCGTCCTCGCCGGGATGTGCGCGCAGCCCGCTATGCTGCTTGGCTTGGTCATCGGCGGATCGGCTGGCTGGCTTATCGAGCGGGACGGCACCACGCGACGCCTGCCCGACGGTTCGCTCTGGCTACGTGGTGAGTATTTGACACTCGTCCAGATCGTGCTGGTCCTGGTTTTCTGTTACGGCACCAGTGTCACCGCAGGCCTGAATCCTGCCTGAACGGCAACCTGATACCAACGGCCCGGTGATCTGACTCTGGGGATTCCCAAGCGTCGAGAACTCTGATTCTATGTGCTTCCAACATGGGAGGCTACGATGTCTGGGA
>JAYSQA010000087.1:0-20097 GCA_043721775.1 Rhodobacterales bacterium
TCATCCATTCCGGGGCTTACGCGGCCCCACTGGGGCCACGGTCCCCTCCATATGTTCAAAACCGAAGTCATCAACCAGATCGGCCCCCCCAATAAATGCATGGAAATCGATGCGCGAGTTGGATCGGAAACCCTCAAATGGCTCGACTGGTATAACAACCCCTCGCAGGTTCACTCGAACCTGTGGCGTTCACCTGCTCGACCTCCTCGGCCCCATCGGATACATCCCGCCCGCACAAGCAGAGGAGGCGTGTCTCATGCAAACCTGAACTCAATCGATATGGTCGCCTGGTCGTTGAACAAACCACCCTCCGGTAAAGCCGGGGCGGTTCATACTGATTATCCCAGCTATCTCTTGGAACCGGCAAACCGCCTTTGTGAACCGGCGGGCGCCGCAAACATCATCACCGTCGGTGCCTTGGCGCAGGGTACCGGACTCGGAGCAAGACACGCCCGTGATGCTCATGCCCGGGCAATCCCCAATGCGTTGGAGCCATCGCCATTCTCCAGGTCAGGACCTGGAGCGGGCGGGATACGAAAGCCAGATTTCGTCGATATCGGTGGTACGCTTGTTTTTGATGCGCCGTCGGCCAGCCTTCAGGGGGCTCCGATGTTTCCGGAAGCCGGGATTATAACTCTTAATCACGAGTTTCTACGCCAGCTTCTCACCAGCGGAAACGGTACCTCCTATGCGGCGCCAATGCTTGCGAACAAAGCGGCCAATCTCTTGCGGCGCTTCCCATGGGCCACCTCTAATCTGATCCGGGCGTTGCTGGCTGGCGCGGCCGCGCTGCCAGAGCCTTCTGCATTTGCCCTTCGAGAATTTGATGAGGATGCAAAAGCCCGGATATGCGGGAACGGTCTGGTAGGCACTCTGCGTGCAGCCTATTCGGACGATCATCGGGTTGTGCTTTTTGCCCAAGAGCGCTTAGGGATTAATGAGTTCGCAGTATATCGGGTGCCTATTCCTGCGGAGTTTCAGACCAACGGACGGCGTACGATCAGGGTATCACTCGCTTTCGATCCGCCCGTCCGAAGGACTCGCGCCGAATATATCGGAACCAAAATGAACGTCCGTCTCCTGCAGGGATGTGAAGTCGAAGAGGTGTTTGAACATTTTCGGGCCCGCAACGAAGAGGAGGGCGACCCGCCCGACATCCCCAACCGGTTCAAATGCAAGCTTGAACCCGGACCCAATCGACGGGATGGCAACACCCTGCAGGCCGCGGCAAAAAGTTTTGAGCGCGATACCACCGCATATGGCGATGAATATTACCTCGTTGTGCGCTGTATTGGCGGCTGGGCCGAGGAGCAGGAGGTTGGCCAGAACTTTGCTGTGACGGTGGAACTTGAACACCAGCCGGAGACGCAGCTCTACGCGCGGTTGCGGCAACGGATACGGGTTTGAACAGCTCTCAGGGCGCACCCGCCCTTGAGTGCAGACTCGCTTCCCGCCCGTTGCGGCGATCGGCAGCAGGCTTCACACCATCATTCAGCCTCTGCCCGAGGTGCACAATTGTGCCCATCTCGAATCGCGACAGGCAGCCAAGTCCGGTGCCATCATATGTCCGCAGTGAATCGCTGCCTCTCTTTGAAATTGTAGATCTGTGAAACGGGCCGGGCTTGACCGCGCGGTCGAGGCGTCTGACGCTTCCCGCTGCGCAATTGCCCGGCCCGTCTTTCACCTGCGCGCCCGCGCCTGTTCGCGCAGGTCAGCATAGTCGCGTTTGTCAGCAACCGACCAAATGACTGACCCGATGGTGAGAAGCGCGCCGATCACCGGTTCCATGTCGGAGGCCTGGACATAGCCCTTGGCGACCAAGGCGGTGCCCGCGACAGTCAGGATTTGCCGGATCAGGGCGAGGATTGCAGGTTTCAGCATGGTTTTCTCCTGTTCAGATTTCATTGGTGGTTGCGAGAAATTCGCCGGTTTTCATGGTCGGCAGGCGCTGCAGGCGGGGCGGCCAGGTTGCGGGCCAGCGCGCGCCGAGCAGGCGGGACTTGGCGATGCGGGCGATGGTGACGGCATCGGATTGGTTGCCGCCCAATACGTAGAAATGCGCGTCGTCCTGGCCGATGGCGAAGCCGACATGACCGCCGGAACCGCGTTTGAAGATCAGCACGGCGCCCGTGATGGGCTGCACCACTTGCCCGAACAGCAGCCAGTTGCGTGCCCAGTAGGGATTGGTGCCCAGCGCGCCGAGCAGCGGCTCATCGGGCAGGCTCATGCGGATGCAGGTTTCGACGAAATCGCCGCACCACGGGTTCTGAGGCCTTGCCTTACTCGATCCTTCCCCCGTCGCTGCCCGGCATGTTCGATGTGCCGGGCAGCAACCCCACAATGTCAGCAGAGCCGAGGAAAGCTATAAGACAAGGCTTTGCGGGTCACGGTGGCCGCGATGGCGAGACTGCCGCCCATCAGCGCGGTGATGGCGGCGGTCAGGCCGTGGTCGCGGAAGGCTTGGGCGACGCCTTCAAGGAAGGTTGGTGGTTCGGTCATGATGGGGCTTTCAAAGGTGGGGAACTGTGGCGCGACACGGAATTTACGGTGCCACATAGAACGTCGCGCTGATCCGCCAGATCACGCTGGTGGTCAGGGGGGCTGCGATGGTCGTGGCGGTGTTCTGCGCCGAGGCCACCTGCGTGCGCCGCTCCGGCCCGCCATGCGCACCCCGGCTGATGTTGTCCGGAAACCTGATCTCGTGAAACGCCATCACATGCCCCTCCGCCCAAGCGACACGGCGCGGGCGATGTCCGATGCGACCTGCGTGCGCGACTGGCGGAAGCTTTCGGCGTCGCGGGTCTGGATGGTGATGCTGACGTTGCCAGCCGCGCCGTAGCCTGCGGTTTCCCGGCGTGAGAGGACGCGCTCACCCTTCTGCAGGATGGCGGGCACTTCGTCGGGCCTTAGACCGGCAAACCCACCCGAATGCATCCGGGGTGCCCCGGCGAAGGCCATGACCGGCACCGCCCGCATCGGAGCAAAGCCGCCGACCATGCCGCCAGAATGCATCACCGGGGCGGCCACGGCAGCGGGGGCGAACAAACCACCCATTGCGGCCCCCAGCACGCCATCCAGCGCCGAGGCACCGTCCGTTCCTGCGCTGGTCATTGCGTCCGACAGCGCCTGCCAGCTGGCGAGGGGCCGGGTTGCGGCGTCGGTCAACATGCCCGACGCTTCGGTATAGGCTGCAGACCGATCCCGCGCATCGCTGGCCATGGTGCCAAGTCCAAGGTCTGGCGCTTCCAGATAGGTTTGGCCCATCGCCGCGTTGAACGCATCGGCTGCGGCGGCTCCGGCAGCGGTCGCAGCGCCTTCAAACGGATTGTCCACTCGGCCCAGTGTGACCGGCACGATGGTGCCGATCTGAATGCCGCCTTCGCCGGTGGCCCAATCGGGCAGCAAGGCCAAGGCTGCGTTCAAGCCATTGATGAAGGTATTGATCCGGGTGACGACGCCATTCAGCATTGCCTCGACGCCGCCGATCAACCCGTTCGCCGCCTGAAACGCGAAATCGCCAATCGCCGACGGCAGGGCGGACCAGATCGCCTTGACTGCATCAAACGCCCCCTGAAACACCCCGGTTGCGGAATTGCCGAAGCCCACCACCGCCACCAGCGCGCCTTGCATGGTATCAGCCACGGTGGCGGTGATGCCATACCAGCTGGCACGCAGGCTGGCGACAACGGCATCCACGCCAAGGCCGATCCGGTCCCAGACCTCGCGGGCCAGATCCTTCAGGAGGCCGAGTGCCGCGCCAAAGCCACCGGCCCCCTCGACCAATTTGGAGAGCTGATAGACCAGTTCCCCCGCGCCGACGATCAGCGCGCCGATGCCGGTGCGGATCAGCGCGCTGCGCAGGATCACCAGTGCGGTGGCGAGGCGGCGCACGCCCAGCGCCGCTGCCGCCGTTGCTGCCACCCAGCGCCCGGCGACGAGGCTGGCGAATACCGACGTGATGCTGGAAATCCGCCCGATGTTGTCGCCGAGAAAGCGGATGCTGGTCTGGAACGCCCCACCCGCCCGCGTGGCATCGGCCAGTGCATTGGCCACGACCTCCAGCGCCGGGGCGACGGCGACCGTCAACTGGTTGGTCAGGCCGAGCCAGACCAGACCCTGCCTGCCTGCGGCATCGCCAGCGGTGCGGATCTGATCAGTGTCCTGATCGGACACCCTCGCACGCATCCCGGACCACAAAATCAACCGGATCGATGGGCTGATGCCATGGAAGGCCCAATACCCGCGTCCCCCCCCCATCGCTTACGGTCTATCCCCTGAAAACAAAGAAAAATCCGGTCGCAGCCGGGTCGGGAGACACTTTCCTTAAGGGCAAGTGGCGCAGGGAACCGGACTGGGGTCGGACCGACTCTGGGGCGTAACATATTGAATTATATTGATGGGATATTTCAACATGCGTTTTCAGGGTAGGCCCTGAAGAAGCCACAGCAGGAACCGAATGGAAAGCATCACCGCCATGCGAATGATCTCGGGCCTCGTAAATGATTTCGGGGCTCGCAGCGGAAGGGACTGTTGTTTTGCCTGCAAAATGCTAAGCAGCGGTGTTGCGGGATTCACGGCTGTTTCATCTGATAGCGCCGCGGCACAGCCAACCCTGCACGACCAGCAGTCGCGGCGACGCCTCTGTCCGTCCGACACAGGACAATAGACAATAACCGACGCCCTCGTTACTCACCTTGAAATCTTCAAGGGAGATCGGTGGATGGAAGCCAAGACAAACGATTTCAGCGGGCCGATCGTGTCGTCGGCCCATCTCGCGGCCGGGGCGATGCCTGCCCTGTCCGAGTTCGAATTCAGCGCCATTATGATTTCCCATGCGTTCGACCGCTGGATCGTGCGCTGCATCGCTGCCGCCGGTGTTTCGGACATGTCGCCTGTCGATGTCATGGTGCTACATACCGTCCACCACCGCAGCAAGGCCAAGCGTCTGGCCGATATCTGTCTTGTCCTTAACATCGAGGACACGCATGTGGTCAGTTATGCCATCAAGAAACTTGTGCGGCTGAAATTGGTGTCCAGCCGCATGCGGGGCAAGGAAAAGCTGATCGAGACGACCGAAGAGGGCGCCAGCGTCTGCCAGCGATACCATGAAATCCGCGAAGCGCTGCTGGTGCAGTCTGTCGAGACGATGGGGGTGGATCAACCGGCACTGTCCAGAATCGCCACCCAGATGAGGGTCATTTCGGGGCACTACGATCAGGCCGCGCGGTCAGCGGCCTCGCTGTAAAAGGCGGTCAGCGGCCTCGCTGTAAAAGGCGGCGCCCGCCGGCCATTTCACGGGCCATTCCACGGGCGCGCGGCGTCCGGGCGCCCGGCTTTGCATAAAATTTAATCGACGCTATTCGATGACGATTCATTGACGTCTTGTCGATGAAAACCGTAGACTCGTTGTACACCGGTGTTATCATCGTGCAGCGCTGGCATTCGCGTCGTCGCCTTGGACGTCCGATAGCAGCGTGATGGGTTTTGATATTTGAGTTGTGCCGGTGACTTATTCGTCGGCGCAAGGTGATGGGCAACGTTCCGAAGCCAATGGCGATTCGGCGATTTGGGAGAACGCGATGACAAAATACAAACTTGCTGGATATCTGGCGCTGTCGATGGCCGGTGTTGTCTTCAACCCGGCAGGAACGGGCGCTGCGCAGGCCGCCGGGACCCTGATCTGGGGGATGCCGGCAGAAACTGACATCCTCGATCCACACGCAACGGGCGGATGGAGCACCTATCAGATCACCTACCAAATCTTTGAGGGTCTGGTGAAAGAGGACCTGACGGACCCGAAAGCTGTAACTCCGGCGCTGGTTCCGGGTCTTGCCAAATCCTGGACCATTTCGGACGACGGGCTGGTCTACACGTTCTCGTTGCGTGAAGGTGTCACGTTCCACGACGGCACGCCGTTTGATGCCGCTGCGGTCAAGTTCAACTTCGAACGGTTCTGGGACGAAAGTTCGCCCAACTTCTACCCCAAGGCCAAGGCCTTCGTCATCGCCTACACCAAGTGGATCAAAAGTGTCGAAGTCGTCGATCCGATGACCGTCAAGATCACGCTGACCGCGCCGAACTATCAGTGGCTGCGCCAGGGTCTGCAAAGCTATGGACAGCCGTTGATGATCAGCCCGGCTTCGGTCAAGGAATACGGCAACGACGGCGTCGCCGCAAATCCCGTGGGTACCGGTCCGTTCAAGTTCGTCGAACGCGATCAGGGTGTGAAGACGGTGATCGAAAATTACGCGGACTATTGGGGCAAAAAGGCCCTGCTGGACAAGGTCATCTTCCGGCCGCTGCAGGATCCCGCAACACGGGTGAACGCGCTGGAGAGCGGCGAGATTCACATGATGACACCGCCATGGGACGAAATCGACCGTCTGGTTGACGAAGGGTTTGTGCTGACGACCAACGAGAACGTGCCGTTCATCAACTACATTCACCTGAACTTCAACTTCCCGCCGATGCAGGATATCCGCGTCCGGCAGGCGATCAACATGGCGATCGACCGCGAGGGGATCGCCAAGGAAATCTACGCCGGCACCGCGCGCGCCGAATACGGCATGCTGTCGCCCGGCACGGATGCCTATGATCCGTCGTTCAAAAGCTACAGCTATGATCCCGAGGGCGCGAAAAAACTGCTGGCCGAAGCTGGCTACGCCGACGGGCTGAAAATGGTGTTCGAAATTCCGCAATACGGCACCGGCGAAATCGTCGAGACTTGGATCCAGCGCGATCTGGCGAAGGTCGGCATCGACATTGAACTGCGCAAGTACGAATGGGTCACCTACCTTGGCAAATGGGCTGGTGGCATGACACCCGACATCGCGATGAACGAAATCGGTTGGGGTATGTCTACTCCCGCGTGGATTGGTATCGTGGCGCGCTGTGACGCCATCGCCCCAAACGGCCAGAACTCCGGGGCTTATTGCAACGAGAAGGTCGACGCCCTGCTGGATCAGGCGATTGTGACCGCCGATCCCAAGGCGGCAGCCGCACTTTACCAGCAGGCCAACCGGATCATCATGGATGACGCGGCGTTCGTGCCGGTCGTCGATGACATGCAGCCGGTAATGCTGGCACCGAACGTCAAAGGCTTCGTCAATCCGCCGGAAGACTGGTTCGATCTGTCGATCGTTTCGGTCGAGTGATCCGGACGTAAGACAGCAGGATGGGAGCGTTTCTTGCCAAAAGATTTCTCGGGGTTCTGCCCGTGATCTTCGGTGTTTCCATTGTGATCTTTCTGCTGGTTCAACTGGCCCCGGGCGATACCGCGACGGTATTGCTCGGGCCGCAGGCGACCGAGGCCGCCAAGGAAGATCTGCGCCGTGCGCTGGGGCTGGATCGGCCGCTGGCGGTGCAGTATTTCCAATGGCTTGGCCGGGTATTGACGGGGGATTTCGGAACCTCGATCGCTACGCAGATACCGGTTCTGGACCTGGTGCTGCCCCGGTTCGGCAACACCCTGATCCTGACCATGGCCAGCCTGCTGCTGGCCATGGTCCTTGGATACGGAATCGGCTTGTTCACGGCGCTGCGGGCCAATTCCCTGTTTGACCGGATCGCCACCTCAGGCATGCTGATGGCGGGCAGCGCGCCGCCGTTCTGGCTGGGGCTGGTGCTGGTGCTGGTATTCGCCATCGACCTTGGCTGGTTCCCGGTATCGGGGATGGAGGATTTTGCGGGGGTTGGCGGCACCATCGACCTGCTGCACCACCTTGTCCTGCCTGCAATTACGACAGCCCTGGGGCCAGCGGCCATTATCGCGCGGATCGTGCGGTCGGAAATCCTTGACGCTCTTGGCAAGGCGCATGTGCGCGTCGCACGGTCCAAGGGGCTGCGCCGCAGCGACCTTCTGAAACGCCATGTGATCCTGAACGCCCTGCCGCCGATCGTGACGATCACCGGGCTGCAACTGGGCTACCTTCTGGGCGGCGCGCTGCTGACCGAGGTGGTGTTCGCCTGGCCGGGTCTGGGATCGTTGCTCTACGATTCCATCACGGCGCGCGATTTGCCGGTGTTGCAGGCGGCGACGCTGCTGATCGCGCTGGCGTTCGTGCTGGCAAACATTGCTGTCGACGCCATCAACGCGATCCTGGACCCGAGGCTGCGCGAGATATGACGCTGCCCGAAATACATCCCTCCGCCGATCTGCGCGGCCCTTCCAGCGCACCGCTGCCGGTGCAGGGCGTGGTGCCGTCGCCCGCACAAAGGGGCTGGCGGCTGAGATCCTTTGCGCGGGACCGGGGCGCGCTGGCTGCCGCGATCTTCCTGTTGCTGATTGCGGCTGCGGTGGTGTTTGCGCCCGTTCTATCTGCTTACAGTCCCGACGAAGCCGACAATCTGGCCCGCAACGCGCCGATTGGCACGGCGGGCCATCTGCTGGGGACCGATCAGCAGGGGCGCGATATGTTGGCGCGGCTGCTTTACGGCGGCCGGGTGTCGCTGATCGTCGGTGTGGTGCCGACCATCGTGGCGGGTCTGATCGGCCTGATGCTGGGGATCGTCGCGGGGTTCTTCCGGGGGCTTGGCGATCAGGTCATCATGCGCTGCCTTGACGTGATCTTTGCCTTTCCGATGGTGCTGCTGGCGATTGCCATCGCAGGGGCGATGCGGCCCGGCGTGCTGACCGAAGTGATCGCGATCACGGTCGTGCTGATCCCCTATTTCGCGCGGCTGGCGCGGACCGCCACCGATGGCGTGATGCCAATGCCGTTCATCGAGGCGGCGCGGGCTGCGGGGGGATCGTCCTTCACTATCCTGACGCGCTATGTGCTGCCGAACGTGTTCAGCCCGGTCGTGGTCTATGCCACCACCCTGATGGGGTTGATGATCGTGGTGGGTTCGGGGCTAAGCTTTCTTGGGCTTGGCGTGCAGCCCCCGACCGCCGACTGGGGGGCGATGGTGGCCGATGGCCGCGTGGTGCTGCGCAAGGCCCCGCATGTCACCGTCTTGCCCGGCATCCTGATTCTTGTGGTGTCGCTGGCGTTCAATTTCATCGGTGACGGCATCCGCGACGCGCTTGATCCGCGGACGATCCGCCGATGACCGCGCGCGCCCCCAGCCTTGTCGTCGAGAACCTGACCACACGCTTTGGCAGCGACCGCGGGGGCGCGACCGTGGTGGACGGGGTCAGCTTTACCCTGACGCCCGGCCGCACGATGGCACTGGTCGGCGAATCCGGGTCGGGCAAGTCCGCGACCGCGCTGTCGCTGATGCGCCTGATCGAGCCGCCGGGGCGGATCATCGCGGGCCGCGTTCTGCTGGACGGGCGTGACCTGCTAACGATGCCCGAACGCGGGATGGAGGCGGTGCGCGGCGGGCAGATCGGAATGGTGTTTCAGGATCCGCTGACCTCGCTGAACCCGGTCCTTACCATCGGACGCCAGATCACCGAAACCATTCTTGCGCATCGCGACATCAGCGCCGCCGAAGCCGAACGGCAGGCGATCGATCTGCTGGTCCGGGTCGGTGTCAGCGATGCGGCGCGGCGCATCCACGACTATCCGCATCATTTCAGCGGCGGGATGCGGCAACGGGTGCTGATCGCGTCGGCCCTCAGCTGCGCACCCAGCATCATCATCGCCGACGAGCCGACCACCGCCCTTGATGTGACGGTGCAGGCCAAAATCCTGCGGTTGCTGCATGATCTGCAACAAGAGATGCACGCCTCAATGCTGCTGATCACGCATGATCTGGGTGTGGTGGCCGCGATGGCCGATACGGTCATGGTGATGTATGCGGGCCGCATTGTGGAACAGGCCAATGTCGATACGCTGTTTCACGCGCCCCGGCACCCCTATACCAAGGCGCTGCTGGCCTGTGTGGCGGGGATCGAGGATGACCGGTCGGTCCCGCTGGAACCGATTGGCGGGATGGCTCCGGACCTGATGAACCTGCCGAAGGGCTGCCGCTTTGCGCCGCGCTGTCCGATGGTGCAGGACATCTGCAGGGCCACCGATCCTGCGCTGCGGGCGGTGTCGGGAAGTCATTCTGTGGCCTGCCTGCTGGTGCAGGAGGAGACCGCCGATGTCTGACATCGTGATGCAAGTCGCCGGGTTGACCAAATCCTTTGGCGCGCGGGGGTCGTCCTCGGGCGGGGTCAAGGCGGTGGCGGATGTGGGCTTTTCGCTGGCGCGGGGCGAAACGCTGGGGCTGGTGGGCGAAAGTGGCTGCGGAAAATCGACGCTGTCGCGGCTGATCCTCGCGCTGCTGGACGCTGATCAGGGCACGGTCGAAATCGACGGCACCGATTTCATCACCGCGCCCGCCTCGCGCAAGCGCAACCTGCGGCGGCGGATACAGATCGTGTTTCAGGACGCGCTGTCGTCGCTGAACCCGCGCATGACGGTCGGGGTCAACATCACAGAACCGATGCGCCTTCAGGGCCTTGGCACGGCGCGCGAACGCCGGGCAGAGGCCCGCCGCCTGCTGACACTGGTGGGGTTGCGGGCCGAGGACGAGGACCGCTATCCGCACGAGTTTTCCGGCGGCCAGTGCCAAAGGATCGCCATCGCCCGCGCGCTGGTGCTGAACCCCGAAATCATCGTGTTCGACGAGGCGGTGTCGGCGCTGGATGTGTCAATCCGCGCGCAGGTGTTGAAGCTGATCCTTGATCTGCAACAGCAATTCGGACTGTCCTACATCTTCATCTCGCACGATCTGGGGGTGATCAAGCGGATCTGCGACCGGATCGCGGTGATGTATCTGGGCCGCATCGTCGAAATCGGTCCGGCCGCCGAGGTGTGCAGCGCACCGAGGCACCCTTACACCAAGGCCCTGCTGCAGGCGATACCGATCCCCGATCCCCGGCGGATGCGGATCGAGAATATGGGCCTGATCGAAGGCGACGCTGTCGGCGTGCCGCAGGAAAACGCCTGCGCCTTTGCGCCCCGATGCCCTGAACGGTTCGACCGCTGTCTCAAAGCGCGCCCGGTGCTGGCGGCGGCGTCGCCGCTGCACGACGTCGCCTGTTTTTTGCTTAACTCTGGCAAACAAGGAATATCGCCATGACCGAGATCCCAAGGATCGTCATCACCGGGTTCGAGCCATTCGCGCATGGTACTGAAAATCCGACACTGGACGTGCTGGCACAGCTGCGCAGCGCCAACGACATGCCAGGCGATCTGACCACCATCCAGTTGCCGGTGGATTCCGACAAGCTGGCCGAGATCGTGTCGGAACATCTGGACGCCCTGAAACCCGATATCTGGATCAGCTTGGGCGTTGCGCCGGGTCTGGCGGTGATTGCGGTGGAACGCATCGCGGCCAACGTCATGGATTTTCCAATTCCTGACAACGTCGGCCGGCAATATGGCGGCGAGCCGGTGTTCGCCCACGGGCCCGCTGCGCAGATGGCTACGCTGCCGGTCAAATCAATCGCGGCGGCGCTCAGGGAAAACGGCATACCGGCCAAGGTCTCGAATTCGCCGTCGACGTATCTGTGCAACCAGATGATGTACACAGTCCTGCAGCTGATCGCCGAAAAGGGTATGAAAACCCGCGCCGGCTTCATTCATGTGCCCGCACATCCCGCTTTGGTGGCGCAGCAGGTCTATCCATTTGTCGAAATGCCTTCGATGAGCGTCAACATGATGTCAGACGCCGTGAAACGGGCGGTTCACACCACGCTGCACACCCAGAACGATCCACTGGTGCCGACGTTCAACTACTGAGGACTAATGTTGGTCGTCCCGCTGCGCCGCGCGCTGGGACTGGGCCGTAGCTGATCGAGGAAGGTTTCCCCATGCGCATCGGCGCGATCCGTCCGCTTGCAGACTCTGCGGTGACGCTGGAGTTGTCGGGTGCCGTTGGGGCCGAGGCATCGGCGATGGTGGCCGCTGCCCATGCTGCGATTGAAAAGGCCATATTGGCCGGCGTCCTGACCGGCGTATCGGAAGTGGCGGCTGCGTTCTGCTCGGTGACGGTGCACTATGACTGCCTTTGCATTGCACAGGCAGACCTTATCAACCGACTGACCGCGCTGCTGGACCCGATCACGCCGGCCGGTCGCCCGGTGGGGCGATCGTGGCTGCTGCCCTGTTGCTATGACGCTGAATTGGGGCTTGATCTGGGTGCCTTGGCCCAGGATCTGGCGATGGACCGCGAGCAGATCATCGCAGTCCACCAACAGACCACGTTCTACGTCTATGCCCTGGGGTTTCTGCCCGGTCTGCCATTTCTGGGTGATCTTCCGCCGGAACTGGCGCGCCCCCGCCGGGCCGAACCGCGCACCCGGGTGCCCGCCGGGTCGGTCGCAATTGCGAACCGGATGTGCGTTATCTATCCGTGGAACAGTCCGGGCGGATGGCACATCGTCGGCCGCTGCCCGGTGCCGCTGTTCGACATTTCGTGCGAAGTCCCCGCGCTGATCGCTGCGGGCGACAGCGTCCGGTTCAGATCGGTCAGCTTGCAGGAATTTGGCGTTCTGGAGCGTGACCTGCGCGCTTCGGCAGGCAATCGCACAGCTTTCCGGGTAATAGACTGACATGGCAGCCGGATTGGCGATCAAATCCCCCGGCGCAAGGACGCTGGTGCAGGACACAGGGTTTCGGAACGGTCGGGGACAGGGTGTGCCCGCCTGTGGTGTGCTGGACCGTCGCGCGCTGCGGTTGGTCAACGCGCTGCTCGACAATCCTCCGGAGACAGAGGCGCTTGAAGTGGCCCTGTCGTCGCCGGTCCTTGTGGCGGTCGATGGACCCGTGCGCATCGCCATCAGTGGGTCGCTGCGGGGCACGGTGCAACGGTTGGACGGCACCCGCCGGGCAATCGACGGGTGGACCGCGACGACGCTGCTGCAAGGCGATGAGCTGCATCTTCAGCCGCCAGAGCGTTTTGCCGTCGGGTTGATTGGCATCTGTGGCGGACTCGATCTGCCGATTTGCCTTGAAAGCCGGTCGACCTGCCTTGCGGCGGGGTTTGGCGGGTTTATGGGACGCAGTCTGCAAGTGGGCGATCTGCTGCGGTTGCGCCCGGTCACAGGCTATGTGTCCGACATGGACCTGTGTGTGACCGCGCAATTGCCCCACGACACCGGCCCGATCCGCGTGGTGCCGGGACCACAGCACGAATGGCTTGACCCAGACGGTGCCGCACGGTTTTTCGCAACGCCCTACACGGTGACCCCGCAACTGGACCGCATGGGTATGCGGCTTGACGGGCAAAAGCTGAGCTTCCTTCCCGGCAAGACGGCTGACATCATCTCGGATGGGGTCGCACCCGGCGCGATACAGGTTCCGGGCAACGGGCAGCCGATCATCCTTCTGGCTGATGCGCAGACCACCGGGGGCTACCCCAAGGTCGCCACCGTTATCCGCAGCGACCTGCCCCGCTTGGCCGCGTGTGTGCCGGGCGACAAGCTGGTGTTCCGGGCCGTTTCGGTTGCCGAGGCCGAGGCCATAGCGGCGTCCGAGGACGAGCGGCTGCGGGCCGCCATTGCCAGCATCGGCCCGGCGTTCGACCCCGCCATGATCGAGCGCCGCCTATGGTCGGCCAGCCTGATCAGCGGCACCGTCGACATGTCCCGGCCAGACCATTTTCCGGGCAACCTGTATCCCTGCGGCGAGGAGTAAAAATCATGCGGCTGAACGTCAATGCGGACCTTGGCGAAAGCTATGGCAGTTTCGTCATGGGCAATGACGCGGCGCTGCTTGGCATCGTCCGGACGGCCAACATAGCCTGCGGGATGCATGGCGGCGATCCGAAGGTGATGCATGACACGATCATCCGGGCCCGCGATGCCGGGGTCAGCATCGGGGCGCATCCGGGCTATGCCGACCTGCACGGGTTCGGGCGGCGCGCGATGCATCTTTCGGACCCTGAACTGGAAGCATTGCTGGTCTTCCAGATCGGGGCAATCGCCGCGATGGCGCGATTTCATGGCTGGCCGATCACCCACGTCAAACCACATGGCGCCCTGAACAATCAGGCCTGCGCCGACGCGCCGATGGCCCGTCTGATCGCTCAGACGATTGCGCGCTGCGATCCGTCACTGATCCTTCTGGCACCGGTCTTGTCGGAACTGGCGGCCGCAGGACTCGACGCGGGGCTTCGGGTCGCGCTTGAGGTCTTTGCCGACCGGACCTATGAGGCGGACGGTCAACTGACCCCGCGCAGTGTCGAAGGCGCGGTTCTTGATGACAGCCTTCAGGCCCGCGACCATGTGATGCAAATGGTTGATGCAGGCGGGATCGTGACGCGGCAGGGGCAGGTATTGCCGACGGCGTTTCACAGTATCTGCGTCCACGGCGACGGTCCCGCCGCCCTGAAGACTGCGCGTGCGGTAACCGACGCCTTGCTTGACCGTGGACATCAGGTGGAGCCGCTGGACCGGCTTTTTGATTGACCATGGATCCCGGGTACCGTCGCCAGCGCGGTCGCTGCCAGCATTATCGTCGGGATAGATCAGATGCCCCGAGCCGAGCGTTGACTTACCTAAAATACCTCGCTCTAGCCCAGGCGTTCGAGCAGTTTGCAGTAGGCGGTCTGTCCGGTTCGGAAGTTTGAAAGCCGGAAGAACTCGTTGGGGGCGTGCAGATTTTCGTCATTCATGCCGAAAGCAAAGACCGTGGCATGGACACCCAACTCGTTGAGCAGCATGGTCATCACCGGGATCGAGCCGCCGGTGCGCGTAACGTATGGGGCCTTGCCATACACTTCGGTCAGAACCTCAGCGGCGGCACTACTGGAATTGTGACCGGACGGCACCAGAAAAGGATCGGCACTGCCCGCAAGGCGTTCGACATCCACTTTCAGACCCGGGGGGCAATGCGCCTCGACATGCGCCTTCAGCAGGGCAAATATTTCGTCAGGGCGTTGGTTGGCGACAAGGCGGCAAGTGATTTTGGCGAAGGCCTGCGCCGGCAGCACGGTTTTGATGCCATTGCCCTGCCAGCCGCCCCAGATGCCGTTCATCTCTAACGTGGGCCGCGCCCACAGACGTTCTCGGGTCGAATATCCCGCTTCGCCAAAAACGTCGGGAACGCCCAGATCCGTGATGTATTTTTCCAGGTCAAAGGGCACACGGGCAATGGCGGCGCGATCTTCGACGGTCAGGTCGATCACGTCGTCATAGAAACCGGCGACCTTGATCTTTCCATCCAGGCCTTTCATCGAGGTGATGATATGTGACAATCCTTGAATGGGGTTGGCGATGCCGCCGCCCTGTTGGCCGGAATGCTGGTCGCCCTTGGCCCCCGAGACGGTGATCTGGGCGGCGACAAGGCCCTTCAGCCCGGTGATCAGGTTGGGCTGATCTTCGGCCCACTGGCTGCCGTCGGCGGAAAAGATCATGTCGGCTTTCAGCAGCGCGCCATTGGCCGCGATGAACGGCGGCAAATGCGGAGAGCCGATTTCCTCCTGCCCTTCAAAGAAGAATTTCACGTTCACAGGCAGCTTGCCCGTCGTCTTGAGCATCGCTTCGACCGACAGGATCGGGATGAACATCCCGCCCTTGTCATCCGACGCGCCCCGACCCCAGACCTTGTTGTCGCGGATTTCGGGGGCGAAAGGCGGGCTTTGCCACAGATCGAAAGGCTCTGCGGGCTGCACGTCGAAATGGCCGTAGATCAGCACCGTCGGCTTGCCCGGCCCGGCATGAAGCCAGTCGCCATAGACGACGGGGTGCCCTTCGGTCGGCATCATGCGGACATTTTCCACACCTGCGGCGGCAAGTCTGTCGACAACCCAATTTCCGGCAGTGACGACATCGCCGACATGGGCTGTCAATGCCGACACCGACGGAATGCGGACAAAATCGAGGAGTTCGTCGACAAAGCGCGATTGGTGCGCATCAAGATAGTCTGACCAGTTCATTTTCTGTCCCTTCACGCCGCAGGCATACGGGTTTCAACCAGCTCGGCCCAGTAGGAAGCGCCAAAGGGGATCGCCTCATCGTCGAAATTGTATTCTGGATGATGCACCTCGGCCGTGTTGCCGTTGCCAACCTGAATGTAGGCACCTGGGCAGACTTGCAGCATATAGGCGAAATCCTCGCCGCCCATGATCGCAGGGCAGTTGGTGTCAACGCCATCGGGCCCCGCGATCTTGGCCGCAACTTCCGCGGCAAACGCAGTTTCCCGTTCAGCATTGACCATCGAGGGATAGCCGGGTTTCCAGTCCAGATCGACGCTGCCGCCAAACGCCTGAACGGTGCTGGTGACGATGGTTTTCAAACGCTCCTCGGCCATTGTGCGCAAACCGGGGTCAAAGGTGCGGACGGTGCCGCGGATTTCGACGCGCTCGGGGATGACGTTCCACGCCTCGGATTCGGTGCGCAGCGAGGTCACCGAGACGACGACGGATTCAAGCGGATCCGTGTTCCGAGACACGATGGTCTGCAGGGTCATCACGATCTGGCTGGCCATGACCGTGGTGTCGATGGTGCGGTGCGGATAAGCGGCGTGACCTCCCTTGCCGGACAGGTGCAGGGTAAAATTGTCCGTGGCTGCATAGAACGGCCCGGGCTTGATCGAGAATTGACCTACAGGCAAGCCGGGGGAGTTGTGCATGCCGTAAATTTCCTTGATGCCGAAACGGGGGATCAGCCCGTCCTTCACCATCGCCTCGCCGCCTGCCCCGCCTTCTTCCGCAGGTTGAAAGATCACCGCGACGGCCCCATCAAAATTCCGGGTCTCGGCGAGGTATTTGGCAGCACCAAGCAGCATGGCGGTGTGGCCATCATGGCCGCAGGCATGCATTTTACCAGGCGTCTTGGACGCATATGGCAGGCCGGTGGCTTCAAGTATCGGCAGGGCGTCCATGTCGGCGCGCAGGCCCACGACATGACCTCGCGTGTCGGTCTTGCCTTTGATCAGGCCCACCACGCCGGTGCGACCGACCCCTTCGACCACCTCATCACAGCCAAATTCCCGCAGTTTCCCGGCGACGGTCGCGGCGGTACGGTGAACTTCGTACAACAGTTCGGGGTTTTCATGCAGGTCGCGCCGCCAAGCGGTGATTTCAGCCTGCATTTCGGAAAGACGGTTCTTGATCGGCATGGTTCCTCCTTCAGGCCTGCAGGACGTGGTGCCCCGGTGCGACCTCGGTATATGTGGACGGCGCGGGCCGGTGGCCCAATGGAAAAATCGGCGAACTGATCGGCTTGAACTTCAGATCATCAGCAAATCGGCGTTGGCGCGGGTCGGCAATCGGCACGGCGGACAACAGCGACCGGGTATAGGGATGCGTCGGGTTGTCAAAGACGGCGGCGCGCGGGCCAATTTCAACGATCCGGCCCAGATACATCACGCCGACATGATGGGCAACGCGTTCGACCACCGCCATGTCATGACTGATGAACAGATAAGACAGGCCCAGATCGTCCTGCAATTCCATCATCAGGTTCAGAACCTGCGCCTGAACCGAGACATCCAGCGCCGACACCGCCTCGTCGGCCACGATCAGCTTTGGGTTCACCGCCAAGGCGCGGGCGATCGCCACCCGCTGCCGCTGCCCGCCAGACAATTCATGCGGGAAGCGGTTCATGAATTCGCGCGGCAGGTGCACGCGGTCGAACAGCTGCAAGACCCGGTCCTTGAGGTCGGCACCCGAAGCAAGACCGAAGTTTTGTATCGGCTCGGCCACCTGATCCTTGAGCCGACGGTACGGGTTCAGACTTGCAAAAGGGTCCTGGAAGACCATTTGCATATCGGCGCGCGCCCGGCGCAGGTCGCGATGGTTCAGGGCGCCGATGTCGCGGCCACCGATCCAGACCTCGCCCGATGTGGGCTCAATCAGGCGCAGGATCGAGCGGCCACAGCTGGATTTGCCACAACCGGATTCACCAACAAGGGCCAGGGTTTCGCCGACATTCAGGGTAAAGCTGACATCCTCCACCGCATGGACTTGCGCCACCGTGCGGCGCAGGACGCCACCCTTGACCAGAAATCGGGTGGTCAGATTCTTGACCTCCAGCAGAACCTGCGGCGCGCGGGGTTTGACGGCGGTTACGGCGGCCCGCGCTGCCTCATCCCCGATCAGACGCATGCGTTCGGGCGCAGGCTTGCCCTTCATTTCGCCCAGTTTTGGCACGGCGGCCAGCAGCGCCTTTGTGTAGTCTTCCTGCGGATTTTCAAAGATCTGTTCAACCGTGCCGGTTTCCACGATACGGCCCCGGTACATCACCACCACACGATCCGCCATCTGCGCCACCACCGCCATATCATGCGTGATGAACAACACGGCCATGCCTTTTTCCCGCTTCAACCGGTTGATAAGTGCAAGGATTTCAGCCTGTATGGTGACGTCAAGTGCCGTGGTCGGCTCGTCCGCGATCAACAGCTTCGGCTCGCAGGCCATGGCCATGGCAATCACGACCCGCTGCCGCATCCCGCCTGAAAGTTCATGTGGGTATTGCTTTAGCCGCCGCTCCGGTTCCGGGATGCGCACGCTTTTCAAAAGCTCAAGGGCACGCGCTGTGGCGGCCGCCTGACTTAGCCCCTCGTGCAGCATCAGCCCGTCGGTCAGTTGGCGTTCAATGGTGAAAACCGGGTTAAGCGCCGTCATCGGCTCTTGAAAGATCATCCCGATTTCGTTGCCGCGCACAGAACCCATGACATGCGCTGACGCGGAGGCGACGTCGAGGATCGAGCCATCGGCGCGGACGAAATTCAACGCGCCTTTGGTAATCGTGCCGCCGCCGAATTCGACAAGACGCATAAGCGACAGCGACGTCACTGATTTGCCTGAGCCGCTTTCACCGACCACGCAAAGCGTTTCACCGGGGGCGATGGTGAAGGACACATCCTCGACCCCCACCACAGTGCCGCCATCGGTGGCGAATTCAACGCGCAGATGATCGACTGAAACAATGTCTTTCATTTTGACCCCACTTTCATTTGGATCGCGGATCAAGAATGTCGCGCAGCACATCGCCGAACATGTTCAACCCCAGCACGGTCAACGCCACGGCAAGGCCGGGCACCAAAGCGGTCCATGGGGCGATATCCAGCTGATCGCGTGAGGCCTGAATCATCAGCCCCCAGCTGGCAGCCGGGGGCTGAGTGCCAAGGCCCAGAAACGACAGGCCCGCCTCGGCCAGAATGGCAAACGCCAGGCTGATCGTTGCCTGCACGATGACGGCCGGCATGATGTTGGGCAGCACATGGCGCAGCATGATCATCCCGTCCGTCGTGCCCGACGACCGTGCCGCCTCGACATAGGGCATCTGGGCGACGCGCAGCGCCTCGCCCCGGATGATGCGGGCAAGAAAGGGGGTGAAGGCGACGCCGATGGCGATGATGGTGTTCTGGATACTGGGGCCAAGCACCGCACTGATCGTCAGCGCCAACAGCAGCGCCGGGAAAGCCAGCAGCGTATCGACCAGCCGCATCAGCACATTGTCGATGAAGCCGCCGAAATAGCCGGAAATGAGGCCGAGCGGCAGGCCCAGAACAATGCTCATCAGCACCGCCGACACCGCAATTTCCAAAGACGTGCGGGTGCCGAGGATAACCCGGTACATCAGGTCGCGGCCCAGCTGGTCCGTCCCGAACCAATGCGTCAGGCTGGGGGGCGCGCGACGGGCAAGCATGTCCATCGCCGTGGCCGCATCGGGCGGGATGACCATCGGCCCCAGAATGGCGACGAGGGCGATCACCAGCAGCAGCACGATCCCGATCAGGCCCTTGGTGGTTTTGAAACGCTTCATGCCCTCAGCCCAACCGAATGCGCGGGTCAATGATGACGTAAAGCAGATCCACCGCCAAATTGGTCAGCATCACCACGGCGGCGATGACAACGACGGTGTACTGGATCAGCGGCAAATCGCGGTTCAGCAGCGCCTGATAAGTCAACCAGCCCATGCCGGTATAACCAAACAGGCTTTCCATAACGATGATCGAGCCGAACAGGTAACCGATCTGCAACCCGGCAATGGTGATCACCGGACCGATCGCATTGGCCAAAGCGTAACGCCAGATCACAGTGCGTTCGGCCAGACCCTTGGCGCGTGCAACCCGGATGAATTCCTGGCTCAGGATGCCGGTCATTGTAGACCGCGTCATCCGCGTCAGGTGCGCCATCAACCCAAGGCCCAGCGCCAGAGAGGGCAGGAAGGCGTGGCGCAGCGCGCCAAGGAAGTCTTCGGATGGCTCG
>JAYSQA010000088.1:0-1739 GCA_043721775.1 Rhodobacterales bacterium
GAGGGGGTGTCCTCAAGTTCGCGGGTGCGGCGGATCTTGTTCAGGCCCAGACCCTTGAGGGTCGCGGTTTGAACGGCCGGGCGGCGGGCTGCTGACGCATACTGCTGCACGACGATTGTCTTTTTGACTGTGTCGGTCATGTTCAGGCCTCCACGACTTCAGCAGCGGGCTTGTTCAGGATCTCGGCAACCTTTTTACCGCGACGAGCGGCAACCTGGCGGGGCGAGGTTTCCGACTTCAGACCGTCGATGGTGGCGCGGATCATGTTGTAGGGGTTGGTCGAACCGATCGACTTGGCCACCACATCTTGCAGACCCAGCATTTCGAACACAGCGCGCATCGGGCCGCCGGCGATGATGCCGGTACCAGCCACTGCGGTGCGCATCACGACTTTACCGGCGCCATGACGGCCTTCCATGTCGTGGTGCAGGGTGCGGGCGTCCTTCAGGGGCACGCGGATGAGCGACCGCTTGGCCTGCTCAGTCGCCTTGCGGATCGCTTCCGGAACTTCCTTGGCCTTGCCTTTGCCGAAGCCGACGCGACCGCGTTGATCGCCCACAACCACCAAAGCTGCAAAGCCGAAGCGCTTGCCGCCTTTTACGGTTTTGGACACGCGGTTGATCGCGACCAGACGGTCAGCAAACTCGGGCGTTTCTTCGGGCCGATTGTCGCGGCGATCATTGCCACCACGATTGTCCCGGCGGTTTTCACGTTCTGCCATTGTCTATCTCCTCAGAACTTCAGGCCGCCTTCACGGGCAGCATCGGCCAAAGCCTTGATCTTACCGTGAAAGAGGAAACCGCCGCGGTCGAAGTAAACCACTTCAACACCGGCCTTGAGTGCACGTTCCGCGATGGTGGCGCCGATTTTGGTAGCCGCCTCGACGTTGTTTTTGCCCACGAAGCCCAGATCCTTCTCAAGCGAGGAGGCTGCGGCAACCGTGACGCCCTTCACATCGTCGATCAACTGGACCGAGATGTTCTTGTTGGAGCGGTGAACAGACAGGCGCAGACGCCCGGCAGCCACCGACTTGATGCGATTCCGTACGCGCATGCGGCGCTTGAGGAACAGCTCTCTTTTATTCGTTGCCATTTCTCTTGCCCCTTACTTCTTCTTGCCTTCCTTGCGGAAGACGAACTCGCCCTTGTAGCGAATGCCTTTGCCTTTATAGGGCTCTGGCTTCTTCCAAGCGCGGATGTTCGCGGCGACCTGGCCAACAAGCTGTTGGTCAATGCCTTCCACAGAGATTTCGGTTTGCTTCGGTGCTGCGACAGTCACGCCTTCCGGAACCACGAAGATCACTTCATGGCTGAAGCCCAGTTGCAGTTGAAGGTCTTTGCCCCTCATTGCCGCGCGGTAGCCCACGCCCTGAATTTCCATGTCTTTCCGGAAACCAGCAGTAACGCCGGTCACCAGGTTCGCAATCATCGAGCGGCTCATGCCCCATTGTGAGCGGGCCCGCTTGGACATCCCACGCGGGGTGACTTTGACAGCATCGTTTTCGATGGTCAGCGTCACGTCGTCACCAGCGGTGAAGCTGCGGGTGCCTTTCGGCCCCTTCACTTCAACGGTCTGGCCCGAGATGGAAGCGGTAACGCCCTTGACCAAGACGACGGGTTTTTTGCCGATACGAGACATTTTACCCCTCCCCTTAGAATACGGTGCAAAGCACTTCGCCGCCAACATTGGCAGCGCGTGCATTTGCATCCGTCATCACACCCTTGGGGGTGGACAGGATT
>JAYSQA010000089.1:0-7837 GCA_043721775.1 Rhodobacterales bacterium
ATTCGGCGTCAAGGCCCTTGGGGGTCGCGTTCACAGTGTCACCTCATCCGAGACGGAAAACTCGCACAGTTCCATGAAGCCGAAGTCGCCGGTCAGGCGCGTCCACAGGCGCTCAACGGCGGAGGCGCGGGTGATGGTGGCCTGATGGTCCTCGACGATCAGCTCGCCGTAGGTGGCCATGATCGGCTTGCCATGAACCAGCACTTCATCGCCCGGATGGACGACGGCACCATTGTTGAAACGAACGTGGGCATGCAGGCTTTCGAAGCGGTGACTGACTTCAATCGTGCAGGGTACGTCCTCGGCGTATTTACTAAAGATTCCCATGATTTGCTTCCCATTGCTGTATCTTAGTGCTGTGACATGAGCCGTTCGAATGCGGCCCTGTTGTCGGACCCGAAGGCGCCCAGTTCGGCAGACCATCCGGTGTAGTCATCAAGTGCGGTCAAGCGTCCGTTTGCGTATTCCACAATACGCACCGGCAGCAGTTTATCAATTCTGGCGGTATAGCGGGCGCGCTCCATTCCGTTCTGAATGACGGTTATGAAGCCGCCATGGGGCAGGTCCATCAGCAGGTTGCCGTTTTGGTCGAGCACGGTCACGGCCTGCGCGCCGCCACCTTTCAGGATGATGTTACGCTCCGCCACGATGGCTGCTACTTTGGGACGCCGACATGGGCGCGCCCGGTCAGAACGGCGTAGCTGACCAGCGCAAGGCTGGGCAGGACCAACGCCAGCATGGCCCACAAAAGCGGCCCGGGGATCATGTCACGGCTGTCAGAGGGGCGGGATCTGGCAGTTTGCATTTGGGATTGCACCTTAGTCACTCCGCCGCCAAGGCAATGCCCGCCATTTCGCGGACGACACGTGGTTCGTTGATCCGGGTTTCAGCGGCCTCGGCCAACAACTTTGCCACGCGGGCGGCGTCGGGGATGCAGCGCAGCGCGGGTTGGGTGTGGGCGAAGTGCCAGGGCCGGACATGCGGCCAGCAAGTCAGGTACGATATCCGCGTATCGCCCAGCGTTTCCAGCGCGATGGTGCCGGTGCCGTTGGCCCGCAGCGCCAGATTGGCGTTGGCGACCTGCCGGAACGGGATGTTCAGCGTGACCGTCAGGGCCGAACCTATCCGCATGGCCACCCGGGCGGTGGTCAGGGTGTAGACGGTGGAGCGCGCCTGAACCGCAGCCATACCCAAGAGGATGGCGCAGACTACAAGGCCGATGACCAGATCGGGCAGCATCACCGCCACTGCCTCTGCCGGGCCATGCGCCTGTGCTGCGGCTTGCCAAAGCGCCAGCGCGCCAAAATAGCTGGCAATCCAGGTGATCTTGAAGGCATCCCGCGCCAAAGCGAAGGTTGCCGGGTGGCATTGCCACAGCAGCTCTTCGCCAGCCGGGGGGGGTGCGTTCGGGCAGGCCCCGGACCGGCTCTGTTTCGCAGTCTTCCAGGTCTTTTTCGGAATGAATGCTCATGGTTTCCACGACCCCGAACCTCCTTTGCGCTTGGCGGCCGCATACATCGTGCCGCCGGCGTAGTAGGCGCAGATCTTGTCTTCTTCCAGCAGAGTCACTTCCGACATAGTCCTCGTCGCAGGCACACCGGCGAACAGGTCGGACGACAGCGAATTGATCCGCACCCGGTCTTTCCAGATCTTGATCATCGGCATCGGGGCCAGCCGCTTTTCGCCCGAGTTCAGGGTGATTTCGATATAGCGCGCCAGGTGTTCGGGCGCGTCCACCCACATGTCGGACACGGTGCCCACAATCTCGTTGTCGCCTGCCTGCACGGGCATGCCGCGTGGATCACGTCCGGCCGAGACGCCAAAGGCCAGGGCCTGCGCCATAGGCACAATCTTGTTGTGCCCGTGGCCATCGAGTTCTGGAACGTCGCGGCGCGGTGCCCAAGCGGCGGGGCCGATACCATCCACCATCGGGTCGCCCAACGGCAGATGCGGAAAGCCATCCGACACGGCCGAGCGGCCCATCGCCAGCTCGCGGGCTTCCCGCGCGCCGTTCGGGACGGTCACTTCACCCCGGCCATGCGGCAGGATGAAGATCTTTTGTTTGGGCAGCGGGAAGGGGCCCTGATTGGGGGCCGGTGCGCCGTCCTCGGTTTCCAGGGGATAGCCTTCGCGCATGTTCTCGGTTTGCAGATAGTAGATCAGCAGCGCGAAGAAGCCCCAGAAAAGTCAGATCGCAAGGGAGGCAAGGTCAAAGTTGCCAAAGAAATGTACGCCCAGCATGGTGTCCTCCGAAGGGTCAGTTGGGGAAGTCAACGAGGCCCAGACGGCCGGCATTGGCTTTGGTTTGTGCGTTGAACAGGGTGACCCGCACCAGCGGGGCCAAAGCAAGGACCTTGGCAAAGAGGACCACGATTTCCAGTTGATAGACAAAGGCATAGCCAAAGGTCTTGGTGACGAAGATGTGGCCCAGATGGCCCGCGATCGCATAGTCGCCGACGGTGTCGCGAAGCCCGCCGCCGATGGCTATGGACAGGCCCGCAGCGGTCGCTTGTGCCGCCCCCCATGCGCCCAGCACCAGCCCGCGCCCGGCGTGGCCGTGTTCGGGCAAGGACATCGCGGCAGTCAGGGTGGATACGGCAAACAGACCAGCGCCAAGGCCGATGGTCCAGGCGCCGACGTAGAACAGCACGGTCGATTGCAGCGGGGCCGCGAAGATGACCATCAGGAACGCCACCAAACCGACCAGAAGCCCACGGGCCGACATGCGGGACATGTCCTGACCCCGGCTCATCCGGCGGCCTGCCAGCACGAAGCCGACCAAAGCACCCATGGCGTTGCAAGCGGTCAGCCAAGTGGTCGACCCAACCGAAAGGCCAAGAATTTCAGCGCCGTAGGGCTCCAGAAGCACGTCTTGCATCTGAAAGCCCATGGTGCCCAGCATGACAACCATCAGCAGGCGGCCAGCGGTGCCGCCTGCCATCAGGTCACGCCAGCCCTCGTGAAAGATCGGGCGAACCGCCTCCATCTCGGTCTGGGACATCGGGCGGACCTGTTCCTGCTTCCACAGGGCGATCAGGTTCAAGACCATGGTGACGACGCCGCAGCCCTGCACGACGCGGACCAGCCTGACCTCGTCAAAGTTGCGCGGCAGCAGACCAAGGATCACGGCAGACACCGCCATGCCAACGAGGTTCATCACATACAGCAGCGCCACGACGCGAGGCCGCGTCTCGGGCGTGGCGCGGTCAGAGGCGAGTGCCAGACCGGCGGTCTGCGTCATGTGCATGCCGATGCCGGTCATCAGGAAGGCGAGCCCGGCCAGTACCTTGCCCGACCATATCCACGGGCCTGAACCACAGATAGGGAATACGCTTCCAGCCGATCCAGCTTTTGTGATTGTCGGACTTGTGGCCCAGCATGGCACGGAACGGAGCAGAGATGACCGGCAGGGCGATCATCATCGCCACGATCATCACGCGGTTCAGGGTGCCCAAAAGCAGCACCGAGGCCATCCCGACCGAGACCTGAAACAGGCCCAGCCGCAAGAGTTGCCGCAGCGTCAGCCCTTCCGAAGCCGCATCGGCAAACGGCATCCACTTGGTGCCAAGCTGTTGTATATGCTTGGATTTGAAGATGATCACGGGCGATACTCCAGACATTCCGAGATGTAAAAGCCCCGCGACACCCGGTCGACTTTGGAAAGGCGGCCATCCGTGGCGCGGTGCAGGGTTTGGAAGGCATGCGGCACCATGGTCGGGCTGCGGTCGGCCCGGGGGAACAGCTTGCCCATGGTCCAGAAGGTCATCAGGAAGGCGGTGCGGGGCGCTACGGTGAACACGACGGCCTCGTCAGTGTTCTGACCAAGACGGTCCAAAGCGCCCATGATATCCTGGGTGGTATAGTAAATCAGGCTGTCCATTGCGACGACGTAGTCAAACCGGCCATGATCGGCCGTCATGTCGCCGCTGGTGAAGGTGACTTTATGCGCATGTTCCGCAGGCAACCGCGCCCGGGCGATCTCGACCAACTGCGGCGAGATATCGACGGCCATCACATCAGCCCCGCGCGCCGCCAGTTCCGCCGTCATCTGACCCGCCCAGCAACCCGCATCCAGCACGCGCAACCCGTGCAGGTCCGCAGGCAACTGCCCCAGCATCAGGGTGCGCATCTTGTCGCGCCCCTCGCGCACCGTCTGGCGGATGCGGGAGACGGGGGCGTCCGACGTCAACCGCTCGCACACCTTGGTGGCGGAGCGGTCGAAGTAATGTTCGACCCGCGTAAGGGTTGCCGAATAGTCAGCCATCAATCAAACCCCAGAAGTTCAAAGATTTCCTGATCAGGCAGCGGGGCGGGTGACGATCCCTCGCGCTGCACTGACTGCCACAGCACATCAGCCAGCCGCATGTATTCGGCGCGCGCCATGACGATGTCCTGTTCATCAGGCATCTCGAACAGGGTCGTCTTCTTCAGGCGAGACCGGCGGATGGCTTCGATGTCGGGCATATGCGCGATGCGGTTGAAGCCGACGCGGGCGCAGTAACGGTCAATCTCATTCGTCTCGCGCGAACGGTTGGCCGCGAAACCGGCCAGCCGCACCGTGTAGTTGCCCGATTTGGTCTGAACGGCGGCGATGATGCGGTTCATCGCGTAGATGCTGTCAAAGTCGTTGGCGGTGATGATCACGGCGCGGTCGGCATGCTGCAAGGGGGCTGCAAAGCCGCCGCAGACCACATCGCCCAGCACGTCAACGATCACCACATCGGTGTCGTCCAGCAGATGATGCTGCTTCAACAGCCTCACCGTCTGGCCCACGACATAGCCGCCTCAGCCGGTGCCAGCAGGCGGCCCGCCCGCCTCCACGCATTTCACGCCGTTGAAGCCCTCGGCCACGTAATCCTCAGGCCGCAGCTCCCCGGCATGGAAATCGACATCCTTCAGGATGTCGATCACCGTCGCCTGCAACCGCCCGGTCAGGGTAAACGTGCTGTCATGCTTGGTGTCGCAGCCGATTTGCAACACCCGCTTGCCCATCATCGAAAACGCGGCACTCAGGTTCGACGAGGTGGTGGATTTGCCAATCCCGCCCTTGCCATAGACCGAAAACACCTTGGCGCCTTCAATCCTGGCACCCTCATCCTGATGGGCCTGCACAGGGTCCTCTCCGTCAAGGTCTTTGCGTTCTGGGCCGCGCAGGTTAGGCACTGCATCAAGGCTCATGCTTTTGCCCCTTTCATTCTTGTGAAAATATCCCCGCCGGAGGCTCCGACTGTGGGCTGGCTGCGACGACAGGGTATCGCGGTCATTCGGCTGCAATCCCTTCCAGGCGGTCTTCAAGTTCATCGGCCGCGTTTTGCAGGGCCGACAGGGTGGCGGCGTCGGGGGTCCAGTACGACCGCTCAGACGCCTCGATCAGGCGGTTGGCCAGACGGGCAGAGGCTTGCGGGTTCAGCGCCGCCATCCGTTTGCGCATCGCGTCATCCAGAACGAAGGTTTCCGAGACGCGCTGATAGACCCAAGGGTCGACCGATACCGTCGTGGCAGACCAGCCCACCGTGTTGGTGACGTGGGCTTCGATCTGACGCACGCCCTCAGCTCCGTGCTTCAACAGGCCCTCATAGAATTTGGGGTTCAGCACCCGCGAGCGGCTTTCAAGGGCGATCTGGTCGCGCAGGGTGCGGATCTTGCCAGCGCCCCGGGTCTGGTCCGAGATGTACACCGGCGTTTCGGTGCCGCGCTGCCGCTTCACCGCGCGGGCGATGCCGCCCAGCGTCTCGAAGTAGTGATCAACCGAGGTGACACCAAGTTCGACTGATTCAAGGTTCTGATAGGCCATCTCGACGTTTTTCAGCGCCTTTTGCATCAGGGCCGCCTGCTTGACCGGCTTGCCATTCATGCCACAGGCGAAGCTTTTGCGGGCCTCATACGCGTCGGCCAGTTCGTTTTCGTCACCAAAGGCAGAACTGTCGACCAGTTGGTTGACGTTCGAGCCATAGGCGCCCTCGGCGTTGGAGAACCCGCGGAGTGAGGCGGTTTCCATGTCGCAGGTCATCTGCTCGGCATAGGCCAGCGCATGGGCGCGGATGAAGTTTTGCGACAGCGGCTCATCAGCCATCGCGCATTTGTCGGTGGCTTCGGCCAGCATCTTGGTTTGCAGGGGCAGAAGGTCGCGGAAGATGCCCGACAGGGTCATCAGGACGTCAATGCGCGGGCGGCCAAGCCGGGCTAGCGGGATCAGGTCGGCACCGCACACGCGGCCGTAGGCGTCAAAGCGCGGTTTGGTCCCCATCAAGGCCAGGGCTTGCGCAATCGGGCCACCGTCGGATTTGATGTTGTCAGACCCCCACAGAACCAGTGCAATCGAACGCGGCAGGGTGGGGTGGGCGGCCAGCAGGCGGTCAGCCTGGGCGGCACCGTCGCGCAGAGCGAATTCGGTGGGCATGCGGAACGGATCGAAGGCGTGGATGTTCCGGCCGGTCGGCAGGATTTGCGGGCTGCGGATCAGGTCTCCGCCCGGCGCCGGTGTGATGAAGCGGGCCGACATGGCGCGCAGGATGCCGGGGATCTCGGTATCCTGTTGCAATTGCTTGTCGATCTTGGCGTGGGTGATGTCATCCATCGGCGGCAGCGGGTCAAGGTAGTCGGCACGGGCGGCGGCGCTCATCGGTTTGCCCACGACGTGCAGGCCATCGGGGATCAGGGCGTCTTCGGCCTCCAGCAGCTTCAGGCAGAGGGCGGCGGGCTTTTGGCCCGGCATGTCTACGGCAGCGGCCTGCTCGGCGATCAGGGTTTCCAACTCGGCCCGTTCCGGCGCTGCGGGAGCCATGGTGCGCCAGCGGGTGAGGCTGTCTTTCATCTCGATCAGGCCTTTGTAGAGGCCAGCTTGCGCGAGGGGCGGCGTCATGTGGGTGATGGTGATGGCATTGCTGCGGCGCTTGGCGAGGGTCGCCTCGGACGGGTTGTTCGCGGCGTAAAGGTAGATGTTCGGAACCTCGCCGATCAGACGGTCGGGCCAGTCGCGGGCACCCATGCCAGCCTGTTTGCCGGGCATGAACTCCAAAGCGCCGTGCATTCCGAAGTGCAGAAGGACGTCGGCCTGGTAGCTGTTGCGCAGCCAGAGGTAGAACTGGACGAACGCGTGGGTGGGCGCAAAGCCACGTTCAAACAGCAGACGCATCGGGTCGCCTTCGTAGCCGAAAGTCGGTTGCAGACCGATGAAGATGTTGCCGAGTTGTTTGCCCAAGACGAACACATTGCGGCCATCGGACTGGATTTTACCAGGGGCCGGGCCCCACGAGGCCTCGATGGCTTTCAGGGGCGGGGTGTTCTTCACGATGGTGTCGGCATCGACGAAGGCGGCCACGTTGGCGGGCTGGCCGTACATCTTGGAATTGCCGCCAAGGACAGCCTCGCGCAACTCGTCGACGGTGGCGGGCACGTCGAGCGTGTAGCCGTCAGCCTTCATGGCGTTCAGGGTATTGTGCAGGCTTTCAAAGACCGAAAGGTAAGCGGCGGTCCCGGCGGCGCCTGCGTTCGGCGGGAAGCCGAAAAGGACGATGCCGACCTTCTTCTCGGCGTTGCGCAACTGGCGCAGTTTGGCGAGGCGGTGGGTTTTTTCGGCCAGCGAGGTGATACGCTCGGGGCAGGGTGACATGGCGCGGCTGTCGGCGCGGCCTTTGCACATGTGATGGCTCTGTTGCACGACTCGTTGGGGATTCCCTGCGTGACTCCATGGTGTTAGTCGTGGCGCATGGGCAAACCCACACCCCCGACCTACCGGATGACGAACTGGCGTTCCTTCAACACGGCCCTCAAGCAGCGCGGTTCGCTGCTGATCTGGTTTGCCCCTGAAACGGTCTGGCTGGCTCCTCCCGGCGGC
>JAYSQA010000090.1:0-3539 GCA_043721775.1 Rhodobacterales bacterium
GCCGGGGTCACGGCGGCGGCTGCGGCAGGGGCTGCAACCGCAGCGGCCACGTCTTCCTTCATGATGCGGCCATCGCGGCCAGTGCCTGTGACTTGGCCCGCGGTCAGGCCAGCTTCTGCCATTGCCTTTTTGGCGGCGGGGGCGTCTTCGACGTCCCGTGCGGCTGGCACGGTCGATGAAACGATGGAGGCGATCGGCGCAGCGGCTTTGGGGGCTGCAGCGGCACCCTCGGTCACGATGGCCAGCCGTGCGCCTGCCGGGACGGTGGCGCCTTCCGGTGCGATAATTTCGGCCAGAACGCCGGTCACCGGGCTGGGCACCTCGACCGAGACCTTGTCGGTTTCCAACTCACACAGCATTTCGTCTTGCTTGACCGCATCGCCGGGCTTTTTGAACCAGGTCGAGACGGTGGCTTCGGTGACACTTTCGCCCAGGCTGGGCACCATTACGTCGGTCATAGTCTTCTCCTCCTCAGGCCAACGCGTCGTTGACGAGGGCTGATTGATCGGCTTTGTGTTTGCTGGCCAGACCCGTGGCGGGCGACGCAGAGGCGATGCGCCCGGCATAGCGCGGACGGCTGGATTTCGCACCGACCTTGATCAGCAGGGTTTCCAGTTCCGGTTCAATAAAGGACCAGGCCCCGGCGTTCTTCGGCTCTTCCTGGCACCAGACGAAATCCGCGTTCTTGAAGCGCGAAAGTTCGGCGGTCAGTGAGATTTTTGGCACCGGGTAAAGCTGCTCGACCCGCATCAGGTAGGTGTCGGTCAGCCCACGCGCATCGCGTTCGGCCAGAAGGTCATAGTAAACCTTGCCCGAACACATCACGACGCGTTTGATCTGGTCATCGGCGTTCAGGGTCACGGTAGAGCGGCCCTTTTGCGCATCATCCCAAAGCACGCGGTGGAAGGTGGAGCCGTCGGTGAAGTCAGCCGCATCCGAAATGCACATCGGATGGCGCAACAGGCTTTTCGGCGTCATCAGAATCAGCGGTTTGCGGAAATCGCGGTGCATCTGGCGGCGCAGGATGTGGAAGTAGTTGGCGGGTGTCGTGCAGTTCGCCACGATCCAGTTGTCATGCGCCGACGATTGCAGGAAGCGTTCCAGCCGGGCGGAGGAGTGTTCCGGCCCTTGTCCTTCAAACCCATGCGGCAGCAGGCAGACAAGGCCAGACATCCGCAGCCATTTACTTTCGCCCGAACAGATGAACTGGTCGAACATGATCTGCGCGCCATTGGCAAAGTCGCCAAACTGCGCCTCCCACATGGTCAGCGCGTTGGGTTCTGACAGCGAATAGCCGTATTCGAAACCCAGCACCGCATATTCCGACAGCATGGAATCGATCACTTCATACCGTGCCTGACCGGGGCGGATATGGTTCAGCGGATAGTGGCGTTCTTCGGTGATCTGATCAACGAAGGCGGAATGGCGCTGCGAAAAGGTGCCGCGGGTGCAATCCTGACCCGACAGGCGCACCGCAAAACCTTCGGTGACAAGAGAGCCGAAGGCCAAAGCCTCTGCGGTGGCCCAGTCAAACCCGCTGCCTGTGGCAAACATCTGGTTCTTGGAGTCCAACTGGCGGGCGACGGTCTTGTGAATGTCAAACGCCTCGGGCACCCGCGTCAGGGCCGCGCCAACCTCTGCCATCGTGTCGGACTTGATCCAGGTTTCGCCGCGCTGGTAGTTTTCAAGGTCCTTGGGCTGCATGTTCTTCCAGCGGCCGTCAAGCCAGTCAGCCTTGTTGGGCTTGTAGTTCTTGCCGGCCTCGTACTCCTCATTCAGGCGGGCCTGGAAGGCCGCCTTCATATCGTCAATCTCACCCTCTGGCATCAGGCCGTCTTTGACCAGACGTTCGGCATAAAGCTGCAATGTGGTCTTTTGCTTGCGGATGCGGGTGTACATGGCCGGGTTGGTGAACATGGGTTCATCACCCTCGTTGTGGCCAAAGCGACGATAGCAGAAGATGTCGATCACCACATCCTTGTGGAACTTCTGGCGGTATTCGGTGGCCACTTTGGCGGCATGAACCACGGCTTCGGGGTCGTCGCCGTTGACGTGGAAAATCGGCGCTTCGACCATCAGGGCAATGTCGGTCGGGTAGGGAGAGGAGCGCGAATAGCTGGGCGCGGTGGTAAAGCCGATCTGGTTGTTCACGATGATGTGAATGGTGCCGCCGGTGCGGTGGCCTTTCAGCCCCGACAGGCCAAAGCATTCCGCCACAACACCCTGGCCCGCAAAGGCCGCGTCACCGTGCAGCAGGATCGGCATCGCCTGACTGCGGTCGGTGTCGCCAAACTGGTCTTGCTTGGCGCGCACCTTGCCCAGCACCACCGGATTGACCGCCTCAAGGTGGGATGGGTTGGCGGTCAGCGACAGGTGAACCGTGTTGTCATCGAACTTGCGGTCAGATGAGGCCCCAAGGTGGTATTTCACATCGCCAGAGCCATCAACGTCTTCCGGCTTGTAGCTGCCGCCCTGAAACTCGTTGAAGATCGCCTTGTAGGGTTTTTGCAGCACGTTCGCCAGAACGTTCAGGCGGCCCCGGTGCGGCATGCCAAAGATGATCTCGCGCACCCCAAGACTGCCGCCGCGCTTGATGATCTGCTCCATCGCCGGGATCAGGGCTTCCGCCCCATCAAGGCCAAAGCGCTTGGTGCCCATGTATTTGACGTGCAGGAACTTTTCATAGCCCTCAGCCTCGACCAGCTTGTTCAGGATCGCCTTGCGGCCTTCGCGGGTGAAAGCAATCTCCTTGCCATAGCCTTCGATGCGTTCTTTCAGCCAGGCCGCCTGTTCGGGGTCAGAAATATGCATGTATTGCAAGGCAAAGGTGCCGCAATAGGTGCGTTTGACGATCTCGATGATTTGCCGCATCGAGGCCATTTCCAGACCCAGAACCATGTCGATGAAGATCGGTCGGTCCATGTCGGCTTCGGTGAAACCGTAAGAGGCCGGGTCAAGTTCCGGGTGGTTGCCGCGCTCGACAATCCCCAACGGGTCCAGATCGGCGGCCAGATGGCCCCTGATGCGGTAGGCGCGGATGATCATGATGGCACGAACCGAGTCCAGCACGGCACGGCGGACTTGCGCATCGTTAAGGGAAACACCCTTTTCGGCGGCCTTTTCCGTAATGCGCTTGCCCGCGCCCTTGGGTTCGGCAGCCACCGGCCATTCGCCCGTCATCGCCGCCGTCAGATCATCATTCGGCTGCGGCGGCCAGTCAGACCGGGTCCACGACGCGCCTTGGGCGGCGCGCTTCTGTTCCATGCCGCTGTCACCCAGCAGCCGGAAGAACTCCGCCCACTGCGCATCGACGGATGCCGGATCATCGGCATAGCGCGCGGCGAGTTGATCAACGTAATCGGCATTTGCCCCCTGCAGAAAAGAGGAGGCACGGAATGCGGCGTTTGGGGTCTGTTCGGTCATGGTCTGTGCCTCCTCAGATTGCGGGGTAGGGTGGGGTTTAACCCCACCCTACGAAAAGGGTCTTAACGCCCAAGGGCCTTCATTACGGCCTCACCCAAGGTCGCGGGGCTGTCGGC
>JAYSQA010000091.1:0-5167 GCA_043721775.1 Rhodobacterales bacterium
CGCGACCGTTGGCGGCAATCAGTTGCCGCAAGGCACGAGCGGTCCGCTCGCCCCAGCGGCCGTCGATCGTGCCGGGCGCATGGCCAAGTTTGTCCAACCCGCTCTGGATCAGGCGGATGGCGTCATCGGAGTCTGTCTGCATGTGATCGCTCTTTCTGCCCGGTGTCGGGCAACAAAAAACCCGCCGTGCGGGCGGGTCGGGGAAGGTCGGTGGGTTTGATTAAGGACGCTGCGCCAATTCACGCAGCAGCGCGTTTGTCTCGCGGGTTTGCAGCTTCAATTCGTTGATCGACAGCGACAGGGCGTCAAAGCGCACGTCCTGCCGGGTCGCGCTGTTTTCCAGAATCCTCACGCGCGCTTCCAACTGTGCGGAACTGGCACGCTCGGCCATGATCATTTCGCGGGTTTCGGTCAAGGCGGAAGTGAGGCGGCCGGCTGCACTTTGCAGCGAGGCCAATGTTCCGCCACCCCACCAGATCAGGCCGGTGACCGAGACCAGCATGGTCCAGGCTAGCGCTTTGTTGATCGTGATGCCGCGTTCACTGTTTTCAAACATGGGTTTTGCCACTTCTGTTGTTCCTGCTGTGATTTTCGCGCTGCAGCGGTCATGCCGCCCGCATCCAGATCGCCGTGCCCGGACCGGCGTTGGTTTCAGACGATAGATATCCCCATGACCCGGGTGCGGCAGTTGCATAAGCCAATGTGCGGCGCAGCACCTTGCGGGCGGTGGTGACCGGGGTGCCGCCGTTCAGATCGGGCGTGGCGGTCGATGCCCATGCCGACAGGATCGCGGTCGAAGAATGCCGGATACCGATCCAATAGGTGATCCCGCAGCGCAGTGTCTGGGCGACGGTGGCTTCCTTCAGACCCACCGTTGAGAAGTCGAGGTCGCTGGTTTCCAGAACGAGGGTTGCCGGTCGCCCGGCCGCGTCGGCGGCGTAAAGGACAATCTTACCCAGCGCCGCAGCGATCAGCGTGGTGACGTTCACCGACAGCCGGACGATGGTGATGTCGTCGCGGGGGATGAAGGGGAAAAGGTCCATCCGGCCTGCCGCCCCGGCCAGAACACCGGTTGCGGCACCACCTGCGCCACTGGTGGTCAGGGCATGATCGCCCGCCGCTGGGGATATCCACGGCAGCTCCTGAGCGGCCAGAATGCGGGTCACGCCGCCAAGCCGCGCACGCAGCTGCCCGGTGGTGGAGTTGTGCCATACGCAGCCATCGCCGGGCGAGCCGGGATCGGCTGCAAGACCAGTCAGGGCAACCCAAACCGGAAACTTCACCCGACCTGTGTTGCGATCCGCGACCAGCGCGTCGAAAAAGCTGCTGCCGCTCGGGCTGACTGTCAGGGTGAAATCATCGCTCCCCAGCGTGCCGAACAGCGCCCGCACCGAAAACCCGGTCTTGAAGCTGAATGACGCATCATTGGCGGCGGTGCTCTTGTTCACCGTCACATCGATGGATGCGCCAGCGTTGTTCAGAAGGACGTTCGGGGTGTTGGCGCTCAGCCGGTTGGTGGCATCAGCGGTGGCCCCACCAAGGCCCAGAAGCTGGGCGGTAAGATTGGACTGCGGTATCCCCACTGCCGTGACAGTATTGGCAAAGGTCACCGTCGGCGTGTTGATCCCCGTGCTGCCACCCGCGCCCGGCGTGGCCGAGCCGATGTTGACGACCGTGGTCGATCCGGACGCGCCGCCGGTACCGAGGTTCAGGGTCTTGGTGATGCCGGTGGTGGTTGCCCCGGTGCCCATCCCATAGGTGCTGGTCGCCGCCGACGTACCGATGGTGGCTGCCGCGCCGGACACCGTCACAGTTCCGGACGCTGTCAGTGTGCCCGAGAAGGTCTTGTTGCCGTTGAAGGTCTGGGTGCCCGCGAGGATTGCCAACGCGCTCGAGGTGTTGGGCAGCGTGAAGGTCCGGGTCGTGCCGGTGCTGATACCTGACAACGAAAACAATGCCTTTTTGGTAGGGTCGGCGTCATTCACCAGACTGAAGATGGCGTCTGACGCAACCTGCGGCACGCCGACCAGATCCCAGACGGACCCGTTCCACACAGCGACGTTGGCCTCGTCAGTGGTCCACGCCAGCCAGCCGGGGCGCGGCACCAGGCGCATCCAGACGCCGTCGACCCACGTTGTCACATTCAGATCCCAACCGGCCCACAAGCCAGATCCACCCGATGCCACTATATATCGCTCCCCATCGGCCGGTGACGCGGGCGGGGCCGTCAGATCCCGGTCCAGAACCGAAAGCTGAACAATGGGATCGAGAAGCCGCACCGCCTCATTGTGGGCGACATGCTTTTGGGCCTGCGCCGCCAGGATATAGGGCAGCAGCAGATAGGTGGTGATGTCGGACATGGTTCTGCTTTCAGAATGTGAGGGTGACGGAGCGCTCGGCACCCCGACCGATCATGGCGGAGAGCTGATAGATTCGGATGTCGAGGCTGCTGCCGGGGCCGAGAAGCGCGCCCCAATCGGCGATCTGCTGGGCGGCGCTGTAGATAGCGCCGGTCGTCGTCACAGTCAGAGTGCGCTTGATGGCCGCACCATCGCGGATTTCCACCTCATAAGCTTCGCTGTCTTCAGCGAGGGGGACATCGCCCACACCCCAGGTATCGGCAGCGAGCAACCGCGACCGGCGCGTCCAGCAGATCGTCAGATCGCCGGGGCTGCGCGCGGTGCGCTACGGCCGTTCGACATGCGCAACCGAAAAGGGCCGCAGACCGGCGCCCTCGGGCGTGAAGGAGGTGGCGACGTAAGTTTCATCGCTGCCCGGGCGCGACGCCGGGCCGACGCGCCAGTTCCACGGCAGGCCCAGATCGGCTTCGCTGATCGGCAAGGGTACCACGGCCGTGTCGAGCACCACGACGCGTGCGCCAGTAGCACCATACCGACGACCGCGTTTTCCGTGCCGCGCTGGCCGCGCAGCAGCCGCGTCAGCCGGTATCGCCCCGCTGCGATCAACTCGGCCGACCCCGCCTGGACGATTTCCCATCGGCCGGGATTGGACTCCACCGCCAGTGCGTTGGCCCCGCCCAGCAAGGTGATGTCGGTGACGCTTTCCAGGGTGCCAGAGAACAGATCGACCACCCGCGCATTGCCGAAGTCGAAGCGCGACACCGGCCCGGCATAGAAATCCGCCGCCAGCACGCCCATCCGGGTGCGGGTGCCAAACGTGGTCAGCAGTGCGAAGCCATCTGTCGCGGCGCTGCGAAACACCGCCATCTCGCCCGGCCACGGCGTGGCATGGGTTGCGACAAAGGGGCGGTGCGCCGGCTGATCATCGCGCAGCTGTGGCAGGTCCAGCAGAACCACGTCGGGCATGCCGAACACGGTGGGCGTCGACAAGGACGCGGGGCGCGGATCGCCGGGTGGCAGATCGTAAACCGCACGGTCCTGACGCACGGCGTCGATGCCGCGCACATCAGAGTCCGCAATCGACACCAGCCGCAGTTCCGTCAGGCGGCCATCATGGTCCAAGAGGATCACGTCACAGGGATCCAGCGCCAGCCTGGAAGGCGGCAGTTTGGACACGGCACTTTCCCGCCCAACCCAAGTCTCCATCGGCGCGCGGCGGCAACGACGTTCGGCTTCCTCGGGCGGCACCGCCATTGGGAAAGCCTCGGACGCGATGCGCGAAGTGTCCACGGTGATGCGCCGCGCCTCGACTTGGGCGGCGTCATAATCCTCGTCGGCGCGGGCCACCTGCCATTTCAGGGCCTGCGGCAGCTCAGACTCCTGCGCGCGGGTCAGTTCCATCACATCGCCCTTAGTTGAGGCGGGCGCGACCATGCTGTCCGGTGTGACGCTGGTGGTAGCGACCCGGCCGCGCATCAGCAAACGGATCCGCCCTTCGCTCTCAACCGGATCGAAACCGAAGTGCCGTGCCAGTGCCGAGATGACATAACCTTCGGCCGCTCCCCATAGACCCGAGACATCAATCCGATCTTCCGGCATGCCCGCGCGCAGGCAAAGGTGGCGCACGAGGGCGGCCAAGGAAGCCGCGCCAAGCCGCCCGGTAAGCCAATGCCCTAACCGCCAATTGGGGCCATCGGTCCAGACATCGGTCAGTTCCGGAAAGAACGGATAGGGCCGTGCGTCCCAGGTCCACGCGGCGTATTCCGGCAGATGCACCATCGGCGCGGCATAGATCGTGGAGGCCGGGTTGTTGGCCAGGTCCGACCAGAACAGATAGGTGGCTTCCAGATAGGCGCGCTGGATCGCATCATCGCGCCAGCCAAGCGAAAAGTAGGGCGTGAAGCTTTCTGAGGATTTGGGATCGAAGAACACATTGGGCTGGTTGGTGGCACGGTCGATGGCCGGGCAGCCAAGTTCAGTGAACCAGATCGGCTTTGACTGCGGCACCCATGCGGTTGCCGTCCCGCTCTCGATCCCGCCCGGGCGGTTGTAATGCGGGTTCTGCCACCAAGCCCGCAGATCCTTGAAGCGGAACACCCAAAGCTTCGCGGCGCCACCGTCGGTGATCGGCGTTCTGGTCTGCACCGCGCGGTCGGACGGGCTGGCATAGAACCAGTTGAAGCCTTCGCCACCGACGATGTTGGATTGCAGGCAGGCGCGGTCATAGATCACCGGGGCCAGCGCGGCATCAGCATGATCAAACCCATCGCGCCAGTCCGAGAGAGGCATGTAGTTATCGATGCCGATGAAATCGATGTTGCTGTCGGCCCAGAGCGGGTCGAGGTGGAAGTACACATCATCGCTGCAATCGCTGGGGTGATGCCCGAAATACTCCGCCCAGTCGCCCGCATTGCCGATCTTGGGCCCGGTGCCGAGGATGCTGCGCACTGCCGTTGCCAGATCGCGAAGGGCCTGCACCGCCGGATAGGTCGCGGCACCGCTGCGGATCGTGGTCAGTCCGGGCATTTCCGAGCCGATCAGAAAGGCATCGACGCCACCTGCGGCCACGCAGAGATGCGCGTAATGCAGGATCATCCGGCGCAGACCCCATTCCCCGGCCGGGCCGGTCCAAGTGACGGGTTCTCCCGAAACGCTGAAATTGGCTGGCGTAGCGGTGCCGAACAGCGCGGATATCTGTGTGCTTGTGCAGGCTTGCCGCGCGCCGTTGCGCTGGGCGGCCTAAAGCTGCGATTGTGGGCCGGTGCGGCCAAACTGTGCGTTCAGAAAAGCCACGACGCGCGCCATGG
>JAYSQA010000092.1:0-2658 GCA_043721775.1 Rhodobacterales bacterium
GATCGATCTGGCGACAGGCAAAGCCGATGGCGGCCACGGTTGCAGTCCACCAGTCGACCGGGTCCTGCTCTCCCCAGCCTGGATGTGGCGAGGAATGGGAATAGGCCGAGCGTCCGACACTGACGCTGGTGCCGTCCAGCGACCAGACCACCGCTTTGGCCGCTGTGGTGGAACAATCAAGGCCCAGGACAAGGTCACGCTCCATGGCTCAGGCCCCCTTTGCGGCGAGGACTTCCTCTACCCGCGCCATGATCCGAGCGATGCCCGCCTCATCCAGCCAACCCGCCAAATACAGCAGATCGGCAATTGTCAGCCTTTCGCGCATGAAGTGGCAGTTCCCGATCACCCAGCGCGTCAGGCTTTCCGATGGCGCGGGTTTCAAAGCATCAAAGCGCATGGACGACCCGCCACGGGACAAGAGTTCGACGATCTTTGGCGTGTCGAAGACCAAGGCATTCCGGGCTAGCCGGTGGCGGGGCCAATCGGCAAAGAAGCCCTCGACGGAGAGCCAGTTCTGTTGCAGCGCGGTCAATTTCTTGCGGTAGCGGGTTTCACATTCCGCGCCGATAGCACCACTTGGGTCCAGATCAGCAAAGGCCTTACGGGCAGCGGCCACCTTCTCGTCAAGGTCGAAGGCCAGCGTGGCAGCCGTGATCGGCGTTTCTTCCATCCGGGCGCAGAACACATCCCAGGCCGCCGAGGCGATGACCGAGCCAACGCCCACCTGTGCGCCATGCTGGCTCATCGGCGTATGGCTCTGGCTCGCCACCATGTCGAGCATGTGGCTGAACAGGTGTTCCATCCCCGAAAGGGTCGCCGTCGTGCCACCTGTACCCGTCACGATCCCGCGCAAGGCCAGCGCCCGTGTCAGTTTTTCAGCGCTGTCCAGATCGCCAGAGGCGAGGCCCCTCGACCAGTCCTCAATCCCCTCTCCGCAGATCGCCAAAAGCTCCAGCAGGACGGGAGTGAAAGAGGCATCAACCCCCAACTGCGCGGCCAGATACCAATCGCCGGGCGCGCAGAACATCGACATCATCTCACCCATTCCGGCGGCCGTCATGTGGCGGGGCGCTTCAGCAATGGTGCGCACATCGCCAAGAACTGCATCGGGCCAACGGCTGAGGCTGGTTTTCTTGACTCCGTTCTGCAAGACGACCGAGAAATTGTCAGTGAACCCATCAACCGAAGCCGCCGTCTGGATCACCACATGTACCGGCACACCGGAGCGGACTGAGGCGACTTTGGCCACATCGGTGATCGTCCCGCCGCCGATCGAGACGATGCAATCGGCGCCCCTCACCCGCTCAGCCGCCAGAGCCAGGATGGGCTCGTCGGCATGAAGAACATCGGCGCCATCGTCCATCTCGACCCGGCTAACGTTGTGGCTAACTGACAAAAGCGCGATCACATCGGCCTTCAGGTCGCGGCTGGCCCGCAGAATGGTGACAGGGTCGACCACCACGCGGATATCGGCTCTTTCCGGCCTGCCCGCAGCGGCGATGTGGCGTGCGACCACATCGGGCAGAACCGCAAGGACGTCCTCTGTGATGATGACCTCTTTCATGCCAAGGTCGGCAAACTGCCCACGCGGGTCGTTTCGCTTCATGGCAGCGTCGATCCGATCAAGATGCGACAGATCGGAAATGGTTAGGCCAAGCGACATCTGGCGCTCCTTTTTTACACGAATGGCGGAGGTTCAGCGCTGCGCGCTGCGACGGTCCAGCATCACGGCAATGATGATGGCAATGCCGATCACCACCGGTTGCAGATTAGGCGAGACGTTCAAAAGCGCCATGCCGTTGCGCAGCACGCCGATGATCATTAGGCCAATGAAAGTGCCCATCATCCCGCCCGAACCGCCCGACAGGCTGGCCCCGCCGATAACGACCACGGCAATGACGCTGAGCAGATCGTTGACCCCTGCCGTGGGATGGGCAGCATCCAGCCTTGAACCCACGATCAGCCCGGCCAAGGCGGCAAGGAATCCGGCGGTGACATAGACCATCACCTTTGTCCGGCGGGTGTTGATGCCGGACAATCTGGCGACCTCTTCATTCCCGCCGATGGCGTAAAGCGCCCGGCCCGACGGCCGGAAATACAGCCAGTAGGCCACGATCAGATAGACCGAGACGAGGATGACGAATTCCAGTGGCAGGCCTAGGAAGCGGACCGAGGTGATGGCGCCGAACCAGGCAGGAAAGCCCGTGACCGGACTGCCGTTGGTGATGAAAAGCGCAAAACCCGAACAGGCCGACATGGTGGCCAGCGTGGCCACAAAGGGCTGGATGCGTCCATAGGTCGACAGGATCCCGTTCACCAGACCGACGAGGGCCCCTAGCGCCAGCCCCGCCAGAACAGACAGCACGAAAGGCACCCCCATGTCCCTGTAAAGCCAGGCGTTCAGCATCAAGGATAGCGCCAGCACCGCCCCGACCGAAAGGTCAATCCCGCCGATGATGATCACCAGCGCCGCCCCCGCCGCCATGATGCCGATCTCTGACATCTGCGAGAAGATGTTGGAGACGTTACGCAACGTCAGGAAATGGGGCGACGTCGCTGAGAACACGATACAGACAAGGATCAACCCGATGAGCGGTCCCGAGGTATATCTTTGCACCGCTTTGAAGACGTTCATCACAGCTTTCCCCCTTTCTTTTT
>JAYSQA010000093.1:0-73786 GCA_043721775.1 Rhodobacterales bacterium
CCAGCAGAGGCAGAGGCGGCGTCCCATGCAAACCTGAACACACTCGATATCGTCGCGTGACACGAACTATCTGGTCTCCGGCAATCCCGGGGCGGTTCACATCAGACCTTCTTGGCGTCGTTCACGATCTTCATCGTGGCCATCCCGCTGTTGCCCAAGGCGACCGAGGCGAAGGGGCCGCCGTGGCACATCTGGGCCGCGTCGCTTGTGTCAGGGGCAGGGGCCTCGGCCAGAATGCGGGGCGCGAAGGCCTCGGCATTGTCCTTGGGACGGTAGCCGAGGAAACTGGCGCGGGCATTGTCCACGGGGGTGCGGTCGTTGTCTGACACGCCGTAGACCACGGTGAACCCCACCGTCGGCGTATCAATCGCCCGGGTGACCAGCTGGATCAGGTCATCGTAAGACAGCCATGTCCCCAAAGCCCGCGCCGAGGTGACCTGCGCACAGGACAGAATCCGCAGATGCACCGATTCCAGCCTGCGCCTTTCCCAGTACATCCGGCCCAGATCCTCGGCAAAGCACTTGGCGAGGCCGTAGAACGTGTCAGGCCGGTGCGGCACATCGGTGCCGATGAATTCCGCCCTTGGGTACATGCCGACAGCGTGGATCGACGAGGCATAGACCACCCGTTTCACCCCATGCCGATGTGCCGCCTCCCACACGTTGTAAGCGCCGATGATGTTGGGGCCAAGGATCGCCTCGAACGGCGCCTCGTCACCGACGGCGCCGAAGTGGATGACCATGTCGGCCCCGGCAATCACGGCTTGCATCGCGGCAAGGTCGGCCAGATCGGCCCGCACATAACTTTCCCCCGGATAAAGCGTCCCAATGTCGGCCACGATGTCGGTGGACACCAATTCCTCGGCCAGCGTCAGCAAAGGCTCGCGCAGCCAGGACCCAAGGCGGCCTGCGGCTCCGGTCAGAACCAGACGTTTCAGCTTCATGTTTTGTCCTTTGACAGGGTCGCCACAGCCACAGCCAGCCGCACCATGGCGCGGGTCAGCGTGGCATCGTCGGTGGCGGTCGAGATGCGGAAGAAGCCGGGCATGTCGTAAACCGACCCCGGCACGGTGGCGAGGCCCGCCTGTTGCAGAAGAAAGGCCGTGAACGCCACGTCATCGGGGATATCGCCGCCCAAAAGGGCCGAACAGTCGATCAGCGCATAGAACGCTCCGCCGGGGTTGCGCAAGGTAAGGCCGGGGATGTGTGCGATGTGGGACATAACCAGATCGCGGCGGCGTTGATAGGCGTGCCGGAACGTCGCGATGCAGTCTTGCGGCCCGGTCAAGGCCGCCAAGGCCGCCGCCTGTGCTATGGAACAGGCACCCGACGAGATCTGGCTTTGCACCGTCGTCATGGCGGCAATCAACGCCTTTGGCCCTGCGCCATAGCCGATCCGCCAGCCGGTCATCGCATAGGCCTTGGATACGCCATTCACCGTCAGCACGCGGTCGGCCAAGTCCGGGCAGACGGTTGCGAAAGAAGCTACGGGTTGGCTGTCGAACACCACGCTTTCGTAAATCTCATCCGACAGGATCAGCACGTGGCTGTGGCGGCGCAGCACCACGCCCAAGGCGCGGAAATCCTTGGCCCGGTACACCGCTCCCGAAGGGTTGGAGGGCGAGTTCAGCAGCACCCAGCGGGTCTTGTCGGTGATTGCAGCCTCAAGAGTCGCGGGGCGCAGCAGGAAGCCGTCTTCGGCGCGACAGGTCAAGGTGACGGGTGTGCCGCCGATCACCGAAACGATATTGCGGTAGCTGTCAAAACAGGGCGCGCACAGGATGACTTCAGCGCCTTGGTCCAGCGTTGCCATCATGGCGTCGAAGATCACCTGCTTGGCCCCGTTCGACACGATCACCTGATCGGCGGTAAAGGTCAGCCCGTTGTCGCGCCGGAATTTCTCAACCACCGCCCCCCGCAAGGCCGCTGTGCCTTGCGTGTTGGGATACCGCGTCTCGCCGCGCAGGGCGGCTTGGTGGGCGGCCTCGATGATATGGGCGGGCGTGTCGAAATCCGGCTCGCCCAGCCCAAGGTCAATCACATCCTGCCCCGCAAGCGCCATCGCCTTGGCCTTGGTCGAGATGGCAGCAGAGGCCGAGGCTTTGACAGTCTTCAGGCGCGCGGTTGCGTAGTCCATCTTACGCCTGCATCGACTTCAGCAGGGCATCGGCTCCGCGCGCCAGAATGCCGGTGTCGACGCCGCAGGCGACAAAGGTAAAGCCGTCGTCCAAAAGCTTGCGGGCGAAGGCGCTGTCACCCACCAGCGTGCCCACCGGAATTCCGGCAGCCATCAGCCGTTTGGCGGCGGGCAGGATGAAGTCCCAGATGTCGGGATGCGCAGGCTGGCCCAGAATGCCCATGTCCGCGCCAATGTCGGCAGGGCCGAAGAACACGCCGTCACAGCCCGGAACTTGTCCGATTTCCACCGCCACATTGACCGCCGCCCGGGTTTCTACCTGAAGCAGCACCGCCAGTTCGCCCTCGGCCTTGTTGAAATAATCGGTCACCCGGCCAAATTTGTTAGCCCTTGTCGAGGTTGAAACGCCGCGAATGCCATGCGGCGGATAGCGGGTGGCGGATACCGCCTTCTTCGCCTCGTCCACCGATTGCACCATGGGGAACAACAGCCCCGGTGCTCCGATATCCAGCAGGCGCTTGACCAGAACCGCGTCGTTCCATTCGGGCCGCACCATGGCCGTCGTGTCAAAGGCGGCAAAGGCCTGAAGCTGGCCAAGGACGGAATTCAGGTCATTTGGCGAATGTTCCATGTCGATCATCGCCCAGTCAAAACCCGCACCCGCGATAATCTCGGCCGCGAAGGGCGAGGACAGACCGACCCAGACCCCGATCTGCGGTTGGCCCGCACGGATGGCAGCAAGGAAAGCGTTCGGTTTGACGTTCATATGATGGCGCCTTCGATGAGGGGACGGTTTTCGACGATGCGGGTGAAGCTGAAGGGGGAAAGGTCAAGGCTGCGGAATTCGCCATAGGTCAGCCATTCCGCCGTGCCGCGCCCCATGGCGGGGGATTGCTGCAACCCGTGACCGGAAAAGCCGTTGAGGAACAGGAAGTTCGAAACCTGCGGATGCGGCCCCACAATCGCGTTCTGGTCCAGCGTGTTGTAATCATAATGCCCGGCCCATTCGCGCACCACCTTGACCGCCTCGAACGCAGGAATGCGGGTGGCGAGGATCGGCCAGACATGATCCTGCCAGATGTCATGGTCCATGGCGAAGTCATCAAACGCCACCGCCGGGTCATCGTCAGAATGGCAACCGACAAGGTAGGTGGTATCGCTGTCCGTGCGGAAGTGCACGCCTGTCGGGTCAATGGTCAACGGCAGGTCGCGCGACAGCGGTTGTTCGGGCTTGACGATCCAGGAATAGCGCTTGCGCGGTTCAATCGGGATGGTGATCCCGGCCATCGCAGCCATCTTGGCCCCCCGCGTGCCCGTTGAGTTTACCACTTGCCCGCAAGCCACCACTTCGCCCGTCGCCAGCGTGACACTTTCGATCCGGTCGCCGGTGCGGGTGATCGCCACCACCTCGTTCGTGATGTATTCGATGCCCCGGGCACGGGCTTGACGGCGGAACCAGTCAAACATGGTGTAGCCGTCGAAATAGCCTTCATCCTTGGTGTTGATCGAGCCCAGCACCAGATCGTCGACCATATAGAATGAGTATTCGGCCTTGATCTGATCCGGCGACATGATCCGGGTTTCAGCGCCAAGCGACACCTGAAGCGCCTGTTGCGCCTTCAGGACGGCAGCAAAGCCCGTATCGGCGGCAAGGTACATATAGCCGAAGTTGCGGATTTTTAGCCTGGGGGCGTCACCGCCCATGTATTTCGGCAGGTTCTGGCTGAACTCTGCCCCGAACTGGGAAATCTGGATGTTGAGTTCGGTGGAAAACTGCTGTCGAATGCTGGAGTTCGACAATGACGTGGCGGCGAATTCATAGCTTTGATCGCGTTCCACCACCAGAACCCGGCCGGTGAAGTCCTTGTTTTCGGTCAGAAACCACGCGGTGGAGGATCCGGTGATGGCCCCCCCGATGATTACCACGTCATAGGTGGTGTGCTTTGGTGCGTCTTGGGCCATTCAGGCGCTCTCCCCTTTGCGCGACGCCGTCATGACTTCGGCAATCTCGGTTTCCGACAGGCCATAGACGGTGCGCGCCGTCATCTCGGTAATATATCCCAGTGCCAGATCGCGGCGGACGGCGGCCCGGTCACGATCAGACACCGCACCGTAGCCAGCCCCGCCGGGGAAGGCCATCATCACCTTGGCGCCGTAAGGGACGAATTGCTTGCCCTTGCCCTTCATCGCCACGCCATCGTCCTGTGCGATGGTGGTGGGCGCACCCTCCAACCCGCCACGACGACCCCGGGCCGGATGGTTGACGCGGTCGAACATGGCAGAGATGTCGAACTCGTGGCCTTCGCGCGCACCGACCTCCATGAACTGGCCAAGCCCGCCGCGATACTTGCCCGCGCCGCCTGAGTCGGGCCGCAGTTCCTTGCGCCAGATGATGACGGGGCCGACCTGCTCGGTTGCCTCAACCGGCATGGTCATGACGCCCGAGGGGAAGGCGGTCGCGCTCATCCCGTCAAGGGTGGGGCGGGCACCAGAGCCGCCGGAGTTGAAGGTCAGCACCTCGGACCGCACCGCATCGGCAGGCGCAGGCGCATCGGTGCGGGGACGGAGGGAGACCTGAAAGTTGCACAGGCAGCCGGCCCCTTCAGCTGGAACCGTATCGGGCAGGATTTTGTCGAGCGCATCATAGATCGTGTCGGGCACCATATGGCCGATCACATGGCGCAGCGCCACCGGGGCCGGGTGAACGGCATTGACGATGGAGTTGACCGGGGCCGTAATGCGGAAGGGCTCCAATGAGGCGGCGTTGTTGGGAATTTCCGGGGCTATCGCGCATTTCAGGGCGTAGCAGGCATAGGCCTTGGTATAAACGAGGGGCACGTTGATGCCCTTCTTGTCGAGGCCGGAAGTCCCCTCCCAATCGCACATCACATGGTCGCCGTTGAAGGAAACCTTCACCTTCAGGTCAATCGGGCGGTCGTAGCCGTCGATGGTCATGGAGCCTTCCGCCGAAACTCGGGGCAGGGCTGCGATGCGGGCGAGGGTAGCTTCGCGCGAGTTGATCAGGATGAAGTCGGAAATGCCGCCGAGGGAGGCGAGGTTGAATTCCGTCATCATGTCGATCAGGCGGCGGTGGCCGATTTCATTGCAGGTGGTCAAAGCGTAGACGTCACCGACCAGTTGATCCGGTTCGCGCACATTGCCGCGGATGATGCGGATCAGGGTGGCGTCGACGGTGCCGCGGTCGATCAGCTTCATGATCGGGATATAAAGGCCCTCTTCATAGACCGAATTCGCGTCGGCGCCAAAGCCGCGCCCGCCGATGTCGACGATATGGGCGGTGCAGGCAAAGAAACCCGCAAGCTGGCCCTTGTGAAAGGACGGTGTGCAAACGGTGATGTCATGCAAATGGCCGGTGGCCTCCCACGGGTCGTTGGTGATGTAGACGTCGCCCGCGTGGATATTCGTGCGGCCAATGCGGCGGATGAAGTGCGGCACGGCATCGGACATGGCGTTGACGTGGCCGGGGGTGCCGGTGACGGCTTGGGCCAGCATCTCGCCTTGCGCGTTGTAGACGCCAGCGGAAAGGTCGCCCGCCTCACGGACCGAGGTAGAAAAAGCAGTACGGACAAGGGCTTGCGCTTGCTCCTCCACGATAGAGATCAGGCGGTTCCACATAACCTGACAGACAACTTTTGAAAGCTTCGCAGTCATGTCAGGCCCCCTTCACGGTGATGTCAATGCAGCCATCGGCGAGCGCCATCGCCTGACGGGAGGCGGGCAGGATAATGGTTGTCTCCTCCTCGGTGATGATGGCCGGGCCTGTGATGCGATTTCCCGGGCCGAAGGCAGCGCGGTCATAAATGCCCGCGCTGTGGCTGCTCCCCAGAGCGGCGTCGAACAGCGGGCGCTGACCGGATTGGGCCGGGGCGTTGGCGGGTGTCACGGCGGGGGAGCGTTCGACGGGAGCGGAGGGGGTATAGGCATTGACGGACCACCCAGTGATTTCCACCTCCATCCCCGCGACGGTGCGGCCGAACAGGGTGGTGTAGTCTTCTTCGAAGCGTTTGAGGAAGGTCGCGGGGTTGGCCTCGCGCGCTTCAACGGGGGTCAAAGGCACGGGAATTTCCCAGCCCTGACCCTTGTAGCGCATGTAGACCTTGTAATCGGCCTTGATGGGCGAGGTGGCATCGCACGACCGCACGAAACGGGTGGCCTCTTCCTGCATATCCGCAAAGAGGGCGCGGACGGTTGCGGGGGCGAAATTGCGGGCGGGCATGAAGACGGACCGGTTGCTTTCAAAGCTGAACGGTGCGCGCAGGAAGCCGATGGCGCTGCCCACGCCTGCACCTTGCGGGATCAGGCAGCGGGTGACGCCCAGCTTTTCGCACAGGCGTGCGGCGTGCAGGGGGGCGGCACCGCCAAAGGCGATCATGGTGTAATCCGACAGGTCCTCGCCGTTTTCCACGGCATGGACGCGGGCGGCGTTGGCCATGTTTTCATCGACAACCTCGGCCAGACCCCATGCGGCTTCAAGCGTGGGCATGGCAAGTTTGTTGCCCAGAACACTGTCCAAAGCAGCCTTTGAGGCGTCAGGGTAAAGCGGAATCGTGCCACCGGCGAAGGTGCCCGCGTCAAGCTTGCCAAGGATCAGGTCGGCATCCGTCACGGCAGGGCGCTGGCCGCCGCGCCCATAGCAGGCGGGGCCGGGTTCGGACCCGGCACTTTCCGGCCCGACCCTGATCTGGTTCATGGCATCGACCCGCGCCAGCGAACCGCCGCCCGCGCCGATTTCCACCATGTCAATCACCGGGATCGAGATGGGCATGCCAGAGCCCCTCTTGAAGCGGTAGGTTCGCGCCACCTCAAACACCCGGGCGGTTTTCGGGGTCTGGTTGCGGATCAGGCAAATCTTGGCCGTGGTGCCGCCCATGTCAAAGGACAGCACCTTGTCCAGCCCATGCCGTGCGGCGATGTCGGCGGCAAAGACGGCCCCCCCGGCAGGACCGGATTCCACCAGTCGCACCGGGAATTCCGCCGCACTTTCAATCGAGATGATGCCGCCGCCCGAATGCATCAGGAACACCGGGCAATCAGCGCCTTCTGATGCGAGACGCTCTGCCAGACGGCCAAGGTAGGACTTCATCAGGGGCTTGATATAGGCGTTGGCGATGGTGGTGTTAAACCGCGCATACTCCCGCATCTGGGGGGATACTTCCGATGATATCGAAATCATTACCCCCGGCAGCCGCTCCATCAGCACATCCCGGATCAACCGTTCGTGCGCGTCGTTGACGTAGGAATGCAAGAGGCCCACGGCGATGCTTTGATACCCCGCCTCGCGCATCGTGTCGGCCAAAGCCGCCACCTCGGCGCGGTCGAGCGGGATCAGCACATCGCCACGGGCACCCATGCGTTCTTCAACCACATAGCGGCGATTGCGGGGCAGAAGGGGCTCTGGCAGGGTTAGGTTGAGGTCATATTGTTCAAAGCGGCTTTCAGTGCGCATCTCGATGACATCGCGGAAGCCTTGCGTGGTGATGAGGGCGGTCTTGGCCCCGCGCCGTTCAATCAGGGCGTTGGTGGCAAGGGTGGTGCCGTGGATGATCTGGGTGATCACCGATGGCGAGATGCCCGCCTTGGCGCAGACCCGGTGCATGCCCTCGACAATGGCATCCTCGGGGGCTGCGTAGGTGGTCAGCACCTTGGATGAATGCCTGACAGGTCCGATTTCCAGCACCACATCGGTGAAAGTGCCGCCGATGTCCACGCCAAGCCGGGCCGCATGTGCCATGAGAGTCTCCCTGATCCATGGTGCAGCCTAGGGTATAAGTTTGATCAGGAAAAATCGTTTCTTTGTATCGGAAGGATCAGGATTTCGTATCCTCTGGCGGGAAAAGGTGCTGGGCCAGCCGGGCGGCCTCGGTGACATGGGTTGGCGCGGGGTCGGCATTGTGGCGGGCGTAAAAGCGCAGGGCATCGGGGTGCCAGTTGTAGTCCAGCACCCGCAGCGCGCCGGATACGAGCGGCCCGGCCAGCATCGCGCGCGGCAGGCAGGCGATGCCCAGCCGGTCTTGCGCCATCTGAAGGCAGGCTGACATGTTGGAGGACGGCACCAGACGCGCCGCTCCTTTCGGGCGGAAGTGATCCTCCAGCTGGCGGAACGGCACGGTGCCGCGGGCATGGGTCAAAATAGGGTGGCGGGTCATGTCTTGCGGGCCAAGCGGGCCTTGGGCCATGTCAAGGTCAGGGGCTGCGATCCAGACATAGGCCGATTGGCCCAAGGTCAGGCTGTGGCGGGTCTTGCGGTCGAAAGGCCCGTTCTGGAAGGCCAGATCAAGGTCATGGTCAAACAGCGCCTTTGACAGGTTGGCCGACAGATCCACCGTCAGTTCCACCGTGATATTGGCAAACCGCGCCTTCATTGCCACCAGAAATTCCCGCAGCCAGGTGTGTGCTACCATCTCGGACACCCCCAGCCGCAGGGTGTCGCGGAACAGGGTGTCGTCATCCGCCGCCGCCACAAAGCCATCGGTCGCGGCCAGCACCTTGCGCGCCGGGCCCAGCATCGACTTGCCCTTAGGTGTAAGGCGAACCGAGCCCGCATCCCGCTCCATCAGCACGACACCCAACTGCGCCTCAAGCTGTGCGATGCGGTTGGATATGTTGGGCTGCGTGGTATTCAGCCGTTCGGCCGCCCGGCGAAAGCTGCCAAGATCGGCCACGGTGACAAACGCTTCGATATGTTTGAGGTTAAGCACAAGGGGTCCGGGATGGCTATGGGTTCGCCGTCCATCATACGGGGAAACAAGCGCGCTGCGAAGCGGGGCACAAAGCCGCCGTTTGGGGCCATATGCTGGTGCCGACGGGACTGCGCAGGCACGATGGAGTTTGGCAGGGGGTGAGGTTGGATCAAGCGGCATTGGTGGCCCTGCCGGGCGGGGGGATCAGGGGCGAAGGAACCCTATTGCCCGGACAGCACGACTTGGACGTTTGCGTGCAAGATACTGACATAAAATGGTATTTTATGAAATATCATGCGCCCGGCGCGGACCTTTCGCGGCTGGATTGCCAGATTGCGGTGCTGGATCATCTGGCCAAGGTCGCCCCTGACCTGTCTCTGTCGCGGCAGATGCGGCAGATGCGGCAGATGCGGCAAGACGGCAGCGCGCTGACGCCTTGCGCGGGCGATCAGGCGCGTCTGTTGACCTTGCTTGACGGACAGGTCTTGGGCGCGATCGGTCTGAAACGGCAATAGCCTCGCCTCGCCTGGCACGCTGCCGGGGCAGTTGGGCCGGGCGCCGGAGGACTTCTTTCATCCCGCAAGGTCTATGGCTGACACAACGGGCACATCGGGCAGGCCGGGCAGCATCTTGCCGCACTAAAGGCAATCGAGCCTGCGGAGAAGCGGGCAGAGGTTACGGATATTCTTCAGCGCTTCGTGGACAATGTGGCGCCTGCGCTGGAAGGTTGCCCGCGTCAGGTCATTCACAATGCTGCGAATGATTACAATGTCTTGCGGATCGAAGCTTACGCGGTCTGCGCGTTCTTGGATTTCTGCGGGCTGCTGGATTTCGGCGGCATGGCGGAAAGCTGGCGCATCGTCTAACTTGCCATGGCTTGCGTTTGTGTCGTGATCGGGGAACCGGATGCCGTGGAGGCCATGTTGCCCCTGATAGCCGCTTACCAGGCGGTCAATCCCCTGACCGCGGCAGAGGTCGACCAGCTTTTCGACCTGATCCTGACGGGCAATGCGGTCAGCATGACGATGGCTGCGGTGCAGATCAAAGCCCATCGGCAAAGAACTTGTCTGCTGGTCAGCCAGAACGACGTCTGGCACGCGCCGCAGCGCTTGCGGGCCTGTAACCCGCGTCTTGCCACCATGCGCCTGTGCTCCGCCAGCTGCTTTGTGCCGGTGCCGGTGCCGGTGCCGGGGGCGGCAAAGGTGGTGCGCTGGCTGGAGGCGCATTCGCATACTTTTGCCAAGGTGATCCGCCCCGGCGTGGCGCGGCCACGGGTTGTCAGCCTTGATTTCAAGGCCAGCAGCCCGGATGCGGTAGACCTCGCCGGCCATGACGGGCCGGGGTTTGACCGCTGGTGTGCAGGCAAGGTCGCGCAGTCCGGGGCCGATTTCGCGGTGGGCTTCCACGGCGAGGACCGCTGATCTTCAAGGCCGAGGCTTTTGCCATCGGCGCCACGCGGCGGTCTGTTCCCCTTGGCATCGACATCTTCGCCCCCGAGGGCGAGCCGGTACATGCGCCCTTTGCGGGCCGGGTGGCATTCCCGCACGACGACGCGGCGCCTTACGGCTTTGGCCCAACGATCATACTGGAACATGAGGCAGATGGGGTGCCGTTCTGGACCCTTTACGGCCACCAGTCCCACGACATTTCGCCCGCCTGACCCCGGGCCAGACCATCGCCCTGGGGGGAAGGCTGTCGCGACCTTCGGTGTGCGCCACGAAAACGGCAACTGGTCGTTACAGCGGCACTTTCAGATCGTCACCGACCATCCGGGGCTGAAGGCGCGGATGCACGGTGTGGGCTTGGGCCGCGACTGGCAGAACTGGCGAGCGGTGTCGCCCGCTCCCTCGGTCATCATGGGTCTGCCGGTCAAGGCCCGGCCCTGGTCAGCCGCAGCGCCGATCGGCCGGTGGCGCAGCGCAGCGCGGGCGGCGGCTGGGGCGGTTTTTGTCGATAGCCCATGCGCCAGAGCGGTTGAAGATTGTCAACGGCAAGGGCGGTTCGGGGCGGCCCGTGCATGTCCGTCTGGCAAAGATGCCAGATCCTTACCGGATCCGTCTGCGCCATGGCCGCCCTGATGCCGGGGCGGGCCATGCGGCGGATGTGACGCGGCAGATGGCGGCAAAGGGGTGGCGTCCGGCGCTGTTTTTCAGGGAAGGGATTTTGGGGTCTGGTGGCCAGATCGTGCCGCTCTGCGGTTACATCAAGGTGGCTTACCCCCCAGTAAGGGCGGCGGGTGGGTTATGTCTGGCTGATCAGGTGCAGGCGGGCTTTGGCCGGGTGGGCAGCCACATGTTGGCGTTTGAGGCGCTGGGCGTGATGCCCGACATCGTGACACTTGGCAAGCCCATCGGCAACGGCCATCCGATGGTGACGCTGGTGACGACGCCTGCGGCCTTCTCCAACGGGATGGAATATTTCAACATCTTCGGCGGCAATCCGGTGTCAGCCGTCATCGGGTTGGCAGTGCTGGATGTGATCCGCGACGAACGTCTGATGCAACACTGCGCCGTGGGGGGCAGTTGATGAAGGGCCCTGGCGCTGCGGCATAAGATGATTGGCGACGTCGGGGGCTTGGGCCTGTTCAACGGCATCAAGATGGTGCGCAACCGTCAAGCGCTGACGCCCGCGCCAGAGGTGGTGGACCGTGTGATCCTTGCGTTGAAACGGGATCACATGATCCTTACTTTCCCGCGAGGGGCCGCATCACCAGGTCGTCAAGATCAAACCCCCGGCGGCGTTTTCCGAAGGGGATTGCGCAAGGCTCCTGTCAGCGTTGGATGAGGTGCTGACGCGGAGCGTTTGATCGCCACCAGACAGAGAGAGCGGAGTGATCAATCGCGCCATTGGGCCGCAGGAAGCGCGCCGCGATCAATCGCGCCATTGGGCCGCAGGAAGCGTGCCGCGATCAATCGCGCCATTGGGCCGCAGGAAGCGCGCCGCGATCAATCGCGCCATTGGGCCGCAGAAAGCGTGTCGGGATCAATCGCGCCGTGGGGCCGCAGAAAGCGCGTCGCGATCAATCGCGCCGTGGGGCCGCAGAAAGCGCGTCGGGATCAATCGCGGCTTTGGGACAGGGACCGGATCGCCAGCCGGGCGGCCTCGGTCAGGGGCGGGATCGTGTCTGACAGGATCTGGATGCGGTCAAAGCGGGCCGGGTCGCATGCAAGGCTGGCGCGCAGGGCGGCACCGAAGGCCTGACGCAATTCGGTGCCGATGTTGAACTTGCAGACAGTCGTTGCCGCAAGGCTGGCGCGCAGGTCTGCCGACAGCCCCGATCCGCCGTGCAGGACAAGGGGCAGGGCGGGGGCTGCGGCCTGAATGGCCTTCAGGCGGGGCCAGTCAACGCAAGCCCCCGGCGAGGTCATCAGATGGCTGTTGCCGATGGAAATGGCCAGCGCATCGACGCCCGTTTCAGCCGCGAACCGGGCGACTTCGGCGGGATTGGTGCCAAGCGATTTGGCACCTTGGGCATAGCCGACAAAACCCAACTCCCCCTCGACACTGATACTGTAAGGCCGCGCCATCGCCACCACTTCCGCCGTGCGGGCGATGTTTTGATCCAACGGCAGGGCAGAGCCGTCGTACATGACGGATGTGAAGCCCAAGTCCACCGCCTGTCGGCAGACTGCCAGACTTTCGCCGTGGTCAAGGTGGGGCACGACCGGAACCGAAGCCCCCTCGGCCAGCACACGGAACATGGCGGCCAGCACCGGCAGCGGGGTGTAGGCCCGGGCACCGGGGCCGGCTTGCAGGATGACGGGGCGGGCTTGCGCCTCGGCGGCGCGCACGTAAGCCACGGCGTCCTCCCAGCCCAGCACGACAAGGCCCGCAATGGCGGTACCGTCGGTCAGGCAGGGGTGCAGTACATCTGTCAGGCTGGCCAGGGTCATGCCGGGCCCAACCTCATTTGAACTTCGCGATCATGTCCTTGATCCCGGGGATCGTCTCGATCTGGCCCGCATGTTCGGGCTGGAAATACTGAACCAGGGGCCGCTGGGTCAGGCCGCCAAGGATGGTGAAGTAATACATCTGATACCCCGGCAGCACGCAGCACGGGTGATAGCCCTTGTCGATGGCCACGGTCGAGCGGTCCATCAGGTGATAGGCATCGCCCACCCGTCCCTCTTCGCGTTGCAGCATTTGCAGGCCGGACCCGTGGCTTGGGTTGAAGCGAAAGTTGTAGGCCTCGTCATGCCGGGTTTCCAGCGGCAGGCGGTTGGTGTCGTGCTTGTGGCTGGGAAAGCCCGACCAACCCCCGGCACCCACAGTGTAAAGTTCCGACACCAGCAGGCGGCCCACACGGTCATGGTACTTCTGCCCAAGGATATGCTTGATCTTGCGGTGGGTCTTGGTGTCATCCGAGCCGTATTGCACCTTGTCCACCTCGCGCACAGCAAAGGCCGGGCGGTAGTCGGCAAAGCGGGCGCCGGCGATGAAGACCTCGGCCTCGGCGGTGCAGGTGATCGTGGCGGGGGCGCCAGAGGGCACATAAACCCCCTCAGGCTCGCCATCCCAGACGTTCAGGCGGCGCTTGCCGATGGCGTGAAAGTCTTGCCCGTCGGCGGTGATATCGACCGTGCCGGTGGCGGGGACGATGCAGGTTTCATAGCCGGGCACATAGCTTGTGAAGGTTTCTCCGGGCTTCAGGCGGACGATGTTGAGGTAGACCAGCGGCACCAAAGCGTTATCCCGGTCGATGATGGCGCGGTTGTGGTTGTCATGGGGGGCGATGTGCATCGGGTTTCCTCAGAATTTGGCCATGAAACTGTCGAGTGTGGCAAGGTCCGGGCTGGCGGGCGCGCAGCCGATGCCCGCGACGATGATTGCGGCCGTGGCAGCACCGCAGCGCAGTGCCAGGTCCAGCGGGTCGCCCCGCGCCAGTGCTGCCAGCAGGCCACCCATGAAGCCATCGCCCGCGCCCATCGGTTTTTGCGCCTTGACCGGAAAAATCGGCGTCCCGACCTGCCCGGAAGCCGTGAAGGCGGTGCTGCCTTCGGCCCCGCGCTTGTAGACGGTGAACAGCGCCCCGGCGGCAAGGTCGCGGGCCAGGCCCTCGCCCCGGTCATAACCTCCGGCGATCAGGCCGAACTCCTCATCATTGCCGATCACGATGTCGCAGGCTTGCGCGGCACGCAGGCAAACCGAGGCGGCCCCGGCAGGCGTGGCCCATGCCGTGCTGCGGTAATCAAGGTCAAGGACGGTCAGCGCGCCAGCCGCCCTGGCAAGGTCGATGGCGTGCAACGCTGCCGAGCGTGAGGGTTCGGCGGACAGCGCTGTGCCCGTCACCACAAGCGCCGACGTGGCGGCATAGTCCAACGCCGCAACCTGTGCCTGCGACAAGGTCAGATCGGCAGCGCCGTTGCGGTAGATTGCCACCTGACAGTCGGTGGCACAGGTTTCCGTCACGGCCAGCGCGTTTCGGGCGGGCACGGCCAGCACAGCGCTGCGGTCCACCCCGTAACGGTCGAGTTCCGCCAGACAATAGCGCCCCACCGCATCATCCGACACGCAGGTCAGCAGGCTTGCCCCGGCCCCCTGTCGCGCCAAAGCCACCGCGATATTGCCAGCCGAGCCGCCAAGGGCTGCGGTAAAGCGCAAAGCCTGTTCGACCCTCGTGCCGGGTGGATCGGCGTAAAGGTCCATCCCCACGCGGCCCAGAACCACAAACCGGTTCACCGCAAAGCGCGTCATGGACGCCGGGGGCAGGGTGGCCATCTGGCCTCCGTCGTGACTAGGGTTGCGGGAATGGGGTTGCGGGAATGGGGTTGCCTTGTGGTGACGCTAAGGTTACGCATTTTGCAACCGGTTGCAAACCTTTTCGGGAGGCGTTGGAATGGCGGAAATCGGGCGGACGGCGGAAATCGGGGTCGGCATTATCGGTGGCGGCTATATGGGCAAGGCGCATTCGGTCGCCATGGCTTGCGTTGGGGCGGTGTTCAACACAGCACTTCGGCCAAGGCTTGAAATGATCTGCGCCACTACGGACGCCAGCGCCGAGGGCTACCGCGCCGCTTACGGCTTTGCCCGGGCAACGGCGGATTGGCGTGTGCTGGTCGATGATCCGAGGGTGCAGGCGGTGGTGATTGCCAGCCCGCAGGACACCCACCGCGCGATTGCCGAACGTGCCTTGGCGGCGGGCAAGCCGGTGCTGTGTGAAAAGCCCTTGGGGGCCAGTCTGGCGGACAGTCAGGCCATGGTGGCGGCGGCCAAGGCTTCAGGCGTCACCAACATGGTTGGCTTCAATTACATCCGCACGCCTGCCTCGCAATATGCCCGGGCATTGGTGCAAAGCGGTGCGATTGGCAAGGTCATCTGGTTTCGCGGCGAACATACCGAGGATTTTGATGCCGACGGCCAACGCCCCGCGCAATGGCGCAACTTTGGCGCGGCGAATGGCACAATGGGCGACCTTGCGCCGCATATGATCAACGCCGCCTTGGCCTTGGTCGGCCCGATTGCGCGGCTGACGGCGGATATCGGCACCGTCTACCCTGACCGGCCCGGCACGCAAGGCAGGGTGGTCAATGATGACATCGGCCAGTTCCTGTGCCGGTTTGCCAACGGTGCTATGGGGCATCTAAGCTTCAGCCGCGTCGCCACGGGCCGCAAGATGGGGTATGCCTATGAAATCACCGGAACCAAGGGCGCCATCCGCTTTGACCAAGAGGATCAGAACGCCCTGTGGCTGTACAAGGCCGAAGGGCCGGAAGCCGAGCGTGGGTTCGCCAAGATCCTGACCGGGCCTGCGCATCCCGACTATCTGCCGTTCAGCCAAGGCCCCGGCCATGGCACCGGCTATCAGGAACAGATCATCATCGAGGCGCGCGATTTCCTGCACGCCGTAGCCACCGCCACCCCCGTCTGGCCGACCTTCGCCGACGGATTGGCGGTCGCAACCGTCATCGCCGCCGCCCGCCACTCTGCGGCCACGGGGGCTTGGGTCAATCTGGAGGCACCATGATCCGCATCGGCAATGCGCCCTGTTCCTGGGGCGTGGAATTCGCAGACGACCCCCGCAACCCGTCATGGCGCAAGGTGCTGGGCGATTGCGCGGCGGCGGGCTACAAGGGCATCGAACTGGGGCCCGTAGGCTTCATGCCCGAAGACCCGGCGGTGCTGGCCGATGCGCTGGCGGAAAATGACCTGACCCTGATTGGCGGCGTGGTGTTCCGGCCCTTCCATGACGCCGCTGCCTGGGACGATGTGTGGGACGCTGCCAACCGCACCTGCAAGGCGTTGGTGGCGCACGGTGCGCAGCATCTGGTGCTGATCGACTCGATCTCACCCCGGCGCGCACCTACGGCGGGCCGGGCGTCTGAAGCTGAACAGATGGACGTGGCTGAATGGAAGGCCTTCACCGACCGCATCCGCACTGTGGCGCAGCTGGGTGGCGATCACGGCCTGACCGTGGGCATCCACGCCCACGCGGCAGGCTTCATCGACTTCGAACCGGAGCTGGAGCGGCTTCTGGCTGAAACCGATGAGGCCCTGCTGAAAATCTGCTTTGACACCGGGCACCATTCCAATGCGGGCTTTGATCCGGTGGCCTTCATGGCCCGGCATATCGGCAGGATTTCCTATATGCACTTCAAGGATATTGACCCGGTGGTGAAGGCCCGCGCCGTGGCGAACCGCACCGGCTTTTACGACGCCTGCGGGCAAGGCATCTTCTGCAACCTTGGCAAGGGGGATGTTGATTTTACGGCAGTCCGGCAGGTGCTGCTGGAGGCCGGGTTTGAAGGCTGGTGCACGGTCGAGCAGGACTGTGACCCATCAGGCGGCACTTCGCCCATCAACGATGCGCGGGCGAATCGCGACTATCTATCCTCACTCGGGTTTTAAGAAAGGGTTCGGCATGGCACGGCTTTCATGGGGCATGATTGGTGGCGGCGATGGCAGCCAGATTGGCCCGGCGCATCGGTTGGCGGCGGGGCTTGACGGGCTTTACACCTTCACCGCAGGCGCTTTGGACCATAACCCCGAGGCGGGCCGCACCTTTGCCCAAAAGCTGGGCGTGGCCCCGGACCGCGCCTATGGCGACTGGCGCGAGATGCTGGAGGGGGAGCGGAGCCGCCCCGACCGCGTCGAGCTGGTGACGGTGGCGACACCGAATTCGACCCATTATGAAATCGCAAAAGCCTTCCTTGCGGCGGGCTTCAACGTGCTGTGCGAAAAGCCGATGACAGTGACCGAGGCTGAGGCGGAAGACCTTGTCCGCACCGCCAACGCGGCGGGCCGGATTTGCGCGGTGAATTACGGCTACACCGGCTACGCCCTTGTGCGCCACATGCGGGCCATGGTGGCACGTGGCGATCTTGGCAAGGTGCGGCTGGTGGTGGCCGAGTTTGCCCATGGCCACCACGCCAACGCGGCGGATGCGGATAACCCCCGCGTCCGCTGGCGCTATGACCCGGCACTGGCCGGCGCCTCGGCCCAGTTCGCCGATTGCGGCATTCATGCGCTGCACATGGCCAGCTTTGTAACCGGTCAAGAGGTGGCGCGGCTTTCGGCCGACTTTGCCTCGTGCCTGCCGGGGCGCGTGCTGGAGGATGACGCTATGGTCAACTTCCGGATGGATAGCGGAACCGTTGGCCGTCTGTGGACCTCATCCGTGGCGATTGGCCGTCAGCATGGCCTGACGATCCAGGTCTTCGGTGAAACCGGCGGCTTGCGCTGGGCGCAAGAGCAGCCGAACCAGTTGCACTACATGCCCTTGGGCCAGCGGTTGCAGACCATCGAACGCGGCGAGGGCAACCTGTCGCCCGAGGCCGACCGCGCCAGCCGGGTCACCGTGGGCCATGCCGAAGGGATGCCCTTGGCCTTCGGAAACATCTACCGCGATCTGGCGGAAGGTATCATGGCCGCGCGTGAGGGGCGCAAGGCCGACCCGGCGATCAGCCTTTATCCGGTGGCCGAAGATGGCTTGCGCTCGATTGCCGCGATCCATGCGGCGGTGGCTTCGGCGGGCAGACAGGGCGAATGGGTCGACGCAAGGCCGCAGATGTTCCGCTAACAGGCTGCTGAAAAAGGATTTTTAAGCATATCGCCTAAGACAGATGTTCCGTCATTCACCCGTTTTCGTCGCTCAAGCCACCGTTTGCGCACTTTCCGAGACGGATTTCCCATATCTTTCACCCATTTCGTGGGTGGTCGGCACTTTTTCAGCAGCCTGCTAAAGCCTGCCCGACGAAAGTGACCTTCGGTTTTGCCGAAAGACAGCGGTAAAACCCCCCAGCCAAAGTCCGTCTGGCGCGTCCATCTGCGTCAGACGGGCTTCAGGGCAGGGGCCGCAGGGTGCCGCGCTCGACGATGTGACAGGGGAATATCCGGGCCTCGACCGGGCGGGCGGGCTCGGCCAGCCGGGCGCGCATCAGGTCGATGGCACCGCTGACGATGGCGTCGAAGGGCTGGTGTATGGTGGTCAGGTTGATATTGGCCCAACCCGCCATCGCCATATCGTTCAGCCCGATCAGGCCAAGGTCATCCGGCACCCGCAAGCCAGCGCTTTGGGCGGCGGACAAAGCGCCGATCGACAGCACGTCGTCGGCGCAGAACCAGGCCTGTGCAGGGGCGGTGCGAAGCAGGCGGGTCATCTCGGCCCGTCCCGCCTCGAACCCGTAAGTCCCGGCGAAACTGGCGCTGGCCTCTACGCCTGCGCAGGCGGCCATGAACCCGGTCAAACGGTCTTGCGTGGTAGAGGCACCTTCAGGCCCACCCATGAACCCGATGGACTGATAACCGCGTGCGATCAGCGTCTTGGCCGCCATGGCCCCCGCCGCGACATTGTCAATCGCCACCACATCCGTAGCCCCCGTCACCCGGCCAAAGGCATGAACCACCGGCACTCCGGCATCCTGAAACGCTGCCGCAAAGCCGTCCGGCAGGTGCGAGGTCGCCACGATCACCCCATCCACCGAATACTGCCGCAACAGGGTAAGGGACCGCGCCGGGTCGGTTTCTTCGGACAGGTTCACCAGCAGGGGGCGCAAGGCATGGTCTTGCAGGCCCCGGGTGAACAGGTCGAAGATGTGCAGGAACACCGGGTTGTGAAAGTTGTTGCTGACCAGCCCGACCAGTTGCGTCTTGCGCGTCGTCAGGCTGCGCGCCAGCATGTTGGGGCTGTAGCCCAAAGCCTGTGCGGCAGCCTCGACGTTCGCCCGCATCGCGGGTGAGACCGAGGCCCCCGGCGTGAAGGTGCGTGACACGGCGGCGCGTGACACGCCCGCCTTTTCTGCCACATCCGCCAAAGTAACTGCCATTTGGCCTGCCTTTTCAAACTGCGATCAGAACCTTGATGCCGCGCGCCTCAAACGCCTGCGCATCGGCATCGGAAATCCCCTCATCGGTGGTGAAGGATTGAATGACCTCCAGCGCGTCAAGCCGGGTGAACGAGGATTTGTTGATCTTGGAACTGTCCGCCACAAGATAGACATGGGCGGCGGCTTTGATCATCGCTTCTTTCAGTTGCAGATCGGCCAATGAAGGGTAGGTCAGGCCGGTATCCAAAGCGACCCCCGCCGTGGCAAGGAACAGCTTGCCCGCAAAGATGTTGCAGAAGTATTCCACCGACTTGTCACCCGACAAGGACAGCGTCGGCGCCTTGAACTGGCCGCCCGGCATATGCACGGCAAAGCCCGGCACAGCCCCAAGGATCAGCGCGATGTTCAGCGAATTGGTGAACACGGTCAGATCGCTGCGCCCGGTCAGTCGCGCGGCGATTTCCGTGGTGGTGCCTGCATCAAGGATCAGGGTTTCGCCATTGCCAACCAGACTGGCCGCCAGCGCCTCGATCTTGCGCTTTTTCTCCATGTTTTCCTGATGGTGCAGGGTGACCGTGTTCACCTGCGCCGGGACAGAGTTCAGGTACGCCCCGCCATGTTCGCGGGTAACGCCGCCCTCTTGCTCCAGCCGTTCAAGGTCTTGCCGGATGGTCGCCTCGGACACCTGAAAGGCCTGCGCAAGGTCGCGCACCCGGGCCGAGCCTTCTTCCTGAATCCACTCAAGTATCCGGCGACGGCGGGGTTCGGACAGAAGGCCCGTCAGGGGTTCAGTGGGCTGTTTCACAGCAGGCTTGACGAGAGGCTTCACGGGCGCTCCTTTGGTTTTCTTTAGCGTACCGCAAAGAGTTTCGATTATAAACGAAAGCATTCAGCGGCAAGCGATACCAAACGCAAAGAGCGGGTAGCGATGGCATTGCACATCAAACGGCAGGTGACTTTGGGTCTGGTGATTGGGTCATGGGCCTTCTTCAGCCCCGCGCCCTGTCTGGAAAGCCGCAATGAAACCTTGGCGCATTTCGCCCGGCTGGGTATCAAGGCGCTGATCCTGCCCTATGAAGCGACGGCGAATGGTGCTGTGCAGTCGATCCCGGATGCCGAACTTTACGCCAGCTTCTTCAAGCAGCACCGCGATGGGATTGACGGTCTGGTGATCTGCCTGCCCAACTTCGGCGATGAAATTGCGATTGTCGAACTGGTGAACCGCGCCAAACCGATAGTCACTATCCTGCTGCAAGCCTCGAATGACAAGGTTGACAAGGTTTCCATCAGCCAGCGCCGCGATGCGTTCTGCGGCAAGATTTCGGTGACCAACAACTTTTGCCAATACGGCGTGCCGTTTACCGAAACCAGCAGCCAAACCTGCGACACCTTTGGCGCGGAGTTTGGTGCGGATCTTGAAAGGTTCTTTCGGCTGTGCCGCACTGTGAAGGGTCTGCGCGGCGCGCGGCTGGGGGCGATAGGTGCCCGGACCGAAGCGTTCCAGACCATGCGCAACAGTGAAAAGCTGTTGCAGGCGTCGGGGGTTATGGTTGTCACGGTGGACCTGTCCGAGATGATCGGCGCTGCGGGCCGCGTCAGCGATACCGATGCCGACCTGATCACCAAGCTTGCGAAGATCAAGGCTTACGGCACCATTCCGGCCCATATCAAACCCGAGCAGATTTCGAAGCAGGCCAAGTGGTCGCTGGCTGTCGACCGCTGGATTGAAGACAACGGCTGCAACGCTTCCGCCATTCAGTGCTGGCGGTCGTTGCAGGATAACTTCGGCTGCGCCACCTGCCTGACCATGAGCATGATGGGCGAAGAGCTGATGCCAAGTGCCTGTGAGGTCGACATCATGGGGGCTTTGTCGATGTATGCGCTGGCGCTGGCCTCTGGCGTACCTCCGGCGATTCTGGATTGGAACAACAACTACCGGTCTGAGGTGGATAAATGCGTCTGCACCCATTGCGGCAACTTCCCCAGGAAGTTCATCGGTTCCACGCCTGAAATCAGCGAACTGGATGTTTTGGGTGCCGTGATTGGCCGGGAAAAGTGCTTTGGTGCGGTCAAGGGCAAGGTGAAAGCGGGCGACATGACCTTCTTCCGGGTGTCGTCAGATGACCGGGCGGGAACGCTGAAGACCTATCTGGGGCAGGGGGCGTTCACCGATGATCCCCTCCCGATGGATGGCGGCATTGCGGTTTCTCACGTGAAAGACCTGCGCAAGCTGATGCGCTTTGTGACGCAGACCGGTTTTGAACACCACGTGGCGATGGTGCGCGGCCATCATGCGGATGTGGTGTCAGAGGCCGTCAACCGCTACCTCAACTGGCCGATGTAGCACCACGGCGCGGAAGCCGAGGCAAAACTGTCATGCAGAACGATCCCATCCCGAACATCAAGGCCAAGGCTTTGTGGATGCGCCGCCGCAGCTTTCAGATGGTGTATGAGGCGCAGCTGGGCCATCCTGGCGGCGGCTTCTCAGCCACCGATATTCTGGCGACGCTGTATTTCGGCGTGATGACCTATGACCCCAAGCGGCCAGACTGGCCGCAGCGCGACCGCTTCATCATGTCCAAGGGTCACGCCTTAAGTTCGCTGTAAACGGTGCTGTCGGCGGCGGGGTATTTTCCGGAAAGCTGGCTCGACACCAATATGAAGAACGGATCGAAGCTGAACGGCCACCCCAACCCGAACTACCTGGCCGGAGTCGTGACGAACACCGGGCCGTTGGGCCATGGCACGCCGGTGGCGGTGGGCATCGCGATTGCGGGCCAGATCACCGGAGCCAGCTACCGCACCTTCGTTCTGACCGGGGATGGCGAGTTGCAGGAAGGTTCCAACTGGGAGGCTGCGGGTCTGGCGGGGCACCGCAAGCTTGCCAACCTGACCCTGATGGTTGACCGCAACCGCTTGCAGCAGGGCGCTGGCACCGAAGAGACGATGACGATGGACCCGCTGGACGACCGCTTTCCGCGCCTTTGGCTGGGATGTGGTGACGGTCGACGGCCATGACCACGCCGCTTTGCTGGCGGTTCTGTCCGCCCCTGCGGGCGCAAAACCCCGGGCTGTGATCGCCAATACGGTGAAGGGCAAGGGTGTGTCCTTCATGGAAGGCCAAGCCAAATGGCACCACGGTATGCCCAATGCCGCACAATTCGCCCTCGCGATGGAGGAGTTGGTCTGATGTCCCATGCTGTTGAAACCGTCGGGTTTTATGATTGCCGGGATGCTTGGGTGAAAACCTTGGTCGCCTTGGCCGAAGCCGATGACCGGATTGTTACCGTGGTCAACGACTCGGTCGGGTCATCGAAATTGTGGGCGTTTCAGGCGAAATTCCCTGACCGCACGATCAACGTAGGCATTGCGGAACAATGCATGGTGGGTGTCGGGGCAGGGCTTGCGAATGGCGGGCGCATCCCCTTCGTCTCGGCGGCGTCTTGCTTTCTGACGGGCCGTTCATTGGAACAGGTCAAGGCGGACGGGGCTTACGCCAATTTCAATGTGAAGCTGATCGGTCAATCCTCTGGCATCGCTTACGCCGAACTGGGGCCGACGCACCATTCCATCGGGGATTTCGCCTGGCTGCGGCCCCTGACCAACCTGACCGTGATCTGCCCGGCTGACGCGTGGGAGACGGCGGAGGCGGTGAAATGGGCCGCTGGCCATGAGGGCCCGGTCTATATCCGCCTGTCCCGGATGCCCGTGCCGCTGCTGGACGTGGCAAACCGGGTCTTCCGACCGGGCAAGGCGGAAACGGTGCGCGAGGGGCATCAGGTGGAGATCCTTGCCTGTGGCACCACGGTGCATCTGGCCGCAGCAGCGGCGGACCTGTTGAAGGCTGACGGCATCCACGCCCGCGTTCTGAAATTTCCCACAATCAACCCCCTTGATGAGGCGGCGATTGATGCCGCCGCTGAAACCGGGGCGATTGTCACGGTTGAAGAGGCGGGTATTCGTGGCGGGCTTGGCGGGGCGGTGGCGGAATACACCGCCTCTAACCGTCCGGTGCCGGTAGAGAGGGTTGGCTTTGCGGGCTTTCAGCCGACCGGGTCTTTGGACTATCTGTTCAAGGAAAGTGGCCTGACGGCTGATGGCATCGCCGCTGCGGCGCGCAGGTCCATCAAACGGGGCGCGTTGATGCGGGCCGCAAGATGAGCTTTGTGCTGGCCATTGATCAAGGCACCACCAACACCAAGGCCGTGCTGGTGGATGGGGCCGGGCAGATCGTCGCCCGGGCGTCTTCGGCGCTGACCACCGCCTATCCGCAGAACGGCTGGGCCGAGCCATCGGCTGCCGATATCTGGGCCAGCGTGCAGGCTGTGATCGCCGATCTGGTGGCGCAAAAGCCGGGGCAGATCAAAGCCATCGCCATCGCCAACCAGCGTGAGACTTTGGTGATCTGGGACGCTGACACCAGCCAGCCCATCCATCCCGCCATCATCTGGCAATGCCGCCGCACGGCAGACGTTTGTGCGGGGCTGATTGCTGCGGGCCATGACGCTGCGGTGGTCGCGGCGACAGGCTTGGGGATCAATCCGCTGTTTCCGGCCGCCAAACTTGGCCGGGTGATGCGCCATGTGCCGCAAGCGCAGGCGCTGGCCGACACCGGGCGCTTGCGGGCGGGTACGGTGGATGCGTGGCTTTTGTGGAACCTGACCAGGGGGGCCAGCTTTGCCACCGACCATTCCAACGCCTCGCGCACGCAATTGTTCGACACCGAAAAGTTGGTGTGGAGTGCAGACCTGTGCGCGCTGTTCGGTGCGCCGATCACAGCCTTGCCGCAGCCGATGCCCTCGGACCAGCGGTTTGGGGTGACCGCTGACACCACCGCCTTGCCTGCCGGAGTGCCGATCCTTGCCATGATGGGCGACAGCCATGCCGCCCTTTATGGCCATGGCATCCGGGGTCCGGGAACGGTGAAGGCGACCTATGGCACCGGCGCTAGTCTTTTGACGCTGACGCCGGGGCGCGTGGTGTCGTCGAATGGCATGTCGGGCACGATTGCGTGGAGTGACCATACCGGGACGCCTTATGCGCTGGAGGGCAATATCACCGTGTCCGCACAAGCTGCGGCCTTCATGGCGCAGCTGTTTTGGATGTCGGTGCAGGCGCTGTCTGATCTGGCGCAGACGGTGCAAGACAGTGCCGGTGTGGCCTTTGTGCCCGCACTGGCGGGCTTGGGTGCGCAGCATTGGGATGACCATGCGACGGGCATGTTGACGGGGATGACCCACGGCACCTTGCCCGCCCATCTGGCGCGGGCGACGTTTGAAGCCATCGCAGCCCAGATCGCCGACGTGCTGGCCGCGATGGAGCGTGACATGGGCCAAAGCCTGACGATGTTGCGGGCAGATGGCGGGGCCTCGGCCAATCCGTTCCTGATGCAGCTTCAGGCTGATGTGCTGCGGCGTCGGGTTCTGCAAAGCCCGGTTGAAGAAGTCGGCGCCCTTGGAGCAGCCGCCATGGCCTTTGCCCATCTGGGCCACATCATGCCGCCGGAACAATCCACTCCGACCCGGTTTGACCCTGGCCCCGCCGATCCGGCGCTGGCCCAAGTCTGGGCGCAGGCCGTTGCGCGTGCCAAGGCCAGAGTTCAGGGCCAGAGTTCAGGGCCAGAGTTCAGGGCCCCGAAGTTTGGGGCAAAAGTCCGAGGCCGGAGTGCAGGGTCTGGGGCCTGAGTCTGGGGCCTGGGCTTGATTTGGGGTCCGGGCTTGGTTTGGGGTCAGGGAATGGGGCTTGAACCCGAAGGCTATGACGCGGGTGCATGGCGGCTTGTCGGGAATGTTGGGTTATCGCTAACGGCTTCGAGCTGTACACGTACGGTACTCCAAAGGACATCCCATGGCCGACGTGACCTATATTGCCGCCCAAAGCCGCCCGACGCAGGGGGCGGTGCTGATGGCCACTGCGGTGCTGCTGTTTGCTTGCATGGATGTGACGACCAAGCATATGGCCCTTACCTATGCCGTGCCGTTGATCGTCTTTGTCCGCTACGCTGGCAACCTGCTGACGTTGCTGGCGGTCTTTGGCCCTCGCAAGGGTCGCAGCCTGTTCCGGGTGCAGCGGCGCGGTTTGGTGGCCTTGCGGGCGATCTGCCTTGCCGGTGCCTCGTTGTTCGCGGCGCTGGCGTTTCAGCGCATGCCGGTGGCCGAGACCATCGCGATTATCTTCCTCGCCCCGTTCGGCGTCATGTTGCTGGCGGGCCCGATCCTGGGTGAAAAGGTGGGTCCTTTGCAATGGATGGCCGCCCTGCTGGGTTTTGCCGGGGTCTTGCTGATTGCCCATCCCGGCAGCGGGCTTGACCCATGGGGCGTGACCTTTGCCCTGATCACGGCAGCCGCAAGCATCGTCTACAACATGCTGTCGCGGACTTTGGCCCGGTCCGAGACGACCGAGGCCATGCTGGTTTGGACCGCCATGGCCGGCACCCTGGCCTTTGGCGCGGCCCTGCCGTGGAGCCTGCCGTCCGCCCTGCCCACCGTACTGGACATGGCCCTGTTTGCCGCCATGGGCATTCTGGCGACGGCGGGGCATTTCCTGTTCACCCAAGCCTGCCGCGTGGCCCCGGCTTCGGTCATAGCGCCGGTCAACTATCTGCAACTGGTCTGGTCCGGCCTTTTGGGCCTTCTGGTCTTTGCCCACATGCCGGATCAATCGGCGCTGATCGGTATGGGGCTGATCGCCTTGGGTGGCATTTCGGCGGCGATCTGGCCGCTGATCGCCCCGCGCGCCGTTCCAAGCGCCGAGGCCTGCTGAATAGGCAGGCTTTGGCCGCCATTTCGCCCGAAAATCAGGCGTTTGACAATTCCCCGCCCCTGCGCTTCACGCTTCCCCGTGCCCTTGGCCGCTGTCATGCTAGGCATGATAAAAGGCGCGGGTCATTTGGCCCGGCGGAGGTTTCATGTCGATCAAAGCGTCCATCCATCACCTGACCCATTACTCTTATGACCGCCCGGTCGTGCTTGGCCCGCAAGTCATCCGCCTGCGCCCCGCGCCGCACAGCCGGACCAAAGTAATCTCGCACAACCTCAAGGTGTCACCCGCCAACCATTTCGTGAACCATCAGCAAGACCCGTTCGGCAACTGGCTGGCGCGCTTTGTGTTCCCCGAACCGGTGACCGAATTCAAGATCGAGGTCGATCTGGTGGCCGACATGACCGTCTACAACCCCTTCGATTTCTTCGTGGAAGACTACGCCGAGCATTGGCCCTTTACCTACGCTTCCGACCTGACCGACGATCTGGCGATCTACACCAAGGGCGAACCGGTGGGGCCGGAATTAAAGGCCTTCCTGCGCATGGTGCCACGGGCCAAAGCGCGCACCACCGATTTTGTGGTGATGCTGAATGCCATGGTTTCTGGCAAGGTCGCCTATACGATCCGGATGGAGCCGGGCGTGCAGACGCCGGAAGAGACGTTGTCGATCGGCAGCGGGTCGTGCCGGGATTCGTCCTGGCTGCTGGTGCAGGCGCTGCGCCACTTCGGCTTTGCGGCACGGTTCGTGTCGGGTTACCTCATTCAGTTGAAGCCTGACCTGATAGCGCTCGACGGTCCCGCGGGTACGGCGGTTGATTTCACCGACCTGCACGCCTGGGTCGAGGTTTATATCCCCGGCGCCGGTTGGGTGGGTCTTGACCCGACCTCGGGCCTGTTGGCGGGGGAAAGCCATATTCCGTTGGCGGCCACGCCGCACTACCGGTCAGCCGCGCCAATCTCTGGCCTTGCCAGCTTTGCCGAGGTGGCGTTTGCCTTTGACATGCAGGTGTCGCGCGTCGCCGAACATCCGCGCATCACCAAGCCGTTCAGCGAGGAAAGCTGGAACGATCTTAACGCCTTGGGCCGCAAGGTTGATGCGGTGCTGGACGCGGGCGATGTTCGCCTGACGATGGGGGGCGAGCCGACCTTCGTTTCCATCGACGACTATCAGGGCGAGGAATGGAACACCGCAGCCGTTGGCCCCACCAAGCGCGCCAAGGCTGACGAGTTGATCCGCCGCCTGCGCACCCGCTTCGCACCGGGTGGCTTTCTGCACTATGGGCAGGGCAAATGGTATCCCGGCGAAACCCTGCCGCGCTGGACCTTCTCCCTCTACTGGCGCAACGACGGCCAGCCAATCTGGCAGAACCCCGGCCTGATTGCCGAAGAGGGCGCGCAGACTGGTGTGACGCCGCTGGATGCGCAAGAACTGCTGCGCGAAATCGCGGCAGAACTGGAATTGGACGAAGCCAATATCCTGCCCGCCTATGAAGACCCCGCCACCTGGCTGGTCAAAGAGGCGAACCTGCCCGCCAACGTCACCCCGGCCAATTCCGAGTTGAAAGACCCCGAGGCGCGGCACCGCTTGGCCACCGTGTTCAACCGGGGCCTCAACGAACCTTCCGGCTTTATCCTGCCGGTGCAAAGCTGCCAAAGTCAGGCCTATGGGCGGCGCTGGCGGTCGGAAAAGTGGGGCTTGCGGCGCGGTTACATGTTTCTGGTGCCCGGTGACAGCCCGGTGGGGTATCGTCTGCCGCTGGAAAGCCTGCCGTGGATTCCAGCCTCGTCCTATCCGTATATCAACCCGACCGACCCGACGGTTGAACGCCAGCCGTTGCCGCCGGTCGCCCCCCTCGACGTCCTTCGCAAAAGCCAGCCCGCTGCCAGTCTGGTCGCCAGCTTTGTCGCCAACACGCCACAGGGCGAGGTGATCCGGCAAGGCTCTCCCATTGCCGAGGTTGACGGCTATATCCGCACCGCCCTGTCGGTGGAACCCCGCGACGGGCGGCTTTGTGTCTTCATGCCGCCGGTGGTCAGTCTTGAAGACTACCTTGACCTGCTGCACGCCGCCGAGGCCGCCGCCGCCCGCCTTGGTCTGCCCGTGCATATTGAAGGCTACGCGCCGCCCCAGGATCCGCGCCTGAACGTGATCCGCGTGGCCCCCGATCCCGGCGTGATCGAGGTCAACATCCACCCCGCCCGCAATTGGCAGGACTGTGTGAACATCACCACGGCGGTTTACGAAGAGGCGCGCCAGACCCGCCTTGGCGCTGACAAGTTCATGATTGACGGCAAGCACGCCGGCACCGGCGGTGGCAACCATGTTGTCGTCGGCGGGGCTACGCCCAACGACAGCCCTTTCCTGCGCCGCCCGGACCTGCTCGCCAGCCTGATCCTGCACTGGAACAGGCACCCTTCGCTGTCTTACCTGTTCTCTGGCCTTTTCATCGGGCCAACGTCACAGGCTCCGCGCATGGACGAGGCACGGCATGACGCCTTGTATGAGATGGAGATTGCCCTTTCCCAGATCCCGGCGCCGGGGTTTGGCAACCCGCCCCCCGCCTGGCTGGTGGACCGCCTTTTGCGCAACATGCTGACCGACTCGACCGGCAACACCCACCGTTCCGAAATCTGTATCGACAAGCTGTATTCCCCCGATGGCCCGACTGGCCGCCTTGGCCTGGTCGAATTCCGCGGGTTCGAGATGCCGCCCGATGCCCGCATGAGCCTTGCCCAGCAACTGTTGCTCCGCGCTCTGATCGCCCGCTTCTGGAACGCGCCTGCCAAGGGTGACCTGACCCGCTGGGGCACGGCCCTGCATGACCGCTTCATGCTGCCGCATTATGTCTGGGCCGATTTCCGCGATGTGCTGGACGATCTGCGTCAGCACGGCTTCCCGATGCAGGAAGACTGGTTCGAAGCGCAGGCCGAGTTCCGCTTCCCGTTCTGCGGTGAGGTCAGCTATGAAGGCGTCCATCTGGAACTGAAACAAGCGCTGGAGCCTTGGCATGTGCTGGGCGAAACCGGCGCCCTTGGTGGCACGGTGCGTTATACTGACTCGTCAACTGAACGCCTTCAGGTCCGGCTGTCGGGCGGCAATCCGGGGCGTTACACCGTCACCTGCAATGGCCGCGCCCTGCCTTTGGCCGACATCGGCGGCGGCCAGGCGGTGGCGGGGGTGCGCTACAAGGCTTGGGCTCCGGCCACGGCGATGCATCCGGTGCTGCGCATTGATGCTCCGCTGACGTTTGACATCTATGACACGTGGTCAACCCGCGCCCTGGGCGGCTGCACCTACCATGTCAAACACCCCGGCGGGCGCAGCTATGACACCTTCCCCGTCAACGGGAATGAGGCCGAAGCCCGCCGCCTGTCACGCTTTCAACCCTTTGGCCACAACAGCGGTTTCTATACGCCTGCCACTGAACGCGTGTCGAAAGAGTTCCCGATGACGCTTGACCTGCGCCGCCCCATCGGGCTCTAACGCATGAACCCACAGGATCGTAACCCGCCTGCAACCCCTGTCATGCAGTCTAGCGGCAAGGTGTTGGCAGGCAGTGCGCCGGGGCCAGAGGAGCGGGCGGGTTTGGACAAGCTGAAAGCGCAAGCCACAACGGCACAGGCGACCGATGGCGGGGCCGCAACGCCCGTGACGCTATCGGCTGACGCTGGTCGTCAGACCGAAGCGGGGCCAACCGAAGCGGAAAGGGTGGCGGCGAAGGGGCTGACCGAAGCGGGGTTGACCGAAGCTGGGCTGACCGACGCGGAAAGGGCGGCTGCGGCGAAGGGGCTGGCCGAAGCGGTCGCCGCCAAGGCTGTCGCCGACATGCTTGCGGCCGAAAAGGCCGAAGCGGCGAAGCTGGCGCTGGCGCTTAAAAGTTATAAACCGCTGCCCGCGACGCCGGATGAAATGGTTGATGCGGCAGGCAAACTGCGCCCGCTGTGGCGCGACTTTGCCAATGCCTTTGCCAGCCTGACACCCGATGACATCATCCGCCGCACGGCGCGCGCCGAACAATACCTGCGCGACTCGGGCGTGTTTTACCGCCAATATGGCAGTGGCACCTCGGTTGAGCGGCCCTGGCCGTTGTCGCCCATCCCGGTGCTGATCGCCGAATCCGATTGGGAAACCCTGGTCCCCGGCCTGATCCAGCGCGCCGAAGTGCTTGAGTCCTTGATGGCCGACCTTTACGGCGAGAACCGCCTTGTGGAAGGTGGGCATCTGCCGCCCGCTCTGATCACCGAAAATCCGGAATGGCTGCGCCCGATGGTGGGCATTGCGCCGCAGTCGGGCCATTACCTGCACTTTTTGGCGTTCGAGATCGGGCGTGGCCCGGATGGCCAGTGGTGGGTCTTGGCCGACCGCACGCAAGCGCCCTCGGGTGCGGGCTATGCGCTGGAAAACCGCGTCGCCACCTCACGCGCGTTCAACGAGCTTTATGCGCAGGGCCATGTCCACCGGCTGGCTGGCTTCTTTCGTGACTTCCGCGACGCTTTGCTGGGGATGCGTCAGGACCGCGACGCAAGGGCTGCCATCCTGACGCCGGGGCCGTTGAACGAGACCTACTACGAACACGCCTATATCGCCCGCTACCTTGGCATCACGCTGGTACAGGGCGAGGATCTGGCGGTGGAAAATGGCCGCCTGATGGTGCGCACCGTGTCAGGCCTGAAGCCGGTCGATGTGCTGTGGCGGCGTCTGGACGGGTCTTACGCCGATCCGGTGGAGTTGAACGCCGCCTCGCGACTTGGAACGCCGGGGATGGTTTCGGCGCTGCGGGCGGGCGGGCTTACCATGGTCAACGCGCTGGGGTCGGGCATACTGGAAACCCGTGCGCTGATGGCGTTCCTGCCCAGCCTTGCGCCGCGTCTGGTCGGGCAGGGGCTGAAAATCCCCAACATCGCCACATGGTGGTGCGGTGGCGCTGCCGAACGTGACGAGGTGGCCAATGCCCCCAAGCGCATGTTGCTGTCGCCAGCCCTTGCCACCGGCCTGCCGTTTGACCGCCAGGAAGAGATCATCGCCGCCGCAACCCTTTCGCCCAAAGACCTGAAGGCCAAGCTGAAGGCCGAGGGCAGGGGCCTTGTGGCGCAAGAGGCGGTCACACTGTCAACTACGCCGGCACTGGTCGATGGCAAGCTGGCCCCGCGCCCGATGACGCTGCGGGTTTTCCTTGCCCGCACGCCCGAGGGCTGGCAGGTCATGCCCGGCGGCTTCGCCCGCATCGGGGCCACACCCGACCCCAAGGCGATAGCCTTGCAGCGTGGCGGGACGGCGGCGGATGTCTGGATTGTTTCGCCCAAAGAGGTGGCTCCGGTGTCGATGGTGCCAGCCGTCACCGGGCCGTTTCGCCGGATGGGGCCAGGTGCGCTGCCGTCGCGGGCCGCCGACAACCTGTTCTGGTTGGGCCGCTACATTGAACGCACCGAAGGTCTGGTGCGCCTGTTGCGCGCCCGCAACGTGCGGCTGGCAGAGACGGGGGCCGCCGCAGCGCCGGTCCTTGCCGCCATGCAGCCCTTGTTCAAATCGCGCGGCGTTGATCCTGCGCCGGGAATACCGCCGGGGCTGCTTGACACGCTGTCGGCGGCGATCGCCAGTGCCGGGCAGGTGCGTGACCGCTTCTCGCCCGATGCCTGGCAGGCGCTGGTGGATATCAACAAGACCGCGCGGCGCATGGCGCTGTCGGTCACGGCGGGCGATGATGCCGCCCGCGCCCTGTCAGCCTTGCTGCGCAAGCTGGCGGGGATTACCGGCCTTGTGCATGAAAACATGTACCGTTTCATGGGCTGGCGCTTTTTGACCATTGGCCGTTTGCATGAACGCGCGATGGGGATGATAGAAATCCTCGCCGTATTGGCGGATGAAAAGGCAGCGCCCGGCGCGCTGGACCTTGCCATCGAACTGGGCGACAGCGTCCTGACCCACCGCCGCCGCTTTACTGTGGCCACCTCTCGCGACACAGTGATTGACCTTCTGGCGCTGGACCCGATGAACCCGCGTTCCATCCGCCACCAGATCGAGGGCTTGGACGAACAGGTCCGCATGATGCCCGACGCTACAGAGAATGGCGTGCTGTCGCCGCTGGCCCGCGCCATGCTGCGCTGCCAGACCGATCTTGCCACGGCAGAGCCTGAAACCCTGACCACCGCAGCACTTTGGGCCTTTCGGGGCCAGGTGGCGGGCCTGTCGAACCACGTCACAGAGGCTTACCTGCGCTGATGCATTATGACCTGCGCCTTGTGATCCGCTATGACTTTGACCGCCCCACCGGTGCCGGGCGGCAATTGCTGCGCATCCAGCCTGCCGACATGGGCGCGCAGCAAAGCTTGCAGTCCTGTGACATCACCATCACCCCAGACCCCTCCGAACGGCGCGAGTTCACCGACTTTTTCGGCACCAAAGTGCTGGAGGTCGTCATGGCCCCCGGCCTGACCAAATGCGAAATCGCCATGACTGCCAAGGTGGTCCGCAATTCTCTGGGTGGGGAACTGGATATCTCTCCGCCACTGGCGCGGCTGGCTGAAGAGCTGGAAGAGATTGCCGCCATCGGTGCCACCTCGCCCCATCATTTCCGGTCAGCCTCGCCCCGTATTCCGCACGACGCTTCGATTGCGGCCTTTGCCTTTGCGGCTGCCAAGGGCGCTGAAACCACCCGCGCCGCGATTGCCGCAGTGGGAAACGCCTTGCACAAGCACATGACGTTCGACGCCGATGCGACCGAGGTTGACACCCCCCCCGCCGAGGCTTTCAAGCTGAAGCGCGGCGTCTGTCAGGATTTTGCCCAGATCATGATCGGTGGCCTGCGGTCGCTGGGTATCCCTGCGGCCTATGTCGGGGGTTTCTTGCGCACCCTGCCGCCGCCCGGCAAACCAAGGCTTGAGGGTGCCGATGCCATGCACGCCTGGGTGCGGGCCTGGGCCGGTGCCGAGGCGGGGTGGATCGACCATGACCCGACCAACGCGGTCTTTGCCGACACCGATCACATCGCCATCGGCCATGGCCGCGACTATGGCGATGTGGCCCCGGTGACGGGTGCCTTGCGGATGGACGGCGGCCAAAAGGGCAGCCATGCGGTTGACCTGATTGAGCGTCCTGCCGCAAAACGCCAGTCCTTGGGTCTGACGCAGGCCAGCCCCCTATAGGCGGGCACTGGCGCATCTGCGCCGCATCTGTGCCGACTTCTGCCGTGCCCCACTTGGCCTTGGCCCCCGAATCTCTGTAAGATGCGCGCTGTTGCCCATCCGGCGGGCGTGCGGTTTTAGGGTTTCAAATGCAGCGTTACGAATATCAGGTGTTGCCGGCCCCGCGCAAAGGCGAAAAGGCCCGTGGCCTGAAAACTGGGGAGGAACGGTTTGCCTTTGCGCTGACCGGGCTGATGAACCGCATGGGGGCCGAGGGTTGGGAGTATCAACGCGCCGACACTCTGCCGATGGATGAGCGCGTCGGCCTGACCGGCAGCAAGACCACGTTCCAAAGCCTGCTGGTCTTCCGCCGCCCCGCCGAGGATATGGGCAGCGAGGTGGTTGAAACCACGTCTGGTCAGTTGCGCATCACCTCGCTGGAGCCTGGCACGGTCGGCTCTCCGCTGTTGGGGGCGGCATTCCAGCCGACGGGGGCCGCACCCGCACTGGGGCCCGCCAATCCGGACGTGGCGGCCTAGTAGTCAGCGCAGATCGGCCTGGCGCAGATCGGCTTTGTCAAAGATCGGCTTTGGCGAAACCCGGCCGTGGCTAAACCGGGCCTTGGCGCAGCTCGGCACTGGCAAAGCCCGGCCTTGCGAAGCCTTGCCCTAGCGCAGATCGGCCAGTGCCAGCGGCAAGGCTGCCGCGAAGGCTGTCATCGCCGCCGCGTCGCCAAGGCTGACCCTGATGCAGCGATCCAGCGGGGAAACCCCCGGCATCCGCACAAAGATATCCCGGGCGAACAGCGCCTTAAGCAGCGCGCGGGCATGGTCGCCATCCCGCCCGCAGTCCATCGAGACGAAGTTGGTAGCCGAGGGCAGGGGCGCCAGCCCGTTGTCCCGCGCAATCTGGCCCAAGTGCTGCCGCCCGGCCTCGGCCCAGATACGCACCGCCCGCATGTGGGCTGTGTCACCCAATGCCGCAATCCCGCCCGCCTGCACCATCCGGCCCACACCGAAATGGTTGCGCACCTTGTCAAAAGCTTGTGCCAGTTCCGGTGCGGCCAAAGCATAGCCAAGCCGCAGCCCCGCCAGCCCATGCGCCTTGGAAAAGGTCCGCAAGCGGATCACCCTTGGGTCATCCGCCGCCACCTGCGCCGCAGTCCCCTCGGGGGCAAGTTCCACATAAGCCTCGTCCAGTGCCAGCAGGCAGCCGTCGGGCAGCGCCGCTATCATCGCGGCGATGACGCCAGCCGCATGATGGCTGCCCATCGGATTGTCCGGATTGGCAAGGTATATCAGCCGCGCCCCGGTCTGGTGAGCCAGCGCCAGCAGCGCCTCGGGGTCCTCATGATCGCCCTTGTAGGGCGCGCGGTGCACCGTGCCGCCAAAGCCCGCCACATGAAAGGTGAAGGTCGGATAGGCCCCGGCAGAGGTCACAACCGCATCCCCCGGCCCGATCAGCAAGCGCACCAGAAGGCCCAAAAGACCGTCAATCCCCTCGCCCACCACCACATTCGCAGGCACAACGCCATGATGCGCCGCAATTGCGGCTTTCAGGTCGTGGCATTCCGGGTCGCCGTACATCCAGACATCCCGCGCCGCCGCCTGCATCGCGGCCACGGAGGAAGGCGAGGGGCCGAACAGACATTCATTGGCCCCCAGCCGCGCTGCAAAGCCGCAGCCCCGGCCACGCTCTTGCGCCTCGGGTCCGACGAAGGGCACGGTAACGGGCAGACTTTGTGCCAGCAGGGTCAGGATCGGTGTTTTCATGGCCTGAATTGACCGCAAACCCTCATGGGTTTCAACCCCCGCACCCGCTTTTTGCTGCATCCCAAACAGGCCCGGTCAGGACGAGGCGCAGCCCGAAAAGCCTGATGTGCAGGGTTTTCGGCCTGCGCCTTGCGCGGCAGGCGGGGCAGCCTTGCGTCATGGGGCAAGGCGGATGGCCAGATACCACCAGCCTCAATGCGCGCGAATTTCCTGCGGATGGCCGCGCATCAGCTTCAGGACGCTCCACTCGCGGTAGACCAGCACGATCATCACGCTGTCCAGAAAGGACAGGATCAGGAAGGTCAATGAGCCGTGGGTCAGGAATTCGGTGAGCTGATACAGCACAAAACCCGCCAGCAGCACCATGGCCCCCGGATAGGCCCATAGAATGCGGCGGGCCAGCATGATCACCATGACGAATTTGATGGCACCGTGCCCCAGCAGGTAAAAGGCGTAGAAGTTCTGCACGTGAACCGGAAAAGTCTCGGTCATGTGCTGGACCCACCGCGCCATGTCAGCGCTTTTGTCCTGAGTCAGGTCATGGTGGGTCAACCAACCCCACAATTGCACCAAAGCCCCGTGGGGCGTCAGCAACAAACCAACCCCGCTCAGGCTTTCCCCGGCGGCAAACAGGCCCTTCAAGACCAGACTCGCTTCAAACAGCCAGTGCAGCCATTTGCCCATCCGGCTGGCCGGATTGATCAACATGTCACCCTCAGTTCCACCATATTCAGTTCAGGCACCTTGAATTCCGGCACCTGAAGTTCAGCCAACTTCAGTTCGGCCACCCGCAGGTCAGGCCGCATCAGTCCTGTCCGCGGAAGGGCTGGACGTATTGCAAGGCCATATCCCACGGGAAGAATATCCACGTGTCCTGTGACACTTCCGTGATATAACTGTCGACCATCGGTTTGCCCGAGGGTTTGGCGTAGACTGTGGCAAAATGGGCCTTTGGATACAGGCGGCGCACCAGTTCCAGCGTCTTGCCGGTGTCAACCAGATCATCAACGATCAGAATGCCGGTGCCGTCGCCCATCAACTCGGGCTGCGGGGACTTGGTCACGATGGCTTCCGCCGCCTGCGCCTGATGCGAATAGCTTTTCACGCTGATCGTATCGACGACGCGGATATCAAGTTCGCGGCTGACGATCATCGCGGGCACCAGACCGCCGCGCGTGATGCCGACCACGGCACGCCATGCGCCGTTGTCGGGCCCCTTGCCATCCAGCCGCCACGCCAGGGCGCGGGCATCGCGGTGGATCTGATCCCAGCTGACGTGGAAGCCTTTTTCATGCGGCAGGCGGTCGATCATGATATCCTCGAAACGGGTTGATCAGAAGGCGGCGATTTTGACCCCCAGAAGGGCAAGCAACCCTCCCAAAGCGCGGTCGATCACCGATTTCAAGCTGATATATGCCCGCCGGGCCCGGTTGAAAGAGAAAATTCGGACGACGGCGGAATTCCACAAGGTTTCGTTCAGAAATACAACGCCAAGGAGTGCGGCATAGACCCAAACCGGCGTGCCCTGCGGCACCGTGCCCAGAAAGATGGCCGAGAACAGAATGGCGGGCTTGGGGTTCGACAGCTGCGTCCACAGGCCAAGGCGGAAGGCGGCGAAGGCGCCGCGCGGCGGCAACGCCTCACTGGCGACAATCGGCTGATCAGCATGGCGCCACAGGCCCCATGCCATCCAGAACAGATAGGCCGCCCCGCCCAGCCGCAAGGCCCACAGCAGCGAGGGCGCGGCCTGAAACACAAGGTTCAGCCCGAACAGCGCCGCAGCCGCCCAGACCACCCCGCCGACGCCAATACCTGCGGCCACGAAGAAACCTGCCCGCAAGCCCTCGGTCAACCCGATGCGGGCTGACATCAGCACGGCAGGGCCCGGGCTGATCGCCGCCATCAGATGCATCAGGGCGACGGTCAGGAAGGCTGCAAGCGTCATTGCCCCTCTTTGCGCCCCGTCACCACGTCAATATCGGGGGCATCGACGGCCTTCATGCCGACGACGTGATAGCCCGCATCGACATGCAGGTTCTCGCCCGTGGTGCCCGAGCCAAGGTCAGACAGCAGGTAAAGTGCCGCCTTGCCGACCTCTTCCTGATCGACGTTGCGGCGCAGCGGAGAGTTCAGCTCGTTCCACTTCATGATATATCGGAAATCGCCGATGCCAGAGGCCGCCAGCGTCTTGATCGGCCCGGCAGAGATGGCGTTGACGCGGATGCCGTCCTTGCCCAGATCCTCGGCCAGATACTTGACCGAAGCTTCCAGCGCCGCCTTGGCCACACCCATCACGTTGTAATGCGGCATGACCTTTTCGGCGCCGTAATAGGTCAGCGTCAGAACGCTGCCACCTTGGGTCATCATCGCGGCAGCCCGGCGGGTGACAGAGGTGAAGGAATAGACCGAGATATCCATCGTCATGGCGAAATTCGCCTTCGACGTATCGACATAGCGCCCGCGCAACTCATTCTTGTCGGAAAAGCCGATGGCGTGGACCAGAAAATCCAGGCGGCCCCACTTTTCCGCCAACCGCGCAAACAAGGCGTCAATCGAGGCTTCGTTGCCCACATCGCATTCGACCATTTCTGACATGCCGATCGAGGCGATCAGCGGGTCAACCCGCTTCTTCAGCGCCTCACCCTGATAAGAGAATGCCATCTCGGCCCCGTGGTTGGCCAGCGTCTTGGCAATGCCCCAGGCAATGGATTTGTCGTTCGCAAGGCCCATGATCAGCCCGCGTTTACCTGCCATAAGTCCAGTTGACATTCGGTCTTCCCCAGCCACCCTATTCGCTCAGGCCCGTGTAGGCGAAAGCTTCGCTTCCATCAAGGGCGGGGCTTGAAGTCACGAAAAGGAAGCAAAGATGGACAGAACAGGCATTTTCGCAGGCAACGACCCCTTTGCCATCGCCAAGGCCTGGGCGACCGAGGCGGAAGCCGCCGAGGTCAATGACCCGAACGCCATAGCCCTCGCCACGGTGGATGACGCCGGGATGCCCAATGTCCGCATGGTGCTTTTGAAGGACGTCGAGCCTGAAGCCTTTGTCTTTTACACCAACTACGGATCGAAAAAAGCGCGTGAGGCGGAAACGGCGGGCAAGGCGGCCTTCGTGATGCACTGGAAGTCGCTGCGCCGTCAGGTGCGGGTGCGCGGGCTGGTGACGCGGGAAGATGGCCCTGCGGCGGATGCTTATTATGCCTCGCGCAGCCTGAAGTCCCGGCTGGGGGCCTGGGCCAGCCAGCAGTCGCAGCCGTTGTCATCGCGCGGGGCGTTGATGGCGGACGTGGCCCGCGTCACGCTGGAGCACGGCCCCAACCCCAGACGCCCGCCGTTCTGGGGCGGCCTGCGCATAACGCCGGTCGAGATCGAATTCTGGGCCGAAGGGGCCTTCCGCCTGCATGACCGCTTCCGCTGGACAAGGCCCGATTCTGCCAGCCCGTGGGCAGTTGTGCGCCTGAACCCCTGACACAGGCTTTTTATCAAGAGGTAAAATCTATTCCTTAAGATAGGTCCGACCCGGTTTCCCATCTTTGCCTCTTGCATGTTCGTTTTTGTTCGAGTCATGCATGTGCTTGCGAGACTTACACCGGAAAATACCACGCACTATGGAAGACGAAGACAAGGCACCCTTGGCCATTCAGGGACGGGTAAAATGGTTTGACCCCGGCAAGGGGTTTGGCTTCATAGTGGCTGATGAAGGTGGCACCGATATCCTGTTACATGCCAATGTGCTGCGGAATTTCGGGCAAAGTTCAGTCTCGGACGGCGCGGCCATAACGGTGATGGTGCAAAAGACCGCGCGCGGCCAGCAGGCGGTCGAGGTGCTGGAGATTGCTCCGCCGCCCGGCGCGCAGTTGAAACTGACGGAAGAAGACGGCGGGTTGCCGGAAGATTACGCCGATCTGGCGCTGGAACCGGCGCGGGTGAAGTGGTTTGACAAGGACAAGGGCTTTGGCTTTGCCAATGTGTTCGGGCGGCCGGAAGATGTGTTCGTGCATGTCGAAGTGTTAAGGGTGTCGGGTTTTGCCGACCTTCAGGCGGGCGAGGCGGTGTGCCTGCGCATCATGGAAGGCAAGCGGGGCCGGATGGCAGTGCAGGTGGTGTCATGGGAAGGTGCTTTGCGTCGCGGCTGACGGCTGTGGTGCGGATGGGTTCGGCGCTGATGGGTTTGGCGCTGGTGGGTTTGGCTGCGGACCCGGTTTGGGCCGCCTGCGCGCCGGCTGCGGTGGAATTGCGCTGGACCGGCGGTCAGGCCCGCTTTTCGGTCGAAATCGCGGACACCGAAGCCTTGCGTGAGTATGGGCTGATGAACCGCGACCATATGGCAACCTCTGCGGGCATGCTGTTTGTCTATGCTTCCCCCGAACATGCGTTTTACTGGATGAAGAACACGCTGATCCCGCTGGATATTATCTTTGCCGACCAGACGGGCCGGGTGACGGTGGTGCACCCGGATGCGGTGCCGGGCGACCTGACGCCGCTGGATGGTGGCGAGGGTGTGCAATATGTCCTTGAAATAAATGGTGGATTGGCCATGCGGATGGGCATCGTGCCGGGGGCTGAACTGCGCGCGGCGGCGGTCGATCCGGCCAAGGCGGCGTGGGCCTGTGTCGACTGACCCGGCAATTCTGCACGCCAACGCAATTCTGCCTGAAAACGCAGCCGGGCGCTTTTCAAATGCTGCGAAACCCTTTAGTAAGCCCCAAGGTTCGGAGTGTAGCGCAGTCTGGTAGCGCATCTGGTTTGGGACCAGAGGGTCGGAGGTTCGAATCCTCTCACTCCGACCAAATTCCCCCGCAAGGCCAATGCAGCCGCGATAGATCGCGCCGGCAAGGCCACGGCAGCCGCGATAAATCGCGGCTGTGGGCGCAGGTCTGAAAGGGTTCGGGCAGAATCGGGCCGGATTTGGGGGGCTGATTTGGCACTGGCCGGACTTGGCACTGGCCGGACTTGGCACTGGCCGGATTTGGCGCGGGCCGGACTTGGCACTGGCCGGACTTGGCACTGGCCGGATTTGGCACTGGCCGGATTTGGCACTGGCCGGATTTGGCGCGGGCCGGGCGTCGCGCCGTGCAGGTGTCCGAACTTGTCCAACGCCCTCAAGCCTTGGCCTGATGGCCCTTGTTTTTCCGCGATGCGCCCAGTCTTGCCCTGAAGCCCCGTCATTGCCTTGCTCCCCAGTATTGTCTTGGTCTCCAGTCTTGCCCTGATGCCTCCGGTCTTGCCCTGAAGCCTTCCGCAATCCATATCAGACAAAAGGAGACGCGATGCCCCTGTCCTTCCAGCACTCTTACGCCACCGACCTGCCGGGGACCTATCTGCGCGACAGGCCTGCGGTGGCCCCGGCACCGCGCCTTCTGGTCTTGAACCAGGCTTTGGCCCGCGACCTTGGCCTGGATGCCGTGGAATTGGCCGAAAACGCGGCGCTCTGGTTTTCCGGCGCTGTGCTGCCCGAGGGGGCCGACCCGATTGCACTGGCCTATGCCGGCCACCAGTTCGGCGGCTTCTCGCCGCAGTTGGGCGACGGGCGGGCCCATCTGCTGGGCGAACTGGTCACGCAGAAGGGGCGCTTTGATGTGCAGTTGAAGGGCTCTGGCCGGTCGCCTTTCTCACGCGGGGGGGATGGCAAGGCGGCGGTGGGGCCGATGCTGCGGGAATACCTGATCTCGGAAGCGATGGCGGCTTTGGGCGTCCCCACGACGCGGTCTTTGGCGGTGGTGGCTACCGGAGAGGACATCTGGCGCGACACCGGCAAGCTTCCGGGCGCGGTCCTGACCCGGGTGGCCTCCAGCCACATCCGGGTCGGTACCTTTGAATTCTTCTCGGCCCGTGAAGATGTGGCGCAACTGAAGGCGCTTACGGCCTATGCCATCGCCCGCCACTACCCCCACCTCGCCCCGGACGACGCGCTTGGCCTGTTTGACGCGGTGACCGCCCGGCAGGTCGCGCTGGTTGCGCAGTGGATGGGGTTGGGCTTCATCCATGGGGTGATGAACACCGACAACATGGCGCTCTCGGGTGAGACGATCGACTATGGCCCCTGCGCCTTCATGGAGGCCTATGCGCCGGGGACCGTGTTCTCGTCCATCGACCGGGGCGGGCGCTATGCCTATGCCAACCAGCCGCTGATTCTGGCCTGGAACCTGTCGCGGCTGGCCGAGGCGCTGCTGCCGTTGATGGGCGCGGATCAAAGCCGCGCGGTGGACATCGCCAACGAAAGGCTGGAGGCGATTGCCCCGGCCTACCGCAAAGCGTGGGAATCGGTGATGCGCACGAAACTGGCGCTCTATGACGAGAAACCCGAGGATGGCGCCTTGGCCGATGACTTCCTCAAAGCCATCACCGGCGCGGACTGGACTCTGTCGTTCCGCCGCCTTGCCGACGCGGCCGAGGGGCGCGAGGGCAGCCTTCTGGCGTTGCTACCCGCCCCCTCGCTGCTGCCCGCCGCCTCGTTGCTTCCCGTCTCCGCCCTGCTTCCCGTCTCCGCCCTGCTACCCGTCTCCGGCCAGCTGACCCAACCCGGCCTGCTGACCGACTGGCTGCCCCGCTGGCGCGCCCGCCTTGGGCCGGACGCCGCAACCCGCCTGCGCGCCGCCAACCCCGCCGTGATCCCACGCAACCACAAGGTCGAAGAGGCCCTGTCGGCGGCCACCCTTGGTGACCTTGCCCCCTTCACAGCCCTGTTGAGTGCCCTCCAATCGCCCTTCGCTTCCGAGGCGGGCCGCGAGGCCTTCAGCCTTCCCGCCCCGACAGGCTTCGGCCCCTATGTCACCTTCTGCGGCACCTGACCCCTTTCATTCTTGTATAAATATCCCCGCCGGAGGCATCCTCAACCTGCCGAGGGCGTTGACGGCAGGGCATTTGGTGGCGTCATATGCCGCCATGAACCCGCGTTCCGAGATCCACGACCGGCTGGCCGCCTCGCTGCGCGAGGCGCGCAAGGCGCGTGGCCTCAGCCTGGATGCGGTGGCCAAGCTGTCGGGCGTCAGCCGGTCGATGGTCAGCCAGATCGAGCGCGGCGAATCCTCGCCCACGGTGGCAACACTCTGGAACCTGACCCAAGCCTTGCAGGTCGATTTCGCGGGCCTGCTGGAAGGCCGCCCCACCCCCGGCATCGAGGTCATGCGCTCCGAGGCGGCCCCGATAATTGCCGGCCGCGGCCACAACCTCGTGATCCGTATCCTGTCGCCCGCCGAAGCCGTAGGCGAACACGAAGTCTATGACCTGACCTTCGGGACCGGCGGCGAAGTGGTCAGCGACCCGCACTCCCCCGGCTGCCGCGAGCAATTGACCGTGATCGCGGGCCAGATCCGTGTCGTCTCGGGCGAGGAGGACAGCCAGCTTGGCCCCGGCGATACCGCCCGTTATCCCGCCGACCGGCCCCATGCGATCTATGCCTTGCAAGGGGCGGCGCGCGCCATCCTGATCGTGCAGGACAGTTGAACCCGGCGGGGGAGGGCAACACCCCCCTCCCCCGATGCCAAAGAGCGGGGGTTTCACACCCCCGCACCCCCGTGGGATATTTGGACAAGGATGAAAGGGGGGAGGCGTCCGCTGTGGCGGATATCGTTCCGTTATATTGACATCGCCGAGCCAAAGCAGGATAATCCCCTGAAATGGAGGGAATTCCGTCATGACAGATGCCTTTCTGAACCACTTGAGCCAGACCCTTTCCGGGATCGAGGCGGAGGGTTTGACCAAGTGCGAGCGGTTGATCGAGGGGGCGCAAGGCGTGCGGGTGCGGGTGGCCGGGCGCAGCATGCTTAATCTTTGTGCCAACAATTACCTTGGGTTGGCCGATGATCCCCGGCTGATTGCGGCGGCGAAGGCGGCGATGGACAGTCACGGCTTTGGGCTGGCCTCCGTTCGCTTCATCTGTGGCACGCAGGATCTGCACCGGGTGTTGGAGCAGCGTCTGGCGGGGTTTCTGGCAATGGAGGACTCGATTCTGTTCGCCGCCTGTTTCGATGCCAATGGCGCGGTGTTCGAACCCCTGCTGGGCGAGGCGGATGCGGTGGTGTCGGACAGTCTGAACCATGCGAGCATCATCGACGGGATCAGGCTGTCGAAGGCGCGACGCTTTCGGTTTCAGAACAGTGACATGGAAGATCTGGAGCGGCAGTTGCAGGCCGCCCGCGCGGGTGATGCGCGGTTTGTTCTGGTGGTGACGGATGGCGTCTTTTCGATGGATGGCAGCTTCGCCAACCTGGCCGAGGTGACGCGGTTGGCTACGGCTTACGGTGCCTTGGTGATGGTGGATGATTGCCATGCGACGGGGTTTATCGGGGCGCAGGGCAGGGGTACGCCGTCACGGGCGGGGGTGAAGGTGGACATTCTGACCGGCACGTTCGGCAAGGCTTTGGGTGGCGCTTTGGGTGGCTACATTGCCGGGCCGCAGCCGGTGATTGACCTTTTGCGGCAACGGGCGCGGCCTTACCTGTTCTCTAACGCGCTGCCTCCGGCGGTGGTGGGGGCGGCGCTGGCGGCCTTGGATATTGTTGAGGCGGCAGATGGGCTTCGGGCGCAACTGGCTGATAATGCAGCTTATTGGCGGGCAGGCTTACAGGCCTTGGGCTTTCGGCTTTTGCCCGGCAGCCATCCCATCGTGCCGGTGATGATTGGCGAGGCGCATCTGGCGCAGGCCTTTGCGCGGGCTTTGGATGCGCGGGGGGTGATGGTCTCGGCCTTCTTCTTTCCGGTGGTGGCGCGGGGTCTGGCGCGGATCAGGACGCAGATGAATGCGGCCCTGACGCGGGCCGATCTGGAGTTTGGGTTTTCGGCTTTCGCAGATGCGGGGCGTGACGTGGGGGTGCTGTCATGAAGGCTTTGGTGAAGGCTGCGGCAGAGGTCGGGCTTTGGACCGAGGAACGCCCGGTGCCGCAGATCGGGCCGGAGGATGTGCTGATCCGGGTGAAGAAAACCGGTATCTGCGGCACGGATATTCACATCTGGAACTGGGACGAGTGGGCCGCGCGCACGGTGCCGGTGGGGCTGGTGACGGGACACGAATTTGCGGGCGAGATTGTTGAGAAAGGCGCCTTGGTTCAAGGGCTTGAAATTGGGCAACGCTGCTCGGGCGAGGGGCATCTGATTGGCAGGCTGTCGCGCCAAAGCCGGGCCGGGCGCTTCCATCTTGACCCTGCGACGCGGGGGATTGGCGTCAACGAACCCGGCGCCTTCGCGGAATATCTGCGGCTTCCGGCTTTCAACGTGGTGCCGTTGCCGGAGGCGATTGACGATGATATTGGCGCCATTCTTGACCCCTTGGGCAATGCGGTGCATACGGCGCTGTCGTTCGATCTGGTGGGCGAGGATGTACTGATCACCGGCGCCGGGCCGATCGGTATCATGGCGGCGGCGGTGGCGCGGCATGTGGGGGCGCGGCATGTGGTGATCACGGATGTCAATCCGGTGCGGCTGGCATTGGCGGCTGCGGTGGCGGATGTGACGCCGGTGAACGTGACAACCGAGGATCTGCGTGACGTGCAAAGCCGCCTCAAGATGGCGCAAGGCTTTGATGTCGGTATGGAAATGTCAGGCAACCAGCAGGCGCTGGACCAGATGACCGACAGTCTGGTGATGGGCGGCAAGATTGCCATGCTTGGGATACCGCCGGGCAAATCGCCGGTCGACTGGAGCCGGATCGTGTTCAAGGCCATCACCATCAAGGGCGTCTACGGGCGTGAGATCTTTGAGACCTGGTACAAGATGATCGCTATGCTGGAAAACGGGCTGAACGTGCGCCGCGTCATCACCCACCGGTTCAAGGCGGCGGATTATGCTCAGGGGTTCGAGGTGATGCGGTCAGGGCTGTCCGGCAAGGTCGTGCTTGACTGGACCTGAAGCAAATAGAGCGCGTTCCGCGCACTGCTTTTATCTCGCCTCTGGCGTGCCGCCAACCGGCTCGGGCGCCGCTCTGCGGGGAGTATTTGGACACAGCGCAAAGGGTAAGCCTTTGTTTTACATTTCATATTTGTTCAAATATCCTCGGGGGGTGAAGCCGCAGGCGAGGGGGGCCGAGGCCCCCTTGTTCAGGCCAGGGCGCCGTCGGCGGTGATCCGGGTTTTGCCGCCGAGGTAGGGGTGCAGGGCTACGGGCAGGTCGACCGAGCCATCGGCTTGCTGGCCGTTTTCAAGCACCGCGATCAGGCAGCGCCCGACGGCGAGGCCGGAGCCGTTCAGCGTCGCCACGAACTCGGGTTTGCCGCCCGAGGCGGGGCGGTAACGGGCGTTCATTCGGCGGCCCTGGAAGGTGCCGCAGGTGCTGACGGAACTGATTTCGCGGTACTTTTGCTGGCCGGGCAGCCAGACCTCAAGGTCATGGGTTTTCTGCGCGCCAAAGCCCATGTCGCCAGTGCACAGAACGATGGTGCGGTAGGGCAGTGCCAGCTTTTCAAGGATCGCTTCAGCGCATTTCGTCATGCGGTCGTGTTCGGCCAAAGCCGTTTCGGGGGTGCAGATCGTCACCATCTCGACCTTCTCGAACTGGTGCTGGCGCAACATGCCGGTGGTATCCTTGCCTGACGAACCGGCCTCCGAGCGGAAACATTGGGTATGGGCGGTCATCCGGACAGGCAGTTGATTTTCATCAAGAATATCGCCCGCGACCGAGTTTGTCAGGGTGACTTCCGAGGTGGGGATCAGCCACCAGCCATTGGTGGTCTGATAGCTGTCTTCGGCGAATTTGGGCAGTTGGTTGGTGCCATACATCGCCTCTTCCTTGACCAGAACCGGGGTCCAGGTCTCAAGCAGGCCATGGCCGTCGACATGGGTGTCGAGCATCATCTGGGCCAGCGCGCGGTGAACGCGGGTAATCGCCCCTTTGAGCACCACGAACCGGCTGCCGGATAGTTTGGCTGCCGTAGCGAAATCCATGCCCGGGGTTACGCCCTTGATGTCAAAGTGTTCTTTTGGGCTGAAGTCGAAATTGCGCGGGGCACTCCAGCGGTGGATTTCCACGTTGCCGGACTCGTCCGGACCGTCGGGAACTGCATCAAGCGGCAGGTTGGGCAGCCCCATCAACAGGTCGCGCAGGGCCTTGTCGCAGGTGGCGGCCTCATCAGCAAGTCGTTGAATTTCGGCTTTTTTCTCGGTCACCAGCGTGCGCAGGCGGGCGAACTCCGCGTCATCGCCGCAGGCTTTGGCCGACCCCGCCTCTTTCGAGGCGCGGTTCTGGTCGGCGGTGGCCGTTTCCGCTGCGAGGATCTTGCCCCGGCGGTCTTCATCCAGTGCCAACACCCCGGCGGACAGGCCGGACAACCCCCGGCGCCCCCATGCGGCGTCATATGCGGCAGGGTTTTCACGGATGGCGCGGATGTCGTGCATGATGTTTCCTCAGGTCAGACCGTGAAGCACATATGCCCGATCCCACGTGGCAGGAAAAGCCAAGAAAGGCCGCAAGCCTGTGCCGGATCGGCGTCGCAAACCTGCAGGTTTCCCGGGTCTCTACGCGGAACGCAGCGTCAAGGCCCTGTTCACCGCAAATCCGGGGCAGCTTTGCGGTCGGTGTTTGTGGTAGGATGGGCAATCTGCCCATGTTGGCGGCAGGTTTGTCCGTCGTTTTCCATCAGAGGTTTCATCATGGCACAAAGTGACACGCAGTTCACCGGCCCGGTCCCCGAGATTTACGACCGTTTCATGGTTCCCCTGCTGTTTCTGCCCTATGCGGTGGATATGGCGGCGCGGGTGGCGGCGTTGCACCCCGGCGCGGTTCTGGAAACGGCGGCGGGCAGCGGGGTGGTGACACGGGTTCTGGCGCCGCTTCTGGCTGCTGACGCCCGCTATGTGGCAAGCGACCTCAACCTGGCCATGCTGGACCGGGCCAGAGCGGTGCAACCGCACGACGGGCGGATGGAATGGTCGACGGTCGATGCGCAGCATTTGAATTTCGCCGATGAAAGTTTCGACGTGGTTTTGTGCCAGTTCGGTGTGATGTTCTTTCCCAACCGCCCGAAAGCCTATGCCGAGGCGCGCCGGGTGTTGAAGCCCGGCGGCACTTTCGTGTTCAATGCCTGGGACAGTCTGGCGCACAATGACATCCCCCGCACCGTCTGGGAGGCGGTGGCGCAGCATTATCCGCTGAACCCGCCCGACTTTTTTCCCCGCGTGCCGCATGGCTATTTTGACGAAGGCCGCATCCGCTCTGATTTGCTGCAAGCCGGCTTCACCGATATAACTATCGAGACCGTCACCCGCGCCAGCCCTGCCGCTTCGGCCCGGGATGCGGCCATAGCGCTGTGCATGGGCACGCCGTTGCGGATGGAGATCGTGGCGCGTGAGCCTGACGGCCTTGCCGCCATGACAGACCGGGCAGAGGCTGCCGTGCGCGCAAGGTTCGGCGATGGCGCGATCATCGGCAAGACGCAAGCGCTGATAGCCGTAGCACGGGGTTGAAACCAGCCCCCCGGACGGACATCTGCCAGTGACGCGTTGGGGGGTAGGATGGGCAATCTGCCCATGTTCCCCCTATTGGACCCTGCCTTGCGCATGGGGCCTGGCCTCTGTAGGGTGCGCGGCAAAATAGGGGGAGTGTTCTCCCACTCAAAGGACTTCACCATGACCCTGACTGACCTTTTCGTCTCTGCCGCTTATGCCCAGACCGCAGCCACCCCGGGCGGGGCGCTTGGCTCTGGCATCGGGACCATAGCGCCTTTGTTCCTGATCTTCGGGATCATGTATTTCCTGCTGATCCGTCCGCAGCAAAAGAAGATGAAAGACCTGAAGGCGATGATCGAGGCCGTGCGGCGCGGCGATCAGGTCCTGACCGGCGGTGGCATCATCGGCAAGGTCACCAAGGTCGGCGAGGACAATGTGCTGGAGGTCGAAATTGCCGATGGCGTCAAGGTCAAGATTGCCAAGCACACGATCACCTCGGTGATGTCCAAGACCGAACCCGCGACCGCCTGAGACCGACATGCAGCTTGAAACTCCCCTATGGAAGCGCCTGGCGATCTGGGCTGTTGTTGTCGTGGGTTTGATCCTTGCGGCGCCGAACCTGTTTTACGCCAGGGTTGAAACCCACAACGATGCGGCCACTGCAATTGCCAAGGCCGCCAAACTGGGGGTGGCGGCGACGCCCGAACAGCAGGTGGCTTTGGATCAGTGGCCCGCGTGGGCACCGTCGTCCTTGGTCAACCTTGGCCTCGATCTGCGCGGCGGCGCGCATTTGCTGGCTGAGGTGAAGCTGGCCGATGTCTACAAGCAGAGAATGGATGCCTTCTGGCCCGAAGCCCGGGATGCGTTGAAAGACGTGCGCGATGCAACAGGGCCGGTCAAGCGCAAGCCATCGGCCGATGGCACGCTGACCATCACCATCACCAATGCTGACGGCGTGGCGGCCGCTTTGGCCAAGGTGCAAAGCCTGACCTCGAATGTGGTCAGTCTGACCGGGGCGGGGCAGAAAGACATGAATGTCGTGGCCACGGGTCAGGACATTGTCATCACCCTGTCGGATGCCGAAAAGGCTGCGACTGACAACCGCACCATGCAGCAGTCGCTGGAAATCATCCGTCGCCGCGTGGATGCTGCGGGCACGCGAGAGCCCTCCATTCAGCGGCAGGGGGCTGATCGCATCCTGATCGAAGTGCCGGGCATCGGCTCGGCCGAGGAACTGAAGGCGATCATCGGCACCACGGCCAAGCTGACTTTCAACACCGTGGTCAGCACGACGACGGACAAGGCGGCGGCTCCGGGGCTTGGCAATCTGCTGCTGCCCTCGGCCGACCGTCCGGGTGAGTTTGTTGTGGTTGAAGAAGCGCCTGTGGTGACGGGCGATGATCTGGTTGATGCGCAGCCGTCTTTTGACCAGAATGGCAGGCCCGCCGTCAGCTTTCGCTTCAACACCACGGGTGCGCGGAAGTTTGGCGAATATACCGGGGCGCATGTCGGTGAACCTTTCGCCATCGTGCTGGACAAGCAGGTGATTTCAGCACCCACGATCCAGACCGCCATCACCGGCGGGTCTGGCATCATCACCGGGAATTTCACGGTTGAGGCTTCGACCAATCTGGCCGTGCTGTTGCGGGCAGGTGCGCTTCCCGCCACCATGTCGTTCCTTGAGGAACGCACCGTCGGCCCGGAACTGGGGCAGGATTCGATTGACGCGGGCAAGGTGGCGGCGGTGGTCGGCATGGCGCTGGTGGGTATCTTCATGCTGGCCAGCTACGGCATCTTCGGCCTGTTTGCCGATATTGTGCTGGTGATCAGCATGAGCATCATCTTTGGCGTCCTGTCGATGATCGGCGGCACGCTGACGCTGCCGGGCATCGCCGGTCTGGTCTTGACCATCGGCACCGCTGTTGACGCCAACGTGCTGGTGTTCGAGCGGATACGTGAAGAGTTGCGGCACGCCAAAACTCCGGCACGGGCGATTGAACTGGGGTATGAACGGGCGATGAGCGCCATCGTCGACGCCAACGTCACCACCCTGATCACCGCGATTGTGCTTTACTTCTTCGGGGCCGGTCCGGTGCGCGGCTTTGCCGTGGCCTTGGGCATCGGCATCATCACCTCGGTCTTCACGGCACTTTATGTGACGCGGCTGATTACCCAGATTTGGTTCAACTGGCGCAAGCCCAAGACCCTGATCGTGTGAGGAGAACCATCATGGCATGGCGTTTGCGACTGGCACCCGAACATACGACTTTCGACTTTTTCAAGCACCAGTGGATCACCTTTGGCGGCTCTATGCTGCTGATGGTGCTGTCCTTTGTGGCGTGGGGGGTGATGGGCCTCAACTTCGGCATCGACTTCAAGGGCGGCACCACGCTGCGCACCGATTCGTCGACGGTGATAGATACGGCCCTGTACCGGTCCACGCTGGAGGGGTTGAAGCTGGGCGATGTGGCGATCAACGAGGTGTTTGACCCGTCGTTCCGCGCGGATCAGCATGTAGCGGCGATCCGTCTGTCTGCCGCCAAGGGTGCCGATCAGATTGATGATGCCGGCATGAAGCGGGTCGAGGGCGCGCTGGTGGCGATGGACCCGGCGATCAAGATCGTCTCGGTCGAGACGGTGGGGCCGAAGGTATCCAGCGAACTGGTCTGGTCGTCGATCAAGGCGCTGGTCTTCACCTCATTGGGGATCATGGCCTATATCTGGCTGCGGTTTGAATGGCAGTTTGCCTTGGGTGGTGTTCTGGCGCTGTTGCATGACGTGTTCATCACGGTGGGGGTGTTTGCGGTGTTCCAGATCAAGTTTGACCTGACCATCGTGGCGGCGCTGCTGACGATTTTGGGATATTCGATCAACGACACGGTGGTGGTGTTTGACCGGCTGCGGGAAAACCTGATCAAGTACAAGACGATGCCCTTGAAAGAGGTGATGAACCTGTCGGTGAACGAGACCTTGAGCCGGACCCTGGCCACGTCACTGACGACGCTGATTGCGGTGGGTTCCATGCTGGTGCTGGGCGGCGACGTGATCCGCGGCTTTAGTTTTGCGATCTTTATCGGGATCATTCTGGGCACCTATTCGTCGGTCTATGTCGCCAAGAACCTGGTGCTGTTCTTGGGCCTTGACCGGTCGGATCGCCCAAAAGCAAATGGCAAGGGTGCGGACCACGAGTTCGCTAACATAGATGCCTGATATCAGATTGACCGAAATCACCTATGGCTCGGCCCTGGCGATCGAGGGCTATGGGTCGGGCTTTTTCCGGGTTGGCAAACATGTGCTGCGCGGCGCTTGTCTGGTCACACCCTGGGATGCCGGGCCTTGGGGTGGGATGGGCGACTGGGCCGGTCCGCTGACCTTGACGGGGCGGATTGATGTGCTGATTGTTGGCACCGGGGCGGAGATTGCCCATGTGCCTGCGGAGTTTCGCGCTGCGCTGGAAGCGGCGGGGATTGGCGTTGAGGTGATGAATTCACCTGCGGCGGCGCGGACCTATAACGTGCTGTTGGGCGAGGGGCGGCGGATTGCCGTGTGCCTGACGCCAGTTTAGCCGGGTGATTGTCTGCGGCTGAGGGGTGGCCCGCTTCTCAGGCTTCCTAGGAAGCCATCGGCGCGGGCCGGGAGGGGCCAGCCCCTCCTCGCCTCCTGTGCCGGAAGGGCTTTCCGCCCTTCCGGACCATCCTGAGGATATTTGGGCCTGTGTGAATGGGGTGGGAAGCGGCGCTGACTGGCGTTGTGCGCGGTTTGGCGCGGCGTGCGTTTGGTGTTGTCTGCGTGGGGTTTTGGGTGGCTTGGCCGTTGGGCGGAATGCATCTGGGGGAGTGGCGGTGATTGGGCCGCGTCTTATGACTGTCAGGCTTGACGCTCGCGCCAGTGGTCTTGCGCTTGCAGATACCAGTAGGTGAGTTGGGCTGCGGCGAGGCCTAACGGCCCGCCGGCGTGGGTCAGGCCCCAGGGCGCGAAAAGATCTATGCGGTCGGATTGGTGGAGGATCGCTTCGGCCAGGACCTTGCCGGCCATGGCCGTGGTGTTGAGGCCGTGGCCGCCGAAGGCGGTGATGTGCCATACATCGGGTTGCAGTTGGCCTATCTGTGGCATCAGGTGGCGGGCGTAGGCCATCAGGCCGGACCATGCCAGTTCCGTTTTCAGGGACGCCAGTTGCGGGTAAACATCAAGCATCGCCTTGCGGAGTTGGCGGGCGACGCCCAAGGCCGAGGCGGCGCGGGTGGTGATGCGGCCACCCCACAGGAGGCGTTGGCCGCCATCGACAAGACGGTAATAGTCGGAGGCGCGGCGGTCGTCGAGGACGGCCTCACGGGTTTTGATCGTTGCGGCCAGCAGGTCGGGGGCGGGTTCGGTCAGCATCATATAGGTGGCGATCGGCAGGACGGCGCGTTTGAGGCGCGGGATCAGCGGGCCGGTGTAGCCGCCGGTGGCGAAGATGGCGCGGTTGGCAGTGATGTGGCCTGAGGGCGTGCGGATGCGTTTTTGAGTGGAGAGGTCGGCGCCTGTGGCGGGGGTTTGTTCGTAGATCTTGCCGCCAAGGCGTTCGACTTCGCGGGCAAGGCCGCGCAGGTAGTTCAGGGGGTGGATGTGGAAGGCTTGATCGTCGGCTAACCCATGCAAGTAGCGGGTGGTGGCGAGGCGGTGTTGGATGGCGTCGCGGGCCAGGTAGGTGAAGGTGTAGTTGTAGTCGCGCTGGAAGTCCTCGGCGTACTGGTGCAGGTCGTTTACGGCGTTGAAGCGGCGCAGGTTGAGGAGGCCGGGGATGGGGTCAGCCCCGGGGATGTTCAGCGTCCGGATGTGAAAGCGCAGGCGTTCGACGCCTTCGATGGTCAGGCGGTGCATGGCGCGGGCTTTGTCTTGGCCGACGCGGGCCGCGATGGCGTCTGAGCCGCAGGCGAAGGCGGGTGAGACGATGCCGCCGTTGCGGCCTGAGGCGCCGAAGCCTAAGGACTGCGATTCGAGGACGGTAACCGCTATGCCCTCACGCGCCAGTTCAAGGGCGGTGGTCAGGCCTGCCAACCCGCCGCCGATGATGACGGTGTCGGTGTCATGGTTGCCTTGCAGGGCGGGGCGGGGGGTGAGGTCAGTACGGCTGCGGGCGTAGAAGGTGTCGGGGTACATCAGGCGTCAATCTCGATTCAGATGAGGACGCAGAAGGTGTCGGGCAGCATCAGGCGTCAAGCTCGATCCAGGTGGGCACGTGGTCAGAGGGTTTGATGCCTTTGGTGGCGTCTTCGCGGCCACGCACCGCCTTGTCGATGCCGGAGTGCTGGAGGAGGTCGGCGGCTTGTGGCGACAGCAGCAGGTGGTCGATGCGGATGCCGTTGTTACGGTCCCATGCGCCGCGCTGGAAATCCCAGAAGGTGTAGAGGCCGGGGTTGGGGTTCTCGGCCCGGATGGCGTCGGTCAGGCCAAGGTTGATGAGGCGCTGGTAGGCTTGCCTTGTCTCGGGCAGGTAGAGGGCGTCGGTCAGCCAGTCTTTCGGGTTCGCGGCATCCTCGGCTTGCGGAATTACGTTGTAATCGCCGCAAAGGACGAGGGGGTCTTCCTGTGCCAGCAGGGTCTTGGTGCGGGCAAGCATCCGGTCCATCCAGGCCAGTTTGTAGTCGTATTTCGGCCCCTGTGCGGGGTTGCCGTTTGGCAGGTACAGGCAGCAGACGCGGACGGCGCGTTTGCCGATCACCGTGGCCTCGATCCAGCGGGTTTGATCGTCAGGCCCGCCACCCGGGTTTTGGCCGGGCAGGCGGCGGATGACATCTTCGAGCGGCAGTTTCGACAGGATGGCGACGCCGTGGAAGCCCTTCATGCCGTGGGTTTCAACGTTGTAGCCGAGGGCTTCGAAGGGTTCGCAGGGGAAGGCCTCGTCCACCGATTTGATTTCTTGCAGGCAGGCGACGTCGGGTTGCGCCTCGGCAAGCCAGTCAAGCAAGGCTGCGGTGCGGGCCTTGATGCCGTTGATGTTGAAGGTGGCAATTTTCATGGCGCGGTTTTCATTGTGAGGCGGGCTCCTGATCCCGCCCTTGTTAGCGCGTCAGGCCGGGGCTGTCACCTGTGCTGCCGCGAGCCAGAGCGCATCCAGGGCGTCGATGGCGGCGGGGTCGAAGCGGTGCGCCTCTTCCCAGTAGCGGCCAGAGGGGACGTGGTAGTTCAGGGCCTGTTCCTTGGCCATGGCTTCGGCGGCGAGGGTTTGGTTGAAGGGGGCCGGGTTTGTGGTGGCCAGGGCGTCGCGGGTGGTGCGCGGGAAGACAAGGCGCGAGGGGCCGGTGGACAGGTTGACCATGGCTGTGCCCTGACGGGCGGCAAGGATCATCAGGCGGGCGGATTTCGCCTCTAACGAGCGCAGGGTGATATCCTGGCGCAGCGGGTCGGGGGTGCCGGTGCCGTAGAAGTGGGTGTTGCCGGTTGCGGGGTAGTGCATGTCGCAGCCAAGGGCGGCGATGACCTGCGGTTTCAGTGCGGACAGCATCCAGTAGGCGGTGGTGAAGGCCATGGTGCCGCCGGCATAGACAAAGCCGCCGTAAAGGTTTTGGGCGGGCACGAACCGGTCTTGCAGGATCAGGCGCTGGTCTGGGCCGGGGGTGGGGCGGCGGTCCTCGGGGAAGTCCCAGGGGCAGCAGAGGTCGTCCCAATCGGGGCGGACGCGCCATGCGTTGTTGATTGTCACGATGTGGGTGAACGGGGCGCGGGGCCAGTCGCGCGCGTCGACCGCGTTCGGGGCAGAGCCAAGCATGAGGGCGATGGACATGGGCAAACCTCCGGGTCACGGAAAGGAAGTTAGTCCGGGGCACCGCAGTTGCCAGAGAGTTCGGCGAGAAACCTGCGGTGCCGAGCGGCACCAGCCGTGAGGCAAGACGTCAGGCTTGATGTGAGAGGACAGCGTCAAGGCCAGAAACCTGCCTTACAGCGGACCCCCGCCTTATAGCGAGAAAGACGTGCCGCAGCCGCAGGAGGAGATGGCGTTGGGGTTCTCTATCACGAAGCGGGCACCGATCAGTTCGGCGGTGAAGTCGATGGTGGCGTTCGACAGATAGGGCAGCGAGACGCTGTCGACCAGCACACGCTGGCCATCCTTTTCAAGGATCAGGTCGTCGGCGGCGGGGTCATCCAGCTTGATATCATATTGAAAGCCGGAACAGCCGCCACCTTCGACCGCGACGCGGAGGGATTTGTGCTGGCCGGTCAGGTGGGCAATCTCGGCCAGACGGGCAAAGGCGCGATCAGTGACATGGGGGGGCAGGGTGAGGGGCATGGCGGTCTCCTATGCAGGCAAGATAGGGGGGATGCGAGGTGGGATCAAGGCTTGCACAGGGGGCTGCGGTTTTGGGCACAGAAAGAGCCTCCGGCGGGAGTATTTGGCAAAGAGCAAATGGGGGGTGCGGGGGGGCTTTCGGGGAAGTTCTGAAGGGGGGCGTTGGGATGATGACGACGGCGCGCATCGGGGGGGGAGTAGGGGCCGGGCGTTGGGGCCGGGCGCTGGGGCCGGGTGCCGGGCGCTGGGGCTGCTGGGCGCTGGGTGCTGGGGTGGGCGCGCATGGGGCTGGCACTGGGCGGGGAGTGGGGTATAACGAAGGAAATGCCTTCGTGAGGTCACATGCTTGCGCCTTTTGCCTGCCATCCGGACCAATCGCGTGGGCGGTTGCATGTCGAGAAGCTGTCGTCGTTCCGCTCTCCGTTTCAGCGGGACCGCGACCGGATCATCCATTCCAGCGCCTTCCGGCGGCTGAAGCACAAGACGCAGGTTTTTGTCGAGCATGAGGGCGACTATTACCGTACAAGGCTGACCCATACGATCGAGGTGGCGCAGGTGGCGCGCACGATTTCCGGCGTGCTGGGGCTGAACACTGACCTCGCCGAGGCGGTCGCTTTGGCGCATGATCTGGGGCACACGCCGTTCGGCCATACCGGCGAGGACGCGATGGAGCGCTTGATGGCGCCTTATGGCGGCTTTGACCACAACGCGCAGGCCTTGCGGATCGTCACCCGGCTGGAGCGGCATTATGCCGACTTTGACGGACTGAACCTGACATGGGAGACGCTGGAGGGCATCGCCAAGCACAATGGCCCGCTGCGGGGACCGAATGCGGAGGCGAAGCATCTGGGGCCTTTGCCCTATGCTTTGGCGGAGGTGAATGCGGCGTGGGATCTGGAACTGGCCACGCATGCCAGCGCCGAGGCGCAGGTGGCGGCGATTGCGGATGATGTGGCGTACAGTCACCACGATCTGCATGATGGCTTGCGCTCCGGTCTGTTCAATGAGGCGGATCTGATGGAATTGCCGGTGACGGGGCCGGCGTTTGAAGAGGTTGACCGGCTGTATCCGGGGCTCGACAAGATGCGGCGCAGGCATGAGGCGTTGCGGCGGGTCTTTGGCCGGATGGTTGAGGATGTGATTGCAGTGGCGCAGAACCGGCTTGCCGCAGCGCAGCCGAAGTCGGTTGAGGATATCAGGGCGATGGGGATGACGGTGATCCGGTTCTCCAAGCCCTTGTATCAGGAGTTGAAGGCGATCCGGTCATTTCTGTTTCTCCGGATGTACCGCGCACCTTCGGTGATGGCAGAGCGGGCGCGGGTGACGCAGGTGGTGGATGGGCTGTTCCCGCTGTTTCTGGCGGAGCCGGGGCTGTTGCCGGGGGAATGGCAGACGGATGTGGCCGGGGCGCGGGGCGATACCGAATTGGCGCGGATTGTCTGCGACTATGTGGCGGGGATGACGGACCGCTATGCGCTGTCGGAGGGCGAACGGTTGCTGGGGGCCGGGTTCATGGGCTCGCCTTTGTGAGGTGTTGCCGGCTTTGATCGGGCGGCCGAAGCGGGGGCCAGCCCCCGCACCCCCGGGATATTTGTGAACAAATGAAATAGGCAGGCCAGAGCGGCGGCTGGGGTCAGGACTTGCGCAAGGCCATGAGCCAGAGCACGACGAGGCCGAGTGACAGCAGCATGTTCCATGAGGCCATCGAGAGGGAGAATATCTGCCACGCCACCTGATCACATTTGGTGACGGGGGCCGCAAAGATCTGGGCGGTCAAGTCTTTTGCTGACTGGGTGAGGTCCAGGTTTGAGCCACAGGTGGATAGCCACCAGCCACGTTCGACCCCGGTGTGGTAGGCGCCGTAGGCGGCGGTGGTGAGGGCCGCTGCGGCTCCGGCGAGGGGGAGCAGGCGGGCGAGGATGGTTTTGGGGATCAGCAGGGCCAGGACGCCAATCGCCACGGCGGCAAAGTGCGGGTAGCGTTGCAGCCAGCACAGGTGGCAGGGGGGGAGGCCGCCGATGTACTGGAAGGCATAGGCTGTCATCAGCGCTGCGAGGGAACCGCCTGCGGCGAGAAGGATCAGGAGGGTTCGGGACATCGGGACCTCAGTTCGGGGCGGCGGCAGTTTGGCTGATGTTGGTTAGGGTGACGTTGGTTCGGGACGCATCGGTTCGGGAAGCATTGGTTCGGGGGACCGCTGTTTTGGTTGCCTCGTTTCGGGTCGCCTCGTTTCGGGTCGCCTCGTTTCGGGTCGCTTCGGTTCAGGTGGCTTCGGTTCGGGTGGCGTCAGGCATAAGAGATCGCCAACCACAGGACTGCGGCCAGAACCAGCACGATCAGGGCTGCGGTGGCAAGGCGTTTGTGGATCAATTCTGCGATAGGTGCGCCGTAGCGTTGCATGGCCCAGCCAAGCAGGAAGAATTTCGCCCCGCGTGCCACGATGGCGACCAGGATGAACAGGGGCAGGCTGAAGTTGATCGCTCCGGCAAGGATGGTCACCACTTTCATCGGCGGCAGGTGGGCGGCACCGGACGTGACCAGCAGCAACAGGATGGTGCCGGTGCCGGTTTGGGCTTTGAGCGCCTGAAACGCTGGCATCGAGTGCCAGAAGGTCAAGAGCGGGGACGCGATGACATCAAAGAGGTATTGGCCGATCATCCAGCCGAAGATGCCGCCCAGGACCGAGGCCACGGTGGCGATGGCGGCGTAGCGCAGGGCGCGCTTGGGCCGGGTCAGGCACATCGGCAGGAAGATCACCTCCGCAGGTAGCGGGAAAACGGAACTTTCGACGAAGGCCACCACGGCCAACACGGCCTCGGCGCGGGGCGAGCGGGCCTCGGACAACAGGCGCTGGGTCAGGCGTTCGAACATCGGCATCCCCCAAGTTTCGCCGGGCTTTGGCCGTTTTGTGGGCCAAGGTCAAGGCCAGAGGGTGAAACGCGGTCTTTGGGTCCATTGCGGATGTGGGCCAGGCCTCATTTAGGCCGGTACTGATTTGGGCCGGTGCCGGCGGCGCGGCGGAGGTGCAGGCCTGAGTGTTGAGGGGCTTGGCGGGTAGGGTCGTCTGGGAAAAAGGGCAGCGGGCATGGAATGGCGCGGTCGGCGGCAAAGCGGCAATATCGAGGACAGGACCGGGCGGACTGGTGGCTCTGGCGGGGGCGGATCTGGCGGGGGCAGGCGCGGCTTGGGGGTCGGCTCGCTTGGGCTGGTGGCGATTGTCGTGGTGGGCTGGTTCTTTGGCGTTGACCTGACGCCTTTGTTGAACGGCGGCGCGGTGCAGGTTGGCGCGCCCTCGCATCCGGCGGACCCGGCGGCGCGCGAATTTGTCGCCGTGACCCTGGGTGACACCGAGGAGGTCTGGGCCCGCGTCTTTCAAGCGCAGGCCGGGCGGCCCTATCATCCTGTAACACTGGTGCTTTATGCCGGGGTGACACAGTCGCCCTGCGGCGATGCATCGGGCGCATCGGGGCCGTTTTATTGCCCGGGCGACAAGAAGGTCTACTTCGACACCGAATTTCTTCACCACGCTGTCGCAAGACCTTGGCGCGCAGGGCGATTTCGCCATGGCTTATGTGGTGGCCCACGAGGTTGGCCATCACGTGCAGGACGAACTTGGCATCCTGTCCAAGGCCAACAAGATCCGCGCGCGGGTTTCTGATGCGCAAAGCAACGCCATCTCGGTCCGGATCGAGTTGCAGGCGGATTGTCTTGCGGGGATCTGGGGGCGGGATGCCAAGGCGCAGTTCGGCTCGATCCAGCCGGACGACTTCGAAGAGGCTGTCAATGCGGCAAAACGGATCGGTGACGACACCCTGCAACGCAACGCCGGGCAACGGCCGATGCCCGACAGCTTTACGCACGGCACCTCGGCCCAGCGGTCGAAGTGGTTCCAGATCGGGCTGGGGTCAGGTCAGATCAGCGCCTGCGATACATTTTCGGTGAAAACCCCGTGATAGCTGCGAAGCCCACGGTAATTTTGCCAAGGCCCCGTAATTTCCGCAGGACTCCGTGATTTTCCGCCAAGAACCCGAAATTTCTGCGAAAAACCGGTGCGTTTCGCGGCCCTCCCCCCCCGTCAAGGCGTTGACGCCGCGCGTCAAGGGATTTAAACCCCCTGCCAGTGCGGGCGTGGCGGAACGGTAGACGCGGCAGACTCAAAATCTGCTATCGCAAGGTGTGTCGGTTCGAGTCCGACCGCCCGCACCAGATTTTCAGTTCAGATTGCGTTCTTCAGGCCAGATGGCTTTTTTCAGAACAACCTGCCTTGCTTAGACCAGACGGCTTCGCTGTGCGTTGGCGCACAATCAGACGGCATCCAGGCTTGCTTTGGCGAGCCTCGGTCCGGGGGTTTGACGCTGTCTGCGGATGGCCGGGGTGCGGCACCCGGGTTGCCCGACCGCTGCGGGGCTGCGGCGCCATACCTGCGGGCCTTCCGATCCGCGCTGCGACCGATTCGGGCACTGTTAACCTTGCCAATGTCTTAACAGTCAAAAGTTATGCGAAAATGTCGAAATTGATGCCGCTTGGGAAACAGAAGTGCCCGGAAAATGTCGGTTTTGCTGCCACAATCGCCGACACTGGTTAATAAACCATACTGTTGCCTAATCAGAAACAGTTGGCCGCATACGTCGCTTTTAAGGGGCAAATCGCCGAAATCGGACCAGTTTTGCGGTGCCGCGGTTTCCAGTTTGGCAACGCAGCGCAACCCCCGGGCGAAAACATCAGATCAGCGTGCTTCCAATTGGATAGGTCGGGCGACCGCAAGAGCAGCGCGGGTCATTTTTTTTGCTTTTCGTAAGGCTTAACGATAGGTATTCAGGGAGTGTTCTACGAGTTGGAGCAAGGCCGTGGGGGCGGTCTGTGAGTGGTGTTGCGCATTACAGCGCGGGATAAGGGTAAAGGCTTGGTCCTACAGGGGGGAAACTTCTCTTTGTGTGCAACCGCGCAGCAGTGCGGCGGCAGGACGTCAAGACAAAGCCCCTCGCATCGCGGCGATCACAGCAGTCTGGCATCTGGCATGGCTTTTTAGAGCCACAGGTTGTTGGCACTCCGAAAAGGGGTGCCGCAGTGCGCCAGGACGGATGGAGCGGCAAGCCTGTGATGGCCTGCCGTTCGCGAAGATCGAACCGGGGGATGTACTTCCGGCTTTGACGACGGAGCGGAAGATGAGGCGTGACGACATCAGATCAGAAAAGTGTAGGACCAGCGTTGCGCGTCCGGACTGCCTGTTTGGCGGCGTGATGGCTTGTGACGATGTCCTGTCTGTCCATGTAACGCGGTATTAAGGGGACCAGCCATGAGCCTGAACTATTACTACTACGACGTCAGTGGCAACGAATGCACGGCTCAACCGGATTCCGTGAAGCAGCATGACGACGGCTGCTGGTACGATGACCACGGTCACGAGTGCCATCAGAAGCTTGAAGGCATCGACGAGGGCATGGCTGGCAAAGATGGCGATGACGGCAAAGATGACGACGACGGCAAAGATGGCGATGACGGCAAAGATGGCGATGACGGCAAGGATGGCGATGACGGCAAGGATGGCGATGACGGCAAAGATGGCGATGACGGCAAAGATGACGATGACGGCAAAGATGACGACGACGGCAAAGATGACGACGACGGCAAAGATGACGATGACGGCAAAGATGACGATGACGGCGACGAGTGCCATCCGAAGCTTGACGGCATCGTCGAAGGCACCGCTGGCAATGACGTGATTGATTACAATTACACCGGCGATCCCGAAGGCGACAAGATCGACCACAACGACCAGGTTCTGTCTGGTGCGGCGAAGAATGACGATCTGGTCTATGCTTACGGCGGCAACGATACGGTCCTCGCGGGCGAGGGCAATGACAGCGTCTATGGCGGCGACGGCAATGACAGCCTGAACGGCGGCAACGGCAACGACACGCAGTATGGCGACGCGGGCAACGATACGATCATCGGCGGTGCTGGCAACAATGCGTCCTATGGCGGCTCTGGCGATGACCGGTTTATTGGCGGGTCGGGCGCTGACACCTTTTCCGGTGGCACCGGCCAGGACAATCTGGATTACTCCAGCTCGGCCTCGGGCGTCACGGTCAACCTGTCGACCGGCGTTCTGTCGGGCGGCGATGCGGGCAATGATGCTTATGGTGGCGGGATCGACGGCACCTACGGCTCGGCATATGGTGACAGCCTGACCGGGTTTGACAGCGAGGGCACCGGGTCCAGCGACAAGTTTACCAACCAGTTCTACGGCAACGGCGGCAACGACACCATTTCCGCGCTTGGCGGCAATGACCAGCTTTATGGCGGCGCCGATCACGACATCATCTATGGCGGAACCGGCGACGATACGGTTGACGGCGGCACCGGCAATGACACGCTGGAGGGTGGCGACGGCAACGACCTGATCGCGGGCGGTTCCGGCAATGACACCGAAACCGGCGGCAACGGCAATGACACCATCACCGGCGATGCGGGCGATGACACGCTGACCGGCGGCGCGGGCAATGACAGCCTCAGCGGTGGTGACGACCGCGACCTGTTCGTCGGCGGCAATGGCGGCGACGTTGTCGATGGCGGCGAGGGCGGCGTGGACAATGACACGCTTGACCTGCGCGGCCTTGGCCGGTTGAGCATCGTTTACGATCCCTTGAACAATGAAAACGGCACGGTCACATTCCTTGACCCGAATGGTGCCCCGACCGGGACCATGTCATTCAAGAACATCGAGAACCTGCTGTGCGATCCGCAGCGCGACGGGTATGTCGATGGCACTGCGGGCGGCGACCTGATCGGCCCCGGCTATACCGATGCCAATGGCGACAAGATTGACAGCAATGACGCGCTTCTGCCGGGTGCGACCGGCAATGATGACTTTGTCCGCGCTGGCGACGGCAATGACACGATCCTGTCGGGCGAAGGCAATGACATCGTCTATGCCGGCAACGGCAACGACTCGGCCGACGGCGGCAACGGCAACGACACGATGTACGGCGAGGCCGGCAACGACACGCTGAGCGGCGGCGCAGGGAATGACAACCTGTTTGGTGGCGAAGGCAATGACAGCGTCTCGGGCGGCTCTGGCAATGACAGTCTTGACGGCGGTGCTGGCAACGACAGCGTTGACGGCGGCATCGGCAACGACACCGTTTCGGGTGGCACTGGCAATGACACCGTGCTGGGCGGCGACGGCAATGACAGCGTTGACGGCGGTGCGGGCAACGACAGCCTCGATGGTGGCACTGGCAATGACACGATCATGGGCGGCGACGGCAGTGACAGTGTCACGGGCGGCGACGGTAATGACATCATCGACACCTCGACCGGCGATCTGAACCAGCGTCCGGACATTGGATATCCCGGGCTTTACCCGGCGGATACCGACCCGAACAACGACAAGGACACCGTTTACGGCGGTGCTGGCGATGACACGATCAAGACCGGCGACGATGCTGACAGCGTCTATGGCGGCGACGGCAATGACTCGATTGACGCCGGTGTCGACAACGACACCGTGTTTGGCGGCGCGGGCAATGACACAATTGTCGGCGGCGAGGGGGCGGATTCCATCGACGGCGGGCAGGGCAACGATCTGATCTATGGCGGCTATGGCCCCAGCGTGCCGGATGCGGTCAACATCCCCGACGACACCGATCAGGCACCCAACAACGGTCTGGACCTGATCTATGGCGGCGAGGGCGATGACACCGTCTTCGGGATGGACGACCGCGACACCATCTATGGCGACAATGGCAACGACCAGTTGCATGGCGGCATTGACGACGACAAGCTGTATGGCGGCGATGGCAACGACACCGAATTCGGTGACGAGGGCAACGACACGCTTTATGGCGGCACCGGCAATGACCAGCTTGACGGCGGCACCGGCGACGACAGCCTGTATGGTGGCGACGGTGATGACAGCCTGACCGGCGGCGACGGCAAGGATACACTGGACGGCGCCAACGGCGATGACACGATGTACGCCGGCGCGGGCGACGATACGATGTTGGGCGGCGCGGGCGACGACCAGATGTTCGGCGGCGATGGCAATGACACCATTGTGGCTGGCGAGGGCAATGATCTGGCGTACGGAGGCGCTGGCAATGACTCGATCTCTGGCGGTCAGGGCAACGACACGCTGTATGGCGATGCTGGCGATGACAAGATCTCTGGCGGTCAGGGCAGCGAGCTTGAATACGGCGGCGACGGCAATGACACGATCAGCGACAACTCTGGCAATGACACGATATTTGGCGGGGCCGGCAACGATATGCTGGACGTCGGCGGTGGCGGTGCTGGCAATGATGTGGTGCATGGCGACGACGGCCACGACACGATCTATGGCGGCGCGGGCAATGACACACTGTTCGGGGATGCCGGCAATGACCTGATCTACGGCGGCACGGGCAATGACATATTGTTCGGTGGCACCGGAAACGACACGGTCTACGGCAACGAGAACAACGACCAGATCACCGGCGGCGACGGTGCCGACAGTCTTTACGGCGGAAACGGCGCTGACAGTTTCTTTGGCGGTAACGCCGGGGACTTTGTTGACGGCGGTGAGGGTGGCCCGGATTTCGACACGCTCTATCTGACCGGGGCAGGTCCCTACCACATCATCTACGATCCGCTGAACCCGGAAAATGGCACGGTACAGTTTCTTGATCCGACCGATCACCATGTTACCGGCACGATGTCGTTCAAGAACATTGAAAACATCGTCCCTTGCTTCACCCCCGGCACGCTGATTGCGACGCCGCATGGCGAAGTTCCGGTCGAAAGCCTGATGGTGGGTGACAAGATCATCACCCGTGACAACGGGATGCAGGAAATCCGCTGGATGGGCCGCAGGGATCTGTCCCGGGCTGAACTGCTGGCCGGCCCGCACCTGAAGCCGGTGCTGATCTGTCAGGGCTCGTTGGGGCAGGGACTGCCAGAGCGTGACATGATGGTGTCGCCGAACCACCGCATTCTGGTCGCCAATGACCGGACCGCGCTGTACTTCGACGAGCATGAAGTGCTGGTGGCAGCGAAGCATCTGATATCGGGCGGGATCCAGTCGGTCGAGTCGGCGGGGGTCAGCTACATCCACTTCATGTGCGATCGTCACGAAGTGGTCTTGGGCAACGGCGCGTGGACCGAAAGCTTCCAGCCCGGCGACATGACGCTGAAGGGTCTGGGCAATGCCCAACGCTCGGAAATCTTCGAACTGTTCCCCGAGTTGAAGACCGATGCGCGCGTGGAAAGCTATACCGCCGCCCGCAAGACGCTGAAACGGCACGAAGCGGCGCTGTTGGTGCGCTAAGCGCCAACGGACGGAAGCAATGCAGCAGGCCGGGAACTCCGGCCGATGGAAACGGAGGGCGCAAGCCCTCCGTTTTCGTATGTCTCCGGGGCTCGGCTACGCGGGGCTCGGCTACGCGGGCTGGTGCTGTCAGGCCTTGCCGGGGTTCTTGGCGTGCCAGTCAGCCCAGGCTTCGGGCGTGTCGAGGTCGGTCAGCGCATGGGTGCCGGGCAGGGCCAGCAGACGAAGACGAGACCTGTGGGCTTGCAGGATCGACCGGGCGCCCTCGTCGCCGTGCAGGGTGGCGAAGGCGGGCAGCAGGTCGGGCGGGAAGACCACAGGATGGCCGGGCGTGCCATCGGCACTGGTGGCGCGCAGGATGGCCATCGGGTGCTGGTGCGCTGCGGCGATGATCCGGGTCAGGTCGGCGCTGGTGATATCGGGCATGTCGGCGGGCAGAATGAGAAGGCTGCCGCGACGGGTCGCGGCCGCTGCCGCACGCAATGACGCCGACAGGCCGGTGGCGGCGCAGGGAACCTCGATCAGGGTCAGGGCCAGGCCGTGCAGCGTTTCGATCCGGGCGTGATCCTGCGGGCGCAGGGTGACGCAGACTGAAGCATGGGCTGAAAGGGCGATCTGGGCGGTGCGGCGCAGAAGGGGCATTCCGTCGATCCGGGTGAGCAGCTTGTCAGCGCCCCGCATCCGGGACGAGGCTCCGGCGGCGGGGATCAGGATGGTCAGGTCTGACATTGCCGGTTCTGACATGGCGGCCCCCCTCGGCAGGCGGCGGAGCAGGGGGTTTCACACCCCCTGCACCCCCGTGGGATATTTATGAACAAATGAATGGGGGGGCGGTGATGGCGGATCAGGCGCGCATGCGGCCCTGGTCGTCCCAGAGGGGGGCAAGGTGGACGCGGGCGGGGCGGCGCTGGCCCAGAATCTCGACTTCGAGTTCGAGGCCGTCGGTGACGCGGTCGGCGGGAATGAAGCCTTGCGCCACGGATTTGCCGGTCCAGTGCGAGAAGCCGCCAGAGGTGCACCAACCGACGACCTTGTCGTCAAGCCAGATCGGTTCCCATGCCACGACGTCGGCATCTGATACGTCGATGACGATGGGGACGAGTTTGCGGCTGGGGCCTTTGGCTTTTTCCGCTGTGGCGGCAGGCTTGCCGATCCAGTCAGTGGGTTTGTTCCATGTGATGAAGCGGTCGAGGCCGGTTTCAGCCGGGGTGTAGTCGGGCGAGAACTCGCGGCCCCACGAGCCGAACCATTTGTCGAGGCGCAGCGACATCATCGCGCGCATGCCGAAGGGGCGCAGGCCGAGGTCGGCGCCTGCGGCGGTCAGGGTGTCCCAAAGCTGGCGGACCGACATGTGGTCGGTGAATATCTCATAGCCGAGGTCTGCGGTGTAGCTGACGCGCTGGACGATGCAGTTGGCCATGCCGACGGTCATCCGACGGACGTCCATGAACTTGACAGCTTCCGTCGAGACATCGGAGCGCGTCACGCGGGCGAGGAGGTCGCGGGCCTTTGGGCCGGCGATCTGGAAGCCCGAGCGGCTGTCGGAGATGTTGTCGACGCGGACGCCTTCCATGGCGTTCTGGTCGAACCAGCGCGAATGCCAGCCTTGCGCGCCGTAGCTGGCGGTCAGCTGGAATTCGGTTTCCGACAGGCAAGAGACGGTGAAGTCACCGATGATCTTGCCGGAATGGGCAAGCATCGGGGTCAGCGACAGCCGTCCGGGGTTGGGGATGCGGCCGGCCATGATCTTGTCGAGCCATTGGCGGGCATTGGGGCCGGTCACTGAATACTTGCCGAAGTTCTGCAACTCGTTGATGCCGACGCCGGTCCGGACGGCCATGACCTCTTGCCGGGTCGCCTCCCATGCATTCGATCGTTTGAAGCTGGGTTCTTCGTAGCGCGCATCGCCGGGCAGGGCGTAGTAGTTCGGCACCTCAAGCCCGTATTGCTGGCCCCAGACGGCACCCAGCTTGTCGTTCACGTCATACATCGGCGTGGTGCGGAAGGGACGGGCGGCGGGGCGTTCCTCGTTCGGGTAGCCGACCGAGAAGCGCATCTGGTAGTTTTCGATGACTTTCGGGACGGTATAGCCCGGCGAGGTCCAGGTGCCGAAGCGGGCGACGTCAAAGCCGCGTGGGTCGCGTTCAACCTCACCGTGGATCATCCATTGCGCCAGCGCCAGACCCATGCCGCCGCCTTGGGAGAAACCGGCCATGACGGCGCAGGCGGACCAGTAATTTTTCAGGCCGGGGACCGGGCCGATCAGCGGGTTGCCGTCCGGGGCGAAGGTGAAGGGGCCGTGGATGACCGATTTGACGCCAGAGCGTTCAAGGACCGGGATGCGGCGGTAAGCGAAGTTGACGGAATCCTCGATCTTGTCGAATTGGGTGTTCAGAAGTTCGTGGCCGAAGTTCCACGGGGTGCCGTCGAGGGACCACGGCTCACAGGGCTTCTCATAGAAGCCGATGCAAAGACCGCGGCCTTCCTGGCGCAGGTAGAACTCGCCGCCTGGGTCCATGACATGGGGGAATTCGCGGCCCGATTTCAGAATGTCCATGACTTCGGGGATGTCGTCGGTGACGATATACTGGTGCGCCATCGGCAGCAGCGGCAGGTAGACGCCGGCCATGGCCCCTACTTCGCGGGCCCAAAGGCCACCGGCGTTCACAAGGTGTTCGCAGTTGATGGTGCCTTGTTCGGTGACGACCTGCCAGCCTTCCTTGGTTGGGTTGGTTTCCAGAACGCGGTTGTGCAAGATGATTTCGGCGCCGCCCATCCGGGCCGCTTTGGCATAGGCGTGCGTGGTGCCAGAGGGGTCAAGGTGACCATCGAGCGGGTCATAAAGGCCGCCGATGATGCCCTTGGTGTTCACAAGGCCATCGGTCAGCTTGTGGATTTCCTCAGGGCTCAGTATCTCGGTATCCAGCCCCATATAGCGGTGTTTGGCGCGTTCAGCCTTCAGTTGTTCAAAGCGCGCCATGTTGTCGGCCAGCGTCACGCCGCCGACGTGGTGCAGGCCGCATGACATGCCGGTGATCGCCTCAAGTTCCTTATAAAGGCGGATCGTGTAGCCTTGCAACGCGGCCATGTTGGTGTCGCCGTTGATCGTATGAAAGCCGCCCGCCGCGTGCCAGGTAGAGCCGGAGGTCAGTTCCGACCGTTCAATCAGCGTTACATCCGACCAGCCAAGTTTGGTCAGGTGATACAGAACCGAGCAGCCGACGACGCCGCCACCGATGACCACCACGCGGGTATGGGATTTCATGTTTCTTCCTTTGGGGCAAAGCTTTGCGCCACAGAATACCGCAAGGGCGGCAAAGTCACGTCAGGGCGCGACATGAAACGTCGCGGATGGGATGGTTGGCTGCACCTCACCTGTCGCGTCGCAGGTGTATCGTTAACCCGGCCTTCATCTTTATCAATTCAAGGTTGCATCAATAAACTTTTAACCAAACGAGGGTCAGGGATGGCGACGTTCAAGTTCTTCGATGGCAATCTTGGGTTTTTCGGCTATACGCAACTGGCGAATTAAATGTGTCGCAGCGGACCACGACGACGACGGTGATGGATTGGAATACCGGCCTTGGTACGCTGGACCCGACCCATTTTGCGGCCCATGTCACGCTGACCTACAGCGGCTATGACAGCTATGTGATCGACGATGGCGTCAATTCCGGTGAAACGCGGGTGCTTGCCGGGGCGCTGACCGGGGTGACCTACAGTGATGCGGCGGGCAACACGTTGCTGGACCTCAGCAATCTTTCGGTACGCTTGCCCGTTTTCATGGCGGCGCTGGCGCGGGGTGACAGCTTTGGGACCTGGCAGATGCTGAACCATGCGGCGACGACAACGATCACCGGGTCAGGCTCGGCAGCGGGGCCGGGTCATGCGACCAGCGGCGACGTGATAGAGACCACCACCGGCAATGATACGGTGATGGCGCTTGGCGGCGATGACTTTGTGCAGGACCGGGGCGGGGCAGATGCCTATTACGGCGGCAGCGGGTTTGACACATTGTCATACGAAGGATGGAACTTCTCACCCTGGGCCTTTGGCACGGGTATCTCGGTCAACCAGCTTTTGGGCACGGTCAGGGGGCCGGATGGGCAGATCGACACGATTTCCGGGTTCGAGGATATCAGCGGCACGATGTTTGGCGACGCCATGCGCGGCAATAACATGGCCAACCGGTTTGAAGGCGGCGCGGGGGCCGACTATTTTGACGGGTGCGGCGGGCGCGACACGGTCAGCTATGCCAGCGATGCGGGTTGGGGCGGGACCGACGGCATCAGGGTCAACCTTGCCACAGGCTCGCTGCCGACGGCTTTGGCTTTGTCGGCAGGGTTTACAACGTCGAGGTCATCATCGGCACGGCCACGCGGGATACGTTCTTTGACAACTGTGCCGACAATACCTTTGACGGCGGCGCTGGCAACGACACGGTGCACTTCACCGCGGGCAATGACCTGGGTCATGGCGGGGCGGCGGCCGACAGCTTTGTCTTTGACGGTTCTTTCAGCGACGATACTGTGGATGATTTTTCATTGGCCGAGGGCGACCGCATCCGGATCAGCGGTGCCACCAAGTTCAGCGACCTGCAACTGACCGATATAGACACCGATGATGGCCCGGCGACGCTGATCACCTTTGGCGGCAGCACGGTCACGTTGTCCGGCGTGACGGTCGCTTCGCTGCACGCCTCGGACTTCGGGTTTTAGGGGCGGGTTTTAGGTGGAACCGGGTCTGACCCGGCACCTGCATCAAAATTCAGGATATGAAAATGCGGGGTTAGGTTGTTTGGCCAGCCCCCGCCAGATTCTATTTCTCGGGCAGCAAACCGCGCGGGCTGAAGCGCAGCACCAAAAGCAGCGCCACACCCAGCGTCAACAGGCGGAACTGCGGGGCGATGTCGATCAGGTGGTTCTTGAGCGCGCCCGCTGACATGTTCGCCGTCACGGCCCCCATGATCAAAGGCCCGGCATTGTCCACAATCAGCCACAGCCAGCCGACCAGCAACCCGCCCAGAACAGACCCCCAGTTGTTGCCCGACCCACCGACGATGACCATGATCCAGATCAGAAAGGTAAAGCGCAGCGGCGTATACTCACCCGGCACCAGCGCCCCCACGCGTGAGACATACATCGCCCCCGCCATGCCAATCACCGCCGACCCCAGCATGAAGATGATCAGATGCTGGCGCTTGACGTCCTTGCCCATCGCCGATGCTGCAATCTCGTTGTCGCGGATGGCGCGCATCATGCGGCCCCACGGCGAGTTCAGGGCCCGTTGCAGGAACCAGATCAGGGCGGCCAGCACGGCGGTGAACATCACGATATACAAGCCCTTGACCGCAAGTGTCGAAGCCGTGATCGGGCTAAGGCCCCAGTTGGCACAGAAGGCCAGAAAGCCCGGATCGGCCTGCATGTCCACCTCGTAAGGCACGGGCCAGGGGCGCGGCAGGTTGATGAAGTTCTTGACGCCGCGCGCCATCCAGTCTTCCGACTTCATGGCGGTGATGACAATTTCGGCGATGCCAAGGGTGGCGATGGCCAGATAATCCTCTCGCAAACCAAGGGCGATCTTGCCGATGGCCCAAGCGGCGATGGCGGCAAACAGGCCGCCGATCGGCCACGCCCAAAGCGAGTTCAGGCCCAGGCCACCGATATTGCCGTGAGTGGCCGGGTCATAAGCCTCAACCGCACTGACGGCCGGGTCAAAGACGGCGCGGTACAGGAAGAAGCCGCCGATCAGGATGGCAGCCACCGCCCAGTTGCGCGTCCGTCCCGGGGCCATGAAGCGCCAGGCCGCCACGGCAGCGGCAATGACGGCAACAGCGATGGCCAAACCGAAGATCAACTGCCAACCGCCTGCCGCAAACGCCTGCGGCACCGGCGCACCGGACACCATGACCACGGCCAGCCCGCCCAACGCGATAGAGCCGACGATGCCGGTGGAAAAAAGGCCCGCATAGCCCCATTGCATGTTCACGCCCAAGGCCATGATGGCGGACAACAGGCCAAGGATCAGGATATCAAGGCTGACATTCCACGACAGCAAAAGCCCGGTCAGCAGATACAAGCCCGCAACCCCGGCAAAGAGAATGACGCTTCGGTTTTTCATGTCATTTCCCCTTGTTGAACAGCCCATTGGGCATGAACAGCAGCACGATGATCAGGATCGAAAAGCTGACGGCGAATTTGTAGTCGGTGGACAGAAGCTGCATCAAGGTGTCAGGGGCCCAGGAGTCCGGAACCAGATAGGTGATGACCTTCTTCCACGCATAGGTGACGACCACCTCTGAAAACGCCACGACAAAGCCGCCCGCAACAGCCCCCATCGGTGAGCCAAGGCCGCCGACAACCGCAGACGCAAAGATCGGCAGCAGAAGTGAGAAGTAGATGAAAGGCCGGAAGCTTTTATCAAGGCCGTACAGCGTGCCCGCAATCACCGCCAAAGCGGCGGCAATCACCCAGGTGACCTGCACCACCCGGTCAGGGTTGATGCCGGACAGCAGCGCCAGATCCTCGTTGTCTGAAAAGGCCCGCATCGACTTGCCGGTGCGGGTCTTTTGCAGGAACCAGAACAGCGCGGCCATGGTCAGAAGGGCGGTGACCAGTGTAACTGCCGTGGTGCCCTTGATCGCCAGCCCCTCGGCAAGGCCCGTCCAGTTCTTGAACTCTTGCGCGGAAATCAGGAAGCGGCCACCGTCGGCGAAGTTCTGCTCCTCAGTGCCGATGATCATGCGCACCACGCCGTTCATCACGAACATGACCCCGGCCGAGACAATCACCAGAATGATCGGCTTGGCCTTTTGCCGTCGGTAAAACTGATACACCACCCGGTCGGTGCCCAAAAGCATCACCGCCGTGACGATAATGCCAAACGGCAGCGCCAGTATAGCGGTGGGCAGCGGAGAAATCGAGATGCCCATGCTTTGAAACCACCAGGTGAACAGGATCACCGTCATGGTGCCAAAGGCCATCGTATCGCCCCAGGCGAAGTTGGAAAACCGCAGGATGCCAAAGATCAGGGTGACACCAAGGGCACCAACCGCCAGCTGCGCGCCGTAGGATGCGGCAGGGATCACGACAAAGTTCAAAAGAGCTACAAGCGCGTTGAGGAAGTTCATGGCCTCAGCCTCCAAGAAATGTGCGGCGGACGTCGGGGTCGGCCAGAAGGGCCTCGCCGGTGTCGGTGTAGCGGTTGGCGCCTTGCACCATGACATAGCCCTTGTCGGCGATGTTCAGCGCCTGGCGGGCGTTCTGTTCGACCATCAGGATCGAGATGCCAGACCGCGCCACCTCGATGATGCGGTCGAACAACTCGTCCATCACGATGGGACTGACGCCCGCAGTCGGTTCATCCAGCATCAAAAGCTGCGGCTGGGTCATCAGGGCCCGGCCGACGGCGACCTGCAGGCGCTGGCCGCCGGAAAGCTCGCCAGCCGGTTGCAGGCGTTTGGTCTTGAGGATGGGGAACAGGTGGTAGACCTGCTCCAGCGTTTTCCTGATGTCATCACGGCGGAGGTATGCGCCCATTTCAAGGTTCTCCTCCACCGTCATCGAGGTGAAGATATTGTGGGTCTGCGGCACGAAAGCCATGCCACGGGCCACGCGGTCTTGCGGCGACAGGTTGGTGATATCCTCGCCATTCAGCCGCACCTTGCCACCGCGCAGCTTCAACATGCCGAATACGGCTTTCATGGCGGTGGATTTGCCAGCGCCATTCGGGCCGACGATCACGGCGATCTGGCCTTTTTCAACCGCAATGGTGCATTCGTGCAGGATGTCGGTGGCGCCATAACCACCGGTCATCGCCTCGCCGATCAGGAAGGGGTCGCTCATTGGTAGAACCTAACCTTGCCAACAAAGTCCATATGAGCGTCGTAATCGATCTGTCCCAGCTTCGACCCTATGCGCCAAGTGATGATTTGAATAATCTCATAGTTGGTTTCCAAGATAGAGTTCACAAACATTAGTGGAATGCCTTTTGAATCCACTTTGTATGCAAGTAGATCACTGTTGTGTTCTAGAACTGTTCGGTTTTCTTCTGCCAGAAGTTCAACTGTCCCTCCCATCGACGTTGCGACACTTAATACATTGTTCAGCATTCTATCCCTCAAAGCTTTAACTCCAAGAGCTGCACTCTCATCCTTCGCCTCGACGATAATTTTTCCGTTATAATTTAGCCCACTGGCGACCTCCATGGTTGAAATGAATTGTGCAGTTGTTCCAGGGTCCGCGAAAGTTCGTTTCCAAGTTGAAAGGTAAGCACAAAATCGAGTTGCCTGTGTAACCACTTCGCAATTAATGAGCGTTTCATTCTGTAGCTCCGCTTCTTGCCTTTCAAGTGCAAGACTCCGGGGGTCCTCTCCCATAAGATTCCGTTCAGAGAAAGCAACAGAAGGAACGATGACAATGCAACAGGCGATGAATGTTGGCAGTATACGTCTCACGCCGCCCCCTCCTTGACCTTGTTCTTCAGGCCGGTGCCCAGATAAGCCTCGATCACGCGCTCGTCGTTCTTGACTTGGGCGACAGTGCCCTTGGCCAGCACCTTGCCCTCGGCCATCACAATCACCGGGTCGCAGAGGCGGGCAATGAAATCCATGTCGTGTTCGATGACGCAGAAAGTATAGCCGCGTTCCTTGTTCAGGCGCACGATGGCGTCGCCGATGGTGTTCAAGAGGGTGCGGTTCACACCCGCGCCAACCTCATCCAGAAAAACCACCTTGGCGTCGACCATCATGGTGCGGCCCAGTTCCACCAGCTTCTTCTGCCCGCCCGAGATGTTGCCGGCCTTCTCGTCAGCGATGTGGAAAATTGTCAGGAACTCCAGCACCTCGTCGGCCTTGCGGCGCAGTGCGGCCTCTTCCTGTGCGATCAGGCCCCGGCGGAACCAGGTGTTCCACAGCTTTTCGCCAGCTTGGCCAGCGGGCACCATCATCAGGTTTTCCCGCACCGTCATCGAAGCGAACTCATGGGCGATCTGGAAGGTGCGCAGCAGGCCCTTGGCAAACAGCTGATGCGGTTCAAGCCCGGTGATATCCTCGCCATCCATCAGCACGCGGCCCGAGGTTGGCTTCAACCGCCCGGCGATCACATTGAAAAGCGTGGTTTTTCCGGCACCGTTCGGGCCAATCAACCCGGTGATGGAGCCTGTGGCGATTTCCAGGCTGGCACCGTCGACGGCGCGAAAGGCCCCGAAGTGCCGGTGAAGGTCTTCGACGACGATCATCTTTTCCCCTGTTCCCCCATCTGGCCCTTATGGGCTCTTTGGGTCGTTCTAAAGCGCGTTCTGTATTCATGGCAACGGCCCGGGGGTAAAACCCCGGGCCGTGCAGGTTTGGATCAGGAACCGATCACAAGAACCATCAACGGAACTTGATGGTTTCGTACTTGCCGGCCTTGATCTCGAACTCTTTGTAGCGGCCAGCGCTTTCGCCAGCGCCGACAAGGGTCACACCCGAGGCGCCGTCATAGTCGATGGCCTTGCCCGCAGCGATCAGTTCCATCGCGTGGCCAAGCTGGCCGGGAAGGATCTTTTCGCCCGAACCATCGGCCGGACCATTGGCGATTTCCATGATCTTCTTGGAATATACCTTGCTGTCGGTCGAGTTGGCCGCCTGCATCGCCAGCATGATCAGGGCTGCCGCATCATAGCTTTCCATCGTGTAGGGCGAGGTGGCGTCGTAAGCCGGGTCGTTCTTCTTGCCCATGTCAGCGAGGATCGCTGCACCGGCAGAGTCAGACTGTGCTACCTGACCGTAAGACCCGTCAAGTGCCGGGCCGATGGCCTTGGGCAGGCTGTCGCCCACCATGCCGCCGGGAAGGCCAAACTTGGTGAAGGCACCAGTGTCAAGCGAGGCCTGGATGATGCCCTTGCCGCCTTGATCAAGGTAGCCTGCAACAACCAGCAGGTCACCGCCAGCGGCCGCCAACGAAGCGACTTCTGCCGAGTAGTCAGACTTGCCGTCTTCATGCGGGATGTCGATGGTGACCTTGCCGCCGACCTTCTGGAACGAGGTCGAGATCGCGTCGGCCAGACCCTTGCCGTAGTCGCTGTTGGAATAGGTC
>JAYSQA010000094.1:0-3988 GCA_043721775.1 Rhodobacterales bacterium
CTTCACAGCACTCGGAACCCCGCAAACGCAGCGCGTGCGATGAACCTGTCCAAGGGAAGGCGATACTCAGCCTCAAGCTGATTTGCGCAACAGAGCCGCGTCTACCGTGGCCCGGACGCCATCGCCTGTTACCGCCTTCGCCCCGGAACCGATCCGACAAAGCTGCGCTATCCGCTCAGCGCCCAGCACCTTCTGGACGGGGGCGCACAATGACCGATTTCCAACGCTCCCTTGCCGCCTCCATCCTCGCCAGCGTCTTTGCCGATCCGGCCGGCGTTCAATTCATCCTGTGCCGGATGGCCGACACCCTGCGCCACCTGCGCCGCAATCAAGGGGCCGCAGCACGACCGGCCACCCTTCGCGTGTCACGTCTTGCCCGCCTGTGGGACCTTTCCGGCCCTTTGGCTGGCACTCTTGCCGCACTCGCATATGGGGACGCCCGCGATGAATGAACAAACCGCCCTTTCCGCCCTCCAGCTGGCCCTCGACCTGGCCGCCAAGGGCTTTCCCGTCTTTCCCTGCAAGCCGTCAAATAAGGCACCCTTAACAGATAACGGTTTCAAGGATGCCAGAACCGACCCCGCCGCCGTGGCGGGCTTCTGGGCGCAACACCCCCGCGCCTTGATCGGCATTCCGACCGGGAAGGCTTCACGGATTTTCGCCTTGGACCTCGACACCCACGACGACACGGGCGAGGCTTGGCTGGCCCGGCAAGGTCTGGCCGATCTGTTGAACGGACCGGGTGCCACAACCCCAAGCGGCGGGCGGAATGTCTATTTCCGCGCCGATGGCATGGCCGAGGGGCTACGCAATACGACCGCCAAGCCGCCGGGCGTAGATACGCGGGGCGATGGCGGTTACATCATCGCCCCCGGCTCCATAGCGCCCGCCGGGGCCTATATTGCTGCCAATGGCGGCTTGGATGCATCGACCTTTCCTGCGCTTCCTGTGGCCCTTCTGGAGGCGTTACAGGCCATCAAGGGCAAACCCCCGGCGGCAAAGCCATTCCAGATCGACACGGGCCGCGATTGGGTTGGCCGTGACCGCGCCGGGGTGGATGAGGTGCAAGAGGTGCTGCGCCATATCCCGCCCGATTGCAGCGATGACGATTGGCTGGGCGTCCTGATAGGCCTGCATGACCGCTTTGCCGGATCGGAGGAAGGGCTGGCGCTGGCCGAGGGCTGGAGCGTGGCTTATGCCGATTACAAGCCCGGCGAAGTGGCCTCCAAGTGGCGCGGCTTCAAGGCGGGCGGCGGTAAAGGCTGGGCCAGTGTTTGCGATCTGGCGCGGCAGAACGGGGCCGATCTGTCGGACATTGCCCGGCACTATCGCGGCAACACCAAGGCCGCACTATCGGCAACCCAAGCGCCCAGCGCAACGCCCCAAGCTTGGCCCGATCCTGAGGCCCGCTATCTGAGACCAGACCTGCCCGACCCGCCCGCCTTGCCCTTGGCCGAGGTTTTCGAGCCGATCCGGGGGCCGTGGATTGCCAAGGCGGCAGAGGCCAAGGCCGCTCCGCCCGACGATGTGGCCGCAGCCCTCTTGGCCGTATCAGGGGCCTTGATTGGCAACACCTGATGGGTCTCGCCTTGGGCTGGCTGGGCCGAACCGCCGATCCTCTGGGCCATGACCATCGGAACCCCCAGCATGAACAAAAGCCCGGGCTTTGATGCCGTCCTGGGGCCGTTGAAAAAGCTGGAGCGGGCGGCGCGCAAGCAATCCGACGCCGCGCTGTCTGACTACAAGGACCGGGCCGAGGTGGCGAAGCTGGCCTAATCCGCTTGGAAGGAAGCCGACAAAGCCGCCCTGAAGGATGACAAGGAACCGCCCGCCAAGCCTGCGAAGGCCAACCCCGGGCCGGAACCCGTGCGCCCGCGCTACGCCCTGACAGATGCCACGGTTGAAAAGCTGGGCGTCATTCTTGCGGGCCAGCCACGCGGCGCGCTGGTGTTTCGCGATGAATTGGCGGGCTGGCTGCAAGGCATGACCCGCTATTCTGGCGGCGGATCGGATCGGCCCTTCTGGCTTGAGGCCGATGGCGGGCGGGGCTTTTCGGTGGAACGGCTGTGCCGCGATCCGGTCCATATCGACTTTCTGTCTGTCGGCGTACTGGGTGGCATTCAACCTGACCGCCTCAAGACCCTGCCTTTCAAGTCCGATGATGATGGCCTCTTGGCGCGCTTCCTGCCCGTTTCGAGGCCTGCGCCGATCAAGCGCCCAACTGCCGGGGCTGATGAGGCTTTCCTCTCAACCGCCTTTGAACGACTTCTGGCCCTCCAGATGCCCTTGACCGAGGAAGGCCACCCGCGCCCATGGTTTGTGCCCTTTGCCGAGGATGCCGCCGCCCTGTTTCAGGACTACCGCGAAACGGTCCGCGGTTGGGAAACCGGGGCCGAGGGCCTGCTGTTGTCCTACATGGGCAAGCTGCCGGGAATTGCCGTGCGCCTGTCGCTTATTCTGGCTTTCCTCGACTATGCCGCCACGGGCCGCGATACCCCGCAAGCCATCACCTTGGACGCCGTCGCCCGCGCTGCGCACTTTGTGTGGTCTTACGCCTTGCCGATGGCGTGCCTATGCCGATGCCTCCATCCCCAAGCCGGAACGGGCGGCGCGGCGGCTGGCTTCCATCATCCGGGAAAAGGGCCTGGAGCGGTTTACGTCCCGCGAAATCCTTCAGCTTGAACGCGACCGCTTGCGCAACAAGGCGGAACTCGACCCGGCCTTGGTGCTTCTGGAAGAAGCCAACATCATCCGCCGATTGGGGGTGCAGCCCGGGCCGAAGGGTGGCGCGCCAACCCGCGCCTTTGTTGCCAACCCCGGCTTATGGGGGCGCAATTGAGCCGCTGGCTGCAAGCCGCCCAAGCGGCATTACCCCCGCCAACAATACCGACAAAAGGGGACAGAACCTCAACTGAAGGGGTTTTGCCAGCCCCCGACCCGGTTTTGTCCGGTTTTGTAGGTTTTGTCGGCGGGGGTAATGGCAATGAGGCCACGCCCCGCACCTCGACCCGGGCCACCGTCGCGCCGCCTAAGCCGAACAAACTTCCCACCGCGCCCCGCACTTGTGCGGTTTGCGGGGTGGCTGACTGGCAGGTGAGCGTCAAAGAACCCGATGGCAGGTTTGCCCATGTTCTTTGCCTGCCGCAGTTTCGCCCGGCGATGGACGGAACACCCGGCAAGATGCCGCCTGAGGGCCTTGTCACCATGCAACAGGGTGGCGCGCTCGGCTTTCCCGCCGCCGCCGATCTGGAGGCCAAGCCATGACCGCAAACCGCGCCCCGCGCCGCAGAATAAAGGCCGAGGCAAAGCCTGCCGCCGTCTTGGCTTGGCAGAGATTGCGGTGAACATCGCGGAACTATCCGATGATGCCCGCATCATTGCCGAGTGCGATGAGAACCTGTGCGGCTCCAACCTATCGCCGTCCGACGTGGCGTTGTTCACCGCACAACGCAAGGCGGCTTACCTGCGGCTGCATCCGGAAACGGAAAACGGCTCCGTATCCGCTGGCGCGACGCCCCGATCACTTGCACTGGAACAGGTAGTCGAAAAAATCGCTAGACCCGATCACCGCAGTCGCAGACAGGTACTTCGCTGTCGGGCAGGCATCTTTCGCCTGTTGGATCATAGCCTGCGTCGGGTGGGCAATGCTACCATCCATATTGTACGCACCCCGGACAGTTACCGTGTGGTCGGAGATCTGCGTGATGCCGCCCTTGAAGTCCTCGGGGAGAGTGCAGCCCGAAAGCATGACAGATACTGCCGCCGTTAAGAGGGCCGATCGCAGAGCGGTGGGAATCGAGGGCATTTCGTGAATCCTATAGGTTGTGGAAAGCGCCTCCTGCGCCGGGGTGGTTGTCTAGCCCTAGGGCCTGTGGACATTTAGCGAAGTGCGATGATGGTAGCGGCGATGTTTCATGTTGCGCGATAGCTGGTATCGGTTTTGTCATACCTTGTGTTCACGCCCCTGAACTCCTTGATCTTGCTGAAA
>JAYSQA010000095.1:0-1821 GCA_043721775.1 Rhodobacterales bacterium
TGAGTTCAGTCCAGGCCATCGTGATCTCCGTTCAGTGTTGCTACCGAACAGAATCACAACCTACTGAATTCACTCAACCAGTTTCGGATCAGCCTCTGAGCGCTCGGGGCCGCTATCACGCAACGCGTGGCATGAGTTCGACTGGGGAAATGGGAAGCGCGACCGCAAGCCGATTTGTGCAACATGTGTAACCGCCCCTTGCACAAGAGGTATTTTCGAAGCTGATTTTGGCGCGTCATCTGGTGCTGACATGTGTCCGGCCTCATGATGCGGCGTCTCTCATGCCGCAGGCCCGTATGGTGTTCCAAGGTCGGGTCCAGATCAAAGCCGCGTGCTCGAAGGCACTCTGTTGCACACTGGTTCTCCCGATCCCGTCTCACGGCTATTGCGCCAAACTGCTCCTTGCCCTCTTCCGCTCCGACGTCCGCGCGACCTACGGTTGGCTTATGCCGCCGCGGCCGGAGACTTGTAGACGCCGCCCCGGGCCATCAGGGCCCAGATAATCCGTGCCATTTTGTTCGCCAGCGCCACCCGCACCAGCATTGGTGGCTTGCGTGACAGCATCTTGCCCAGCCATGTGCCCGGCTGGGCCGCAGCATGGGTGTGCCGTTTGATGATGACACTGTTGGCCCCGATGATCAGCAGCCGCCGTAGGGATCGCTCACCCATCTTCGTCGCGGCTCCGAGCCGCTGCTTGCCACCGTCGAGTGCTGCCGTGGCATCAGACCCAACCAAGCCGCAAAGTCGCGTGCCTTGCGGAATGTTTCCGGCGGCGGGGCCAGCACCGCGATGGCCGTGGCGATCAGTGGTTCGATGCCCGGCACTGTCATCAGCCGGCGGGCCACCTCGTTTGCCTTCGCCCGACGAACGATCTCGGCGTCGAGCTTGCCGATCCCGGCCTCGAGGTGGGTCAGCGCCGAGACCAAGACCCTGAGCGTTCCGATCGCGTCGGTCGGCAGGCCGCTGGTCGACTCCTCGACGATGGCGATCAGCTTCGCGGTATTCGCCGCTCCTTGCGGGACGATCTGCCCGAACTCTGTGAGATGGCCGCGCAGGGCGTTGATCGTCTGCGTGCGCTGCCGGATCAGAAGCTCTCGGACCCGAAAAACCATCGCGGCCCCTTGGGTCTCTTCGCTCTTCACCAGCACAAAGCGCATCGCCGGGCGCTGTGCGGCTTCTGCATCGGCCGCATCATTTTTCTCCCGCTTGACAAAGGGTTTGACGTAGGCGGGCAGGATGAGCCGCACGTCATGGCCAAGCTTGCCGATCTCGCGACCCCAGAAATGCGCGCCACCACAGGCTTCCATCGCCACAACACAGGGCTGCAACTGGCTGAAAAAAGCCAGCACCTGATCCCGCCTCAACTTCTTGCGCAGGATCGCCCGACCCGCGCCATCAGCCCCATGCACCTGAAACACATTCTTCGCCAGGTCGAGCCCGACCGTGGTAATCTCCGACATGACCGCCCTCCTTTGTGGATCCTCGCAGACCCACCGTGGCACATCGATGCGGTCGGGGGGCGGTCACATCATCAAAGCCCAGTATGGAGTTGCGCGCTGGCCTTAGCGCACCTGGATCAAAACGGATCGCCGGTGCCTTCGCCAAAACGAACTTCTCTACAATCGGCGCGTGCATGACCCCTTTCCTGATCACGCAGAAGGCCGAGTTGGCAAATTTGGCGAACCCTCCGTGCCAACAAGAGTGAGACATTCTACTGTCTGAAGTGGCTCTGTTGCACAAATCGGGTGACGACGGAACTGCCCCTTCTCCTGGACAGACGTATCCCGCGACCTTCGTGACGGGTATGCCAGGTGCGGTGAA
>JAYSQA010000096.1:0-5599 GCA_043721775.1 Rhodobacterales bacterium
TGAGTTCAGTCCAGGCCATCGTGATCTCCGTTCAGTGTTGCTACCGAACAGAATCACAACCTACTGAATTCACTCAACCAGTTTCGGATCAGCCTCTGAAGCACAGCGACGCGCGAAGCGGCAGGCCTTGACGCGCGTATGGCAAGCGCAGCCGAGTCATAAATCTTGACCACCTGATAAAGAATCCTCCGGCGGCTCTTGCACCGCAGCAAAAGCCCCCATAACCTTTGGCCCAATGCCCGGAGTAAGCCCGCCCGAGGCCGCCAAAGGACACGCCCCGTGACCAAGATCACCGCCGCGGCCACCAGCAAGGGCATTCTGTTTCTGGCCTTCGCCATCTTCTGCTTTACGGCGATGGATGCATTGGCCAAGCACCTGGTCTCGATCTTCCCGACGATTGAGGTGGTCTGGGCGCGCAATGTCGGGCAGCTGGGGTTTGTGCTGGTTTACCTTGGGCCGCGCCTGAAACAGGCGGTCAAGACCAGACTGCCGGGCTGGCATTTTCTGCGCTCGTTGACGCAACTGGGCGCTACGGCGTTCTTTTTCGTCTCGCTCAACACAATCGGGCTGGCCGAAGCGACCGCGCTGGCTGACATCAACCCTATCCTGATCACCCTTGGAGCCACCCTGTTTCTGGGCGAGAAGATGAGCGCGGCGCGCATCACGGGGGTTATTGTGGCGGCGGTGGGGGCGGTGATTGTCATTCGTCCGGGGCTGGGGGTGTTCAGCGCAGCGGCCGTCCTGCCCCTGCTGTGCGCGGTATTCTATGCGGCCAACATGCTGTTGACCAGGCATGTCGGATCACAGGAAAGCCCCTGGGCATCAATGTTTTATGCGGCGGCATTCGGGTCGGTTGTCACCTCGGTTCTGCTGCCGTTCTCGTGGCAGGCGATCCCGCTGGCGGACCTGCCACTGTTTGCCGTGCTGGGGGGCCTTGGGGCCATTGCGCAACTGTTCACCATCCGCGCCTATTCGATGGCGGAGGCCGCGGCGCTGGCGCCCTTTGGCTATCTGGACATGGTGTTCGCGGTGATCTGGTCCATTGCGGCTTTTGCGTCCTGGCCGGACCATTTCACCCTGCTGGGCGCGCTTGTGATCGCCTTGGCGGGACTTTATGTCTGGCGGCAGGAAAGGATGGCGCCTGCGGCTGCAAGCCCGGCGCTGTAAAGGCTTTTGGTGAAGAAACCCGCTGTGCCAAAGTTTCAGCCCGCCGCATGGGTGCAGAATCTGGTCCTGACCGGACTGATCGGCCTGTTGCGCAGCCTGCCTTACCGCTGGCGCGTGCCGTTTGGCGGCTGGCTGATGCGGATGGCGATCGCGCCGCTTGCGGGCTATGGCAAGAGGGTGCGCAGCAATCTGGCGCTGATCTGGCCGGATTTGCCGAAAAACCGGGTGTCTCAGATCACCCGTGCGGTTTGCGACAATGCCGGGCGTACACTCGCCGAGCTTTATTCTCCTAACGATTTCAAAGCTTTGGTGGCAGATGCCAAAGTGCCTGGGGCGGGCCTTGACCAGATCTTGCAAGCCCGGGCCAAGGGGCGGGGTGTGATCCTGATTTCGGGGCATTTCGGCAACCATGACATTGCGCGGGCGGTTCTGGCGTCAAAGGGGCTGAAGGTTGCGGCGCTGTATCGCCCGCAAAGCAACCCCTATTTCGACGTGCATTTCGCAGCGACCATCCGCGCCATCTCTCAGCCGCTGTTTGCACGGGGCCGCCGGGGCTTGGGCGAACTGGTGACGCATCTGAAGCAGGGCGGCATGGTGGGGATGCTGATTGATCAGCATTTCAGTTCTGGCGTGCCTTTGGATTTTCTGGGCCGCCCGGCGATGACCTCGTTGTCAGCGGCGGAGATGGCTTTGAAATACAACTGCCTGCTGGTGCCGGTTTACGGTATCCGCCAGCCCGACGGCTTGCATTTCGATCTGCTGGTGGAAGCCCCCATCCCGCACACGGATGCCCGCACCATGACGCAGGCGCTGAACGACAGTCTGGCCGCCCAGGTGCGTCTGCACCCCGAACAGTGGTTCTGGGTCCACCGCCGCTGGAAGGGCGCTATTTGACTTGGGCCGCCGCGTAGATCCGGCCCGGACCTTCGGCTTGCAGGATAACGACCACCGGGTCCGCGCCCTCGACCGGGGCGGTCAGGTGCAGATCGCCCTGCCCATCCCACAGGCCAAGGAAAGACCAACTGGTGACGACGTTGGCATAATCCAGCACCCGGCCGGCATTCTCGCCATTACGGATCGCGACTGATGCCATCGGGTGATAGCGCACCAGTTGTACCCGCAAGGGCGCCCCCAGCGGCGGATTGGCCTGGGCTGCAATCGTCAGATCCTGTCCCTGCCGCTTCAGTTGCAAAGCGACCAGCGGAATGGCCTCTTGATGGCGGCGGATAGCGGCTTCGACCATGGCCGGGTCGGTGCCCTCTACCTGATCGACGCCGCCGACGATCATCTGCGGCGTGTAAATCGTGTTCGACTTCGCCGCATGGGCATAGGCCTTCTGCCGTTCGGTGAACTTCGCATTGCCGAACTGGTCGGTCCAGCCGATGTAATCCCAGTAGTCGACATGCAGGGCGAGGGCGATCACCCCCGGTTCTGCCGCCAGTTTGCGCAAATATTCATCAGCCGGCGGGCAGGACGAACAGCCTTGCGAGGTGTAAAGCTCGACCACGGTTCCCGAAGCGGCCCCCTGATCTTGCGCGTACCCCGCCTGGCCGCCCGCAACCCAAAGGCCTGCGACAGCACTGATGACCTGACGTTTCATGGCAAATATCCCCTTTGCCCTGCAATCTCTATTGAAGTCCAGGGTCAAGCGCCAATCAAGGTTTTGCGATTGTTCCGCCATGGTGCCTCACGGCCCTGTGGAATTCAGGCCGCAATGCCGCTGGATTTTCGGCATACAATTGCATACAATGCCACCTAAGCCCGATTGATTCCTTGCCCGCCCTGCCGCAATGCGGCAAAAGACTTCCAAACGTCGCCATAGGAGGCCCTTATGACCGTTACCGTCGGACATGACAGCGCAAAGACCCGCACCAGCCTGACGGCTGGTGGTTCCACCATCGCCTATTATTCCATCCCCGCAGCGCAAGCCGCAGGGCTTGGCGATTTCTCCAACCTGCCCGCCTCGTTGAAGGTGGTGCTGGAGAATATGCTGCGGTTTGAAGACGGCAAGACCGTTACCGTGGATGACATCAAGGCCTTCGCCGAATGGGCGGCCTTGGGTGGCAAGAACCCGCGAGAGATAGCCTATCGCCCGGCCCGCGTGCTGATGCAGGATTTCACCGGCGTGCCCGCGGTGGTTGACTTGGCCGCCATGCGCGACGGCATCCTTGGGCTGAAAGGTTCTGCGGCCAAAATCAATCCCTTGGTGCCGGTTGACCTTGTCATCGACCACTCGGTGATGATCGACGAATTCGGCACCGCCCGCGCCTTTCAGGCCAATGTTGACCGCGAATACGAACGCAATATGGAGCGGTATGTCTTCCTGAAATGGGGTCAGAAGGCCTTCAACAACTTCCGCGTCGTGCCGCCGGGCACTGGCATCTGCCATCAGGTCAACCTTGAATATCTGGCGCAAACCGTCTGGACTGACACCGACCAGAACGGGCTTGAGGTCGCCTATCCCGACACCCTCGTCGGCACCGACAGCCACACCACCATGGTCAACGGCCTTGCCGTTCTGGGCTGGGGCGTCGGCGGGATCGAGGCCGAGGCGGCAATGCTGGGCCAACCGGTTTCCATGCTGATCCCCGAAGTCGTAGGCTTCAAGCTGACCGGCTCGATGATGGAAGGCACCACCGCCACCGACCTCGTCCTCAAAGTCGTTCAAATGCTGCGCAAACATGGCGTTGTGAACAAGTTCGTCGAGTTTTACGGAGAGGGCCTTGACCATCTGCCCCTCGCCGACCGTGCGACCATCGCCAACATGGCCCCCGAATATGGCGCGACCTGCGGCTTCTTCCCGATCGACAATGAAACCATCCGCTACCTGCGCAACACCGGTCGGGATGAGGCGCGGATTGCGCTGGTTGAGGCTTACGCCAAAGCCAACGGCATGTGGCGTGGGGTGAACTATCAGCCTGTCTACACCTCGACCCTGCATCTCGACATGGGCACCATTGTTCCTGCGATTTCCGGCCCAAAGCGGCCGCAAGATTACACGCCCCTGACCGAGGCTGCGGCTGGTTTCTACTGTACCGTGGCGGAATATCGCGGCATTGATACCAGTGCCGCAGCCAAAGACATGGCATCTGAAGGCGCAGCGCCGGCCTCGACCGTCGATCTTCGCAAGTCGGCACAAGTGGCGGGCCACGACTACCTGCTGCGCGATGGCTCAGTGGTGATCGCCTCGATCACCTCCTGCACCAACACCTCAAACCCCTATGTCATGATCGGCGCCGGACTGGTGGCGCGCAAAGCGCGCGCGCTTGGGCTGAAGGCGAAGCCCTGGGTGAAAACTTCCCTCGCCCCAGGCTCCCAGGTTGTCAGTGAATACCTTGAGGCCGCTGGCTTGCAGGAAGACCTTGACGCCGTGGGCTTCAACCTTGTCGGCTACGGCTGCACCACCTGCATCGGCAACTCTGGCCCGCTGGACCCTGCGATTTCGGCGGCCATCTGCGAAGGCGATCTGGTGGCCACGGCCGTCCTGTCGGGCAACCGCAACTTCGAAGGCCGGATTTCGCCCGACGTGCGCGCCAACTATCTGGCCTCGCCGCCGCTGGTTGTAGCCTATGCGCTGGCCGGTGACCTCAACATCGACCTGACGACCCAGCCTTTGGGCATGGGCACCAATGGCCCGGTTTACCTCAAAGACATCTGGCCCACGAACAAGGAAATCTCTGACCTTGTCGAGGCCACCGTGACCCGCGAAGCGTTCCTGAAGAAATACGCCGACGTCTTCAAAGGTGACGCCAAGTGGCAAGCCGTCAAGACCACTGACAGCGAGACCTACGACTGGCCGCCGACCTCGACCTACATCCAGAACCCGCCCTATTTCCGCGGCATGTCGCAGACCCCGGGTATCATCAAGAACATCGAAGGCGCGCGCGTCCTGGCCGTTCTGGGCGATATGATCACCACCGACCACATCTCTCCGGCAGGTTCATTCAAAGCCTCAACTCCGGCCGGTAAGTACTTGGCAGAACAGCAAGTTCCGGTGTCCGAATTCAACTCTTACGGGTCCCGTCGTGGCAACCATGAAGTGATGATGCGCGGCACCTTCGCCAACATCCGCATCAAGAACTTCATGAACAAGAGCGCCGACGGCAACGTCGCCGAGGGCGGCAACACGCGCCACTATCCCTCGGGCGAGAAGATGTCGATCTACGAGGCTTCAACGAAGTATCAGGAAGCGGGAGTGCCGCTGGTTGTCTTCGCGGGTGAGGAATATGGCAACGGCTCGTCACGCGACTGGGCGGCGAAGGGCACCAAGCTGCTCGGCGTGCGCGCTGTCATCGCGCAGAGCTTCGAGCGCATCCACCGCTCCAACCTCGTGGGCATGGGCGTGTTGCCGCTGACCTTCCAGGAAGGCACGTCGGCGCAGACGCTGGGCCTGAAAGGCGACGAGCTCATCACCATCAACGGCCTCGCGGTT
>JAYSQA010000097.1:0-1900 GCA_043721775.1 Rhodobacterales bacterium
TCGTCTCGTCATGGTCATCTCCTCGCTCGCAGCATCTTCCTGCTGTTGCGCGGAAAATCCACCTATCCCGGCTGTTCGGATTTCCGGAACCACCTCTTCCATCACCAAATCGATTGCTGACGCCTTCAGAAACCCAAAGCTGGTTGATAGGTCCGTGGCCATCGAGGCCATGAAATCGGCGCTCAACGACCGCAAGGCAACGCCAGGACAACTGGCAGCGGCCGCGCAGCAAAACCGAGCATGGAACCAGATGCGTCCCTATCTGGAGGCGCTGACGTCCAATTGGCGTTGTGGCAGAACTCACGCCTGAGGCGTGACTTCCCCTTTCCCCTTTGAGTTCAGGCCACACTTATGATCTCGGCCGTTCCAAGGGCCGAGAAGCGGTTCATCAATGCGACGCGGATTTGGATTTCGGCAGTTTGGCGGTCGGGGTCTCGTGCGCTGATGCGTTCTCTGAAGGCCTTGAGGTCGAGCCGGTGAGTGCCAACGGTTCGAGCGAACCGGCGAGGGCATCTTGGCCTCGATCCGGCTTCGGGCGTGGTAGCCGGTCCGGCGTTTCCAGAACGCCCGGCCAAAGTGCCGGGTGGCACGCAGGGTTTCGTTTCGGGCCACTGCCGCCGGGCAATCTTCCCTCCAGGGCCGCCCATTCTTGCGGATCGGAATGATCGCGGTGGCCTGACGTTGATGATGGCGGTGTGGCAGCGGCGCGTGTCATACGCCCCATCTGCGGTCACAGTGCCGATCAGTTCGACCTCAGGGATCTGGTCCAGCAACTCCGGCGGAACGGGGCTGTCACCTTCGCGGCTCGGGGTGAACTCCACCGCGCGGATGTCCGAAGTGGCCGTGTCCATGGCCAGATGGACCTTGCGCCACTGGCGACGACCCTGAACGCCGTGTTTGCGGACTTGCCATTCCCCATCGCCCAGGAACTTGATCCCGGTACTGTCGACCAACAGGTTGAGCGGCCCGTCGGCGCGCCGATAGGGGATCTGGACGGCGAGGGTCTTCTGCCTGCGGCACAGGGTAGAATAGTCCAGCACGGCCCAATCGAGGTTCGCCATCCCCACCAGGCTGGCCACCATGCCGGTCGTTTGCCGCAAGGGGAGTTTGAACAGCACCTTGATCGTGAGGCAGAACTGGATCGCGGAATCGGAGAACACCGCAGGACAGCCCGGGCTCCAATCATGCGGCGCAAGCCAGGCCATCTCCTTGTCCAGCCAGATCAGCAATGAGCCGCGCTTCTTCAGCGAGGCATTGTAGCTGGGCCAATTCGTCGTGCGATAGCGGGCGCGTGAGGGCTTCGTCATGACCCTCTTCTAACTCCATGGATTCACGATGTGAATCCTGTCCAGTCAGAGTTGTGCAACAACGCCAATCTGGATCAACAAAGCACTGGCCTGGACCATGCTGGTCTCGGTCACCGGCCTGATCTGGTGGGGTGGCGGGACTTTGGTCTCGCTGCAGGGTGCGGCCGACCGGCTGACCTCGGCCCTGACCGAAACCCGCGAAATGGTCATGGCCGAACGCGCCAGTTCTGCGCAGTTGGAAGCGCGCGTTCGGGTTCTGGAAAATAGTGCTACCCGGCAGGATGTGCGTTTTGACGCCCTGTCGCTTTCAATCAACGAGCTGAAGCCGCAGGTGCGCGAGACCAACACGGTGCTGCGCGAACTGGCGCCGCGGCCTTAGCCCGCCGCTCCGTCAACCGGATTTTCACATCACCACGACCACCCCGACCCGCCCGCAAGGCGGGTTTTTTGTTGCCCGCCAACGGGCAGAAAGAGCGATCCAATGACCACAGAGCCTAACAGGCTGCTGAAAAAGGATTTTTAAGCGTATCGCCTGGGACGGATGTTCCGTCTTTCACCCGTTTTCGTCGCTCAAGCCACCGTTTGCGCACTTT
>JAYSQA010000098.1:0-4620 GCA_043721775.1 Rhodobacterales bacterium
CAGACCGAAACCTGCTGGGCTGGCGCACTTTGGGCGAAATTTTCGCGACAGTGACCTTTCTGGTGGCGCTGACCCATATGCCTTTGGCCAATTTGTCGGCCATTATGCAGTCTTTGCCTCTTGCGGTGACGCTGACGGCGGCTCTTTTGCTGAAAACACCCATCGGGTGGCGCAGGTTGACCGCGATTGCGGTGGGGTTTGTCGGCGTCTTGCTGATCATCCGGCCCGGAGCGGCTGACTTTGACCGATGGTCGGTTCTGGGGCTGGCGTCTGTTACCTGCGTGGTGCTGCGCGATCTGACGACACGATCATTCTCCAGCGCTTTGCCGTCGACGACCGGGGCCATCTGGGCCTCTGTCGCGGTGACGCTGATGGGGGCTGCCGGCGTTGTGACGCAAGGTTGGCAGTCCGTTCCGCTGCTGGCGGTTGCCGAGACATCGGCGGCGGCGGGCTTTTTGATCATTGGCTATCTTTGTGCCATCAAGGTGATGCGGGTGGGTGACCTGTCTGTGGTGGCCCCCTTCCGCTATACCTCGCTTCTGTTTGCCATCGTCCTCGGATGGGCACGTTTTGGCACCTTGCCGGATCAGATGACGCTGATTGGTGGTGCTATTGTCGTGGCTTCTGGCATTTACATGCTTGTGCGCGAGCGGAAACGCCGTCTGGCCGCCGCCACCTGAATTGCAAGGATTACATGGCTGCTCTATACGGGCAGGCAACAAGGGCAGCCGAACATGACCAACATCTCCATCGTCATTCCGGCCCGCAACGAGGCCGAGAACATCGGTTCTCTGGTGCAAGCTATTGATGCAGCGATGCAAGCGTTTGCACCGTTTGAGATTATTGTCGTGGATGACGGGTCAACCGATGATACGGCGGGCAACGTGCAGGGTCTACACATGCCCCATGTGCGCCTGCTGCGGCATCCAACATCGGCGGGCCAAAGTGCTGCCGTTCATACTGGCGTTCTGGCGGCGCGGTCGCCGTTGATCTGTACCCTGGACGGTGATGGCCAGAACCCACCAGATGAGTTGCCCAAGCTGGTAGCGCCGTTGCTGGCGGACAAGGCGGGAGTTGTCGGGCTGGTGGCGGGGCAAAGGGTCAAACGGCAGGATAGCTGGTCAAAGAAAGTCGCTTCGTGGCTGGCCAACGGCTTGCGCGGTTGGCTCTTGAAGGATGGCACGCGCGATACCGGCTGCGGGTTGAAAGCCTTCCAGCGCGAGGCGTTTCTGGCGCTGCCCTATTTTGATCACATGCACCGCTATCTGCCCGCCCTGTTCGCCCGTGACGGCTGGCAGGTGGCGCATGTCGATGTCAGCCACCGGCCCCGCGTGGCGGGGTCGTCGAACTATTCGAACCTGCAACGGGGGATGGTCGGCGCGGTCGATCTGCTGGGCGTCGCCTGGTTGCTGCGTCGCCGCAAGAAGGCCAAGGCCCTGCCCGAGGAATTTCATGTATAACTTGTTGAAAATGATGGGTGCCGCGACACCCGCCGATGCCCTTTGGTTGACGGTGGGCGTCTTGGGCCAGTTGATGTTCACCGCGCGCTTCATCGTGCAATGGTGGGCGTCCGAAAGGGAAGGGCGGTCGGTTGTTCCGGTGATGTTTTGGTATTTCTCGATCTTCGGCAGCCTGATCGTGCTGGCTTACGGCATCCACAAGCTGGAGCCTGTCATCATCATCGGCCAGTTGCCCGGCACCGTGATCTACGCCCGCAACCTTTGGCTGATCCGCAAAGCGAAGCTGGTATGAGGCTGGTTCTGACGCTGTTGCTGGCCACTTGTCTGGCCAGCGCGGTGTTTGTGGCCTTTCCCGCAATCGACCTTGGCGCTGCTCGTCTGTTCTACGATGGCAAGGCATTCCCGATTGCGTCCAGCCGCCCGGTAGAGGCCGTCCGCGTGGCGCTTTATGCGGCGGAAGACATTGGATTTCTTGTCACTTTAGCCCTGACACTGCGTCGCAAGACATTTCTGAATGTGCCCGCGCGCGACTGGCTGTTTCAGATGCTGGTCTACCTTCTGGGGCCCGGCTTGATCGTCAACGGCATCCTCAAACCCTTCTGGGGCAGGGCGCGCCCGTTTCAGGTGACAGAGTTTGCTGGATCGACACAGTTTTCCCGCGCCTGGGCTATCAGCGAACAGTGCTGCGGCAATACATCTTTCGTGTCCGGAGAGATGGCCGGGGCCACGGCTTTGGCGATCAGCTTGACCATCATCTTGCGGGCGACCCGTCCGAAGATGGGCGACGCCTTCTACGGGCTGGGCCTTCTTGCAACCTTTGCACTGCCTGTGGTGACGGCGTGGCCGCGGATGGCAGCGGGCAAGCATTTCTTGTCGGATATCGTGATTTCTGGCTTGCTGGTCTGTCTTGTTGCCGCAGTTTTGCGCCGCCTGCTGCCCCAAAAAGCCGCCGCCTGACTGCTGTTGACTTCCCAACCGATTCCCCCTATCAGCCGCCTACCTTAGCCACAGGTCTATCTTGGCTGGGGTATGACAATGGAACTGGTCATGATCCGGGCCAAAAGCCCCGATCCTCTGAAATTCCGCCGCACCGCACCCGTGTTGGGAGCGATTGCGGTTTTGGCATTTTGCGATAGGCGCAAGGTGTCGTGTCGAGAAGTGGCGCACCAAGTCTTGGTGCGAGTATTGACAGAGCAACACGAGGAACGTGCATGCCGACTATTCAACAGCTGATCCGCAAACCGCGGGAGGCACCAGTCCGGAAGTCCAAGTCGCAACACTTGGAAGCCTGCCCCCAGAAGCGCGGCGTCTGTACCCGCGTCTACACCACCACCCCGAAGAAGCCGAACTCGGCTATGCGGAAAGTCGCCAAGGTGCGGTTGACCAACAGCTTCGAAGTGATTTGCTACATTCCCGGTGAAAAGCACAACCTTCAGGAACACTCTGTGGTTCTGATCCGTGGCGGTCGTATCAAAGACTTGCCCGGCGTGCGTTACCACATCCTCCGCGGCGTACTCGACACGCAAGGCGTTAAAGAACGTCGTCAGCGTCGTTCGAAGTATGGCGCCAAGCGTCCGAAGTGAGGAGATAGAGAATGTCCCGTCGTCACGCCGCTGAAAAGCGCGAAATTCTGCCCGATGCCAAGTATGGTGACCGGGTTCTGTCCAAGTTCATGAACAACCTGATGCTTGACGGCAAGAAGTCCGTCGCTGAAGGCATCGTTTATGGCGCCCTTGAGCGTGTTCAGTCCCGTCTGAAGCGCGAACCGATCCAGGCTTTCCATGAAGCTTTGGACAATGTGAAACCCTCCGTCGAAGTGCGTTCGCGCCGCGTCGGTGGTGCGACATATCAGGTCCCGGTCGAAGTGCGGACCGAGCGTCGCGAAGCTTTGGCCATCCGTTGGCTGATCATCGCTGCCCGCAAACGCAACGAGAACACCATGGAAGAACGTCTGGCTGCTGAACTGTCCGACGCGGTGAACAACCGTGGCACGGCCGTGAAGAAGCGCGAAGACACCCACAAGATGGCCGACGCTAACAAAGCGTTCAGCCACTATCGCTGGTAAGGTGGCATAATGGCACGTGAATATGGGCTGAACCGTTACCGTAACTTCGGGATCATCGCCCACATCGACGCGGGTAAAACCACGACGACCGAGCGGATCCTGTATTACACCGGCAAGACCCACAAGATCGGGGAGGTCCATGATGGCGCTGCCACCATGGACTGGATGGAGCAAGAGCAAGAGCGTGGCATCACGATCACCTCGGCTGCCACGACCTGTTTCTGGAACGATCACCGCATCAACATCATCGACACCCCCGGCCACGTCGACTTCACCATTGAAGTCGAGCGTTCGCTGCGCGTGCTCGATGGCGCGGTTGCCTGCTTCGACGGCGTTGCCGGCGTGGAGCCGCAGTCCGAGACGGTGTGGCGCCAGGCTGACAAGTATGGCGTGCCGCGGATGTGCTTCATCAACAAGCTCGACCGCACCGGCGCGAACTTCAAGTACTGCGTCCAGTCGATCATCGACCGCCTCGGCGCCAAGCCCGCCGTGCTTTACATTCCGATCGGCCTCGAAGCCGACCTGCGCGGTCTGGTCGATCTAGTCCACAACCGCGCGATCATCTGGAAGGACGAAGCGCTCGGCGCCGAATTCTTCTATGAGGACATTCCGGCCGATCTGGCTGACGAAGCCGCGATCTATCGCACCGAACTGATCGAGCTGGTCATCGACCAGGACGACGATGCGATGGAAGCCTATCTCGAAGGCACTGAGCCTGATGTCGCGACGCTGAAGGCCTGCATTCGCAAGGGCACGCTCAATCAGTCGTTCGTGCCGGTCTGCTGCGGTTCGGCGTTCAAGAACAAGGGCGTCCAGCCGCTGCTCGATGCCGTGGTCGATTATCTGCCTTCGCCGCTCGACATTCCTGATGTGCAGGGCGTCAAGTTGGACAGCGACGAGAAGGACAGCCGCCCGCCGACCGACGATGCGCCGTTCAGCGCGCTGGCGTTCAAGGTGATGAACGATCCGTTCGTCGGCAGCCTGACCTTCATCCGGATTTATTCTGGCACCCTGACCAAGGGCACTTATCTGAACTCGGTCAAGGACAAGAAGGAAAAGGTCGGGCGGATGCTCGAAATGCACGCCAACGAACGC
>JAYSQA010000099.1:0-9683 GCA_043721775.1 Rhodobacterales bacterium
GAACGGGCTCCAAAAGGGCGATCCCCACCCCAGAATCCATCCCGCCCAAGACCGCAAGACCCTTCGGATCAGGTCAAATCCCAAACGCGATTCCCCTGCGCGTGGCCGAGGTACTTCGGAACAACTTGTTTTATGTTGACCTGGCACCCGAACTTGACGCCCTTCGGGAGGCTAATAGAGATTGCGGCCTTGATGATAATCGGCCATTGCCAGATCAATCCGCGCCAGAAGACGGTGGTGACATTCCCTTTGCTGCGCCAAGCGCTTTTGACAGCGATGGGCAACCCCGCATTGATCTGTCGGACGATCAGCTTGCGATTGAGCTTGGCAAGGCGCGGCTGGATGCCAACGGGCGCTACGTCGCAGCCTCGGGGGACTGGCATATCTGGTCACCAGACAGGCACTGGCAGAAGGATGATACTGACCTTGCCATGTCCTTCACCCGGCAGAACCTGCGCTGGCGTGAGGGCAAGCTTTGGACATGGGTAGAGCAGCGCTGCACGGGCCTTGATACCAAGGCAGCGGACGCCTTGCGCAAATGGGCGAAGGCAGAATTTCGCCAGTTGCGCGAGGTGCGAAAGGCCAGGAACGTGCTGTTCTTTGCTCAGTCGAACCCTGAGAGCGCGATCCGCGCCACTGATTTTGATACTGACCCGATGATGCTTGGCGTTCCTGCCCTGGCGGTGGATCTGCGAAGTGGCCAATCACACCCCGCCCGGCGCAATGACATGATCAGCCGGGTTACATCGGTGGCGCCGGAAGATGGGCAACCCAAGGTTTGGCTGAAGTTCCTCGCCACAATCTTCAATGATGACCGGGAATTGATCGGCTTCATCAAGCGGGCCTTGGGCTATTCTCTGACTGCCGAAACGCGAGAGCACAAGCTGTTCTTCCTGTACGGCAGCGGGGCCAACGGCAAGAGCACCTTCCTGAACATCCTGTTCCACATTCTGGGCGATTATGCCCGGCGCGCGCCGGTGGCAACCTTCCTGAGCAGTCAAATGACAGGCCACCCGACCGACCTTGCCGGGCTGAATGGGGCGCGCGTGGTGGTCACCTCTGAGCCGCCAAGGGGCAAGACCTGGGCCGAGGACATGGTGAAGGACGTGACCGGCGGCGATGTGGTGACCGCCCGTTTCATGCACGGAAATTTCTTCGATTTCCGGCCGGTTCTGAAGCTTTGGATTGGTGGCAACACCAAGCCATCATTCAAGGGCGTTGACGAGGCCATGCGGCGGCGCTTTGTCCTGATACCCTTCGACGTGACGATACCGCCTGAAGACCGCGACGCAGACCTTCCAGAGAAGCTGAAGGCTGAGGCCGGCAAGATACTGGCATGGATGATTGACGGTTGCCTTGAGTGGCAGCGCGGCGGTCTGAAGGTTCCGGCTTCGATTGCGGCGGTATCCACCCAGTACCTCGATGACGAGGACACCCTTGGCAACTTCCTCGCGGAAGAGGCCGAAAGTGACGGATCGGCCTTTGTGTCCACCTCGGACCTGCACAAGCGGTTCGGGCAGTGGTGCACTGCGCAAGGCCTCAATCCCTGGACCCTGCGCACCCTTCAGAAGGAAGTCGAAAGCCGGGGATATCAGGCACATAGGCGAAATAACGGGCGCGGCTTCCTCGGGCTGCGGCTGAAGATCGCCGGATTGGCGGAAGGATCAGGCGGATGGTAAAGCGAGTGACACAGGTGACGGAAGTGACGGAAGTGACGGTTTCCTACATTGGCCTCATGTGTGCGCGTCACGCGTATGCGCACACACACACACCTGAAGATAAATGCGGGAACCGTCACTTCCGTCACTTCCGTCACTTTGCTGGGGAGTGCTGGTGATGAATAGGCAACTGCGGCGCTTGATGCAGGCACGGGCGGATGAGCTGGCGCGTGACATGGCGCGGACCTGTCTGGACTACACGGCAGACGGCAAGCTTGTGCCGGTGCGCAACATGCTAGCGGTCAAGGTGCTTGAGACGGCCTTCGCCTCGATGCTTAGGCAGGGTGGTGAGCCGGTGGTGATTATGATCGCCGACGAGGAGGCGAACGCCTTCCCCGGCCAGCGTGAGACGGCGACAGAGGTTGCGCACCTGGTGAAGCCTTGGCTGGCTGTCGGCTTGGACCGCGCCGGACGGGCAACCTACAGCCTGCGCCGGTTGCTGATCACTGGCACCCCAGAGGCCGAAGAGCGTGACCTTGCCGAGGTGACCATCCTTTCAGAGCTGGCGCGAGAGTTGAACGTGCCGGGCTTCCCGGCAGACCGATCAATGGGGCGGGCGTGATGGTCCAGCGCACCCCCTGCCAAGCCCTCGGGTCCTTCCCGGCCCACCCGACCCACGCGGGTAATTCGCACCGGATGTGCTTCCTTTGTATGCAACAAATTTTCACTTGAGGAATATATTGGTGTTGTTGTCATCCGCTAAAAGTCTGGATTTTGGGGGTGAGGTTTTGACTGGTTGCGGCGGCTTGGCCGCTGTGAATTTCGGGTTGGGGTCATCGCCTCGATCGGAAAAGGGCAGGATTTCCATGCTGTCGATTCTTCTGGGCACTGCGCCAGAAACACCCGCCGAAGAACAGGCGGAGGATGTTCCCCCATGCCCCCGTCACACAAGTTTCGAAAGGGCCGGATGCGCCCTCGGTCAACCTCCGCAGGCATCTACCGGAAGAATCCCCGTTTGTCGGCGAGTGGGCAAACCCCGACACAGCGCGGTTCTGAACTCCTCGGAACGCGGCGCTGAATTTCAACCTGGCTGCATGGCGGCCCAAATGAGGACAAAGACGATGATGATTTCAGGCGAACACCACACCGCAGCCTTGGCAGAGTTTCGCCGCGCTGCACTTATTCTTCAGGGCGGTCATGGCATTCCACTCCACGAAGTCCTGATCATCGCGCACGCCTGGTCCCTGACAGAAATGGCCTCCAGCTTCGGCCCTACCGTCGCCACTGAATGCGCTACGGCGGGGCTCAAGCGGCTTGAGGAAATCCCCGTCGGGCCGAAGCTCGCAACGTCGCACGGCGCGCCGGTCCGGGGCGTCCAATGATCCCGCGCTTCGATATCTCCGGCGAAATCGGCCTGGACAATGCGACTGGCGCAGCCGTCGGGGCGTTCTGTGATGCCAACCCGGGGCCGATTGATATCTTCATCAACAGCTTCGGCGGCATCGCGACGGAAGGTGCTGCGATCTTCGCGGCGCTTGAGCGGCATGGAAAGGCCACGGCCCATGTGCAGGGTGTTGCGGCCTCGGCGGCAAGTCTGTCGATGTTGGGAGCTCGCTCTGTCCTGATCCACGATGCGGCTTTGGTGATGATCCACGACCCCGCGGCCTTTGCCTTCGGTTCCGCCGGAGCAATGCGGCAGATGGCCGACACCCTCGACAAAATGTCAGGCGTCTATGCCGCGATCTACAGCCGCGCGACCGGCAATCCCGTGGCGCGGGTGGCGCAGTGGATGCGCGACGAAACCTGGCTGACCGCCCAAGAGGCGGTGGCTCTCAATTTTGCGGATGATCTGGCACCGGCCGGAAACCAAGATCCTGCGCCGGTTGCGGCCTTCGATTACCGCAGATTCAAGGCAGCGCCTGCGCACTTGGTGCAGCTCGCGTTGAAGAACGGCTGGGCGACCGCTTCGCTTACATCCTCTGAAATGGAGAAGACCTGATGAATGTCAGAACGAACCCCGCTGGGCAGGTCCCGGCACGGCTGCTGGCGCAAATGCGCCTCGTGGCTTCCAAGGCGAAGCTGTCGCCAGCGCTGGCCTCGGCCTTCGCCGATGGCGCGGCCGAGCGCGGAATGACGGCCGCGCAGGCCGAGGCGGTAGTGCAAGGGCTGGTGTTCATGGCCACGAACCCGATGGCACGCACCGTCGATGATGCCACCCTGATCAAGCTGACGGACGAATTCCTGTCAGAGTGCATGGGCGGCGCCGATGATCCGGCGACGGCCCCGACCCCGACCGCGCTTGCCGGTCAGATCCTGCTGACCCACCTCGCGGCGGAAGATGCACAGAAGCCCAAGGCAAGGGTGGGCGCCAGCGATAGCCAATGGTCGCAGGGTCATTCGTGGGATAGCCCGCGCGGCATCGCCATGAAGGCCGCAGACGGTCTGGCAGCGGCGCTGGCACCGCGCCTTGGCCTCAAGTTCGAACCGACCATGGCGAGGGACGCGGGGCCCTTCAGCCTCGCCGATGTGGCCATGAGCCTTTGCCGGGCGAATGGCCTCCGCCCGACCTATGCGGCCGAGGCGATCCGGATGGCTGGCGAACATACCGGTTCGGATTTTAGCTACACGATTGGGCAGGGCCTCACCGGAGTCGTCGGAAAGGGCTTCCTGATTGCCGAACCGCCGATTTCCAAGGTAGCGACTGAGGTTCCGGTGGTCGATTATCGCCAGCGCAACAGCGTCACCCTGTCGGCAGCTGGCCTGCCGCAGAAAGTGCTTGAAGGTGGTGAAGTCCAGTACATCACTGTGAGCGAAAAGGGCGAGAAGGCGGCAAAGCCAGATGACTACGCCTCTATGTTCGCGGTGTCGAACCAAGCCTTAGCCAATGACTCGTCCGCCATGGGCCTTCTCTCCGATATTAGCCGCAAGATGATCCAAGGCAGTGTTGCACAGTTCCGGAATGTGCTTTTGAGCCCCTTGCTGGCCAACAACGGGGCCGGGCAGAACATGTCGGACGGCATCGCTTTGTTCCATGCCAACCACGGAAACCTTGCCGTTACGGCAGCGGTTTTGAGCGTCACCACGTTGGGGGCGGCACGGCTGGCGATGCGCAGGCAGAAAGACAAACAGGGCGTCTTGCTGGCGATCGAGCCGAAGATACTGCTCGTCCCGCCAGAGCTTGAGGTTCTGGCTGATCAGCTGGTGACCTCGATCACACCGGCGCTCACGTCCAGTGTGAACCCCTTCGCCGAACGGCTTGAGGTCTTGTGCGAACCGGGCCTGACCAACGCGACGGCGTGGTATCTTCTGGGCGACCCGGCGATGGCGAATGGCTTGACCTGGGCGAGCCTTGAAGGTGCAAGCAGCCCGCAAGTCGAAAGCAAGCTGGGTTGGGGCACCTTGGGAATGGAGTTCCGCCTTCGCTGGGCAATCGGTGCGGCCTTTGTCGAAACCGCGTCCTGGTACAAGAACGCCGGACTCTGATCAGGGTTACGGCCAAGACAGCAAAGCCGGGTGGGGAAACCTGCCCGGCTTTTTCACGGCCTATTTGCCCGGCAGCGGGCCGGGATACGTGCGAGGCAGGCCTTTGGTATGGGGAAGGGTGGCGCGATAGCAGGAAGGGCCTCTGGCGGCCCGCGTTGGGGCCTGTTTGGCTACAGGTCACGGCATGATGTGCGTCACGAATGTGGCTTTAACCTGCACAGTCCATCAGTCAGCCGTTGCATGTTCAGCCGAATGGCGGGCCGGGCCTTTTCGGGCGGGTGTCGATGTCGTACAAGGATTAACCGAGCGTCAAACCGAGCTGCTGGGTGATCAGCAGGGCAAGCAACGTCGTGGACCTATTCGGCAGGATGGTGAGGGTTTTGATCATCCAATGCCTTGTTGACCCGTTTCAGGATCAAGACCCCGATGCCAGCAACCGCCAAGGCGACAAGCGGCACGATGAACTCAAACAGGGTCATGGCTTCACCTCTTTGCGCAGATATCCCAGAACATAGTGCGAAACCCCGTGCAATGCGAGTCCCGTCACGCCCCACCACAACCCCGACACGGATGCATTTGAAAGAGCGTCCGCCAAGGGCCGCAGAACGGCAAAACCAATAAGCCCAAGGCCAATGGAGTTCACAAAGGCCGCGAACAGTTTCACCCTTTCATTGTAGCGGGCCAAAGGATCAAGAGTGGTCTGCATCATGCGCCCTTTCGCAGCCGAACCCCCGGACCTTCGCCATTTTCCGCCACAAAGATCACACCAGCGGCCTCGAGCGCGGCCCGGATGGCCTCGCCAGTGGTGGCACGACCGCCAATGTCACCATCTGCCGATTCAAGGCGCGCAATTGTCGGAACCGAAATTCTAGAGGCCTGCGCAAGATCATCTTGTGACCATGCTAGCAAAGCGCGCGCCGCCTTCACCTGTCGGATTGATATTTTTTCTATTGACACGATAGCCTGTTACGGTTGATATATTTTCTATTAAATCACCAACAAGGACGCAACGCAATGACCCAACAAACCCCGTTGAAGCGGGCCGGTATCGGCTTGCCTGCCGCCAGACTGCTGGACGTTCACGACATGCTGACCTTGGCGCTGGACGCGACCGAGGGCGCGGCCCCCCAGTTCTGGCAGGTCCCCCAAGCGCGCGGCTACATGCGCAACGCCCTGCGCCAAGTCAATCGCCTGTTGCCGAAAGAGGGGGCAAAGCAATGACCCGCGAAACCCTCACCCGCCGGGAATTTGCAGGCGCTGCGGTGTCGCTGGCCGCGTTGCCGGGCCTCACCTCTACCGCCGCAGCGCAGCCCGTATCAGGCGACCCGGTTTTGCCGCTTTACGCGGAATGGCTTGATACCGAGGCAGGATGGAAAGCCCTGTCCGATATCCACGACGATTGGGACAGGCCGGAAATGGTTGCGCTGATGAACCGGAATTGCGACCTGGCGCTTGAGATGGGGCGGATCGTCCCGACGACCGGCGCAGGCATTGCCGCCCTGGTGCACGTTCTGTGGCAGAACGATGTGGGGCCGCAACATCGCAGAGACAGCCCTGACTATGCCGCTGAATTCTGGCAACCTCAAAATCGCCTGGTCTTTTCAATCTGGCAGGCCGCAAGCGGCCTTCCCCTGACAGACGGGCCGTTTCCAATCCCAACGGCAACCGCAGACCTGGAGGCCTGATGATGGCAGTCACCCCCGATACCGCGCAAGAGGTAGCACATGAGAGTTCCCAAGACAAACTAGCGGCAGTGATCAAAGTGCTGGCGCCGGATGGCTTAAGGTCGCTCGCAGCGTTCTGCGACGATCTGGCACGAGATAGCGATGCGTCCGAAACTTTAGCCGAACTTGCCGCACTGCTGAAAAAACGGGCCGAACGGCTTGAGTGTTATGGTTTGTCATGATGATGCAAAATCACACACAACATGCGCTTTGCCTTTTTTGGTTGGTAAATATACCCATTTACTTCGCAATGATGGAATTGTATAGGTGGGCGAACCACCCATAAGGAAAGTGCCATGCGGATCAGCCAAGTTGCCAGCGTTACCGGAGTTCCACTTCCAACCCTGAAGGACCTGCGGCATCGCAGCATCTTGGAGTTGGCTGGTTCCGGCTGGCTTGACGACGATGACGAAACCCGCCGCTGGGGATCGTTTTCCGTCCCGTCCGTGATGGTCATCAAGGGCGCAGCAGAAGTTCGGGAAACCTATGGCCTGGCCTGGAAAGACGCTATCGAGTTCACCAAGTGTGCCCTCAATAGCATCATGTTCATTTTCGGTGGACAGAACATCAAGTTTTTCGACTTGAGGGCCGTGCCGCATGAAGTCTGGGCCTGGCGCTTTGATTTTGGCAACCCCGATCCAGTCATGACTGGCGATTGGAATTATACATCTGGCCAAATCACGGCCTTGGGTGAAAGCCTCTCTGCAATGAAGACGGCCCGCGAAGTTGCTTATGTTCGGGCGCAGAAAGGGCCCTCTCCGACCTTACCGGAAACAACAGAACCGAAAATGTGCCTGATGCTGAACGCGTCCCGCTTGTGCCGTGAGACTTGGTACAAAGTGCAAAATACCAATGACGCCGAAGGGGACGAGGCGTAACCGATGGCAAACCGACCAACCCCCATCCTTGCAAACGAGATAACCGCTGCGGCGCTGCTTGACATGAGACCTGCCGAGTTTCGGGCGCTGGTGGCGGGTGGGCACCTGCCGAGGGGCCGCGAGATCGCCCCAGGTGTCGTGCGCTGGGACATCGAACAAATGCGCAAAATCGGCACTGGCGAAGCTATCGACGGGGGAATCGAATGGTCCGCAAGGTAGGCCGCAAGCCCTTCATCCGCGAACCTAAGCCGGGTTTCATCTACTTCTATCGGGGCGGAAAGTACCTGCATCGCTTCACGGCACCCGAGAACACCGAGGGATTTGACCGCCAATATTGGGAAGTCAGGACCGGAAAGAAGACCGAGGCCAAGCGCTCTTGGGGTGCTGCCATTGATATCCTGCGCAAGTCGGATCGTTGGGCCGAAAAGTCGCCACGCTATCGCCAAGACCTTGATCCTGTGCTGGAATACCTGATCAAGAATATCGGCGCGCATGACGTGGCCAGGCTGTCAACCCCTGAAATCTACAAGGCGATGGACAAGAACAAGCATCGCGTCCGGTTCGCCAACTATATCCCCGTGGCAATCTCGCTGATCTTCAAAGAGATCGTCCGCAAGGATTGGCTTAAGGTCAACCCTGCGGTGGGGATCGAACGCTTGAACGTGCCGAAAGACCGGCAAAAGCCGCATGTCCCATGGACTGACGCGGCGATTGCTAAGATGCGGGCCGAGGCTGGAGGGCTGGAGAAGCTGATTTTTGAGATCGGAATTGGCAGCGTCCAGCGTCCAAGTGATTGGCTGCAATTCACCTGGGGCGACTATGACGGCGACTGCCTCAAGCTGCGCCAAGGCAAGACCGACAAGCCCTTGCTCTTGCCCTGCACCCCGGCGCTCAAGGCCTTTCTACATGCGGCGAAAGCCGCCCTGCCCTTCGCTCCCATGCCTTCACGCCATATCGTCACAATGAAAGACGGAAGCCGGATGAATTACCGGCGCATGGCCGCCATCATGCGGGATGAACGTGTTCGTCTTGGCCTTGAAGCCTATGACCTGCACGCGCTGCGCTACCGTGGCGTTATGGAACTCGCATGGGCAGACTGCACCGATGACGAGATCATGTCCTTCACTGGCCACTCCACGAAGGCGATGGTGATCATGTACGCGGGTGAGGCTCGGCAGATCATGGCAGCACGGCGGGCGCAGCAAAAACGACAGTGAACAGAACGGAACCGAAACGGAAACCTGATAACTGGAGTGATAACCCCTTGACGACCGCTTCCGAAAAACTTAATCGTATCAACGCCGAGGCGAGTTGGCGGAGAGGTTACGTACCGGATTGCAAATCCGTGTAGACCGGTTCGATTCCGGTACTCGCCTCCAAATTTCCTGACAAGTATGATATTTTGCGCGGTCTTGTCTGCCACCTTCGGCGCGACCCGCCAGCCAGGCTTTCATGGATGTTGCGCTGGTATGCTGCGCATTGCGCGGTGGCATCATCGCAAGGTTGCCTGACCCCGGGGCCAGAGGTCACGTTTATCCAAAAATGTTGTGAGGTCGGAAGGCCGCTGACCCCACACATGAAACTTCAGACTGACGAGGAAGGATTTCAGACCATCGCGATCAATGCGTCTGACAGATCAAGCGCATCATCCGGCCCGCAGGTTGCCGGGCCGGATGATCAACTTGGGACAACGTCATGGACCGACAGCCAAGAACCTGGCTTTGCCACGCGACCGGAAGTGCCTTGCGTCCCTGTGCCGCGCCGATCAGCGCCCGGCGGATCGCGGCGTTTGCATTAGGCTCAGACCTCATTAATCCGGTTGTTTCCGATCCGTTTCGCTGATTCACTGGCGGCATCGGGGAGGTGTTGCATGAGTGATCTGTTTTGGCTGACGGAAGAGCAGATGGAGGGGTTGAAGCCGTTTTTTCCCTTGTGTCATG
>JAYSQA010000100.1:0-25117 GCA_043721775.1 Rhodobacterales bacterium
ACCGTTCTGGCGCAGAAACCCGCCGCTGCCCAACTCCTATGCCGCCCGGATGTGTGAACAGATCGGCGTCGACCCAACCAAGGCTTTGGATGAATGAACGAACATCCGCAAACACCCCCGACCGAGGCCCCGCCGTCCGCGCTTGATCAGGAGCGCGCGCTTCGGCTTGACGCTGAACTTCGCATGTTGGAAATGACCCGGCGCACCAAGCGCAGCGGGCAAGAGGCCTGGGCACGCGGCTATATGAAAGCCGTAGCCTCGCTGCTGCGCCCGGGCGATCTTGCGATTGACCTTGGGGCCAACATGGGCACCGTGACCAAGGTTCTTGCGGCCACCGGCGCTGACGTGATTGCCTTTGAACCCGACCCCGTCACCTTCGCCAAATTGACCGAACGCTTCGCAGGCCACGCCAACGTGTCACTGGTGAATGCGGCGGTAGGTGTCGGTGCTGGCACCGTGCGCCTGATGCGCGGCGAGAATTTTGAAGAAAATCCGCGCCTTGCCTCGACCAAAAGCACCATCCTTGCCGGGGCCGCCGGGGTCGATACCGGCAACACGGTTGAGGTGCCCTTGATCGACTTTCCCACCCTTGTGCGGCATGAAGTGGCCAAGCGCGGATCGATCGCCTTCATCAAGATGGATATCGAAGGCTCGGAACTTGACGTGCTGGAGGCGATGGACCGCGAGGGCCTGTTCACCAACATCCGCGCCCTTGTCGCCGAAACGCATGAACACAAGTTCAAGGAACTGCGCCCGCGCTACCGCAAACTGCGTGAGACGATTACCCGCAACCACCCCTCGGGCCGCATCAGCCTAGACTGGATCTGACTACTTCGCAGGTTTGAAGGGCGCGGGTTTGAAAGGGGCCATCCCGGCCCGGGCCAGTTCATCGGCCCGCTCATTCTCTGCATGTCCCGCATGGCCCTTGATCCAGCGCCAAACCACCTTGTGCCCGGCGCGCGCCGCATCAAGCCTTTGCCACAGATCAACATTCTTCACCGGAGGCCCGCCCGCCGTCCGCCAGCCCTTGCGCTTCCAGTTGTCCATCCACTCGGTGATGCCGTTCTTCACATAGGCGCTGTCGGTGATGATGGTAATCTCCACCGATTTGGTCAGCGCCTCCAACGCGGAAATCGCCGCCAGCAATTCCATCCGGTTGTTGGTGGTCAGCACCTCGCCGCCCGACAGCGTGCGTTCCTTGACAACCAGCCCGCCCTCACGCGCGATCATCAGCACGCCCCAGCCGCCCGGGCCCGGATTGCCGGAACAAGCGCCGTCAGTATAGGCGCAAATCTCTGTCATATCAGCACCGTAGCCAAAAGGCATGCCACCACTACCGTCGTCAGCAGCATCCGCAACGACATCCACCAGGCCGGCGTCAGCCCCCGGCTGCCAAAGAACCAGTCCAGGCCCAGCAGGCCCACAAACCCCACCGCCAGGCAGTAGGTCGCCTGAACCGACCCGCCGCCGACAAAGACAAACGCCCAAAGCGCCGGAACGACCGACAGCGCGTAAAACAGCGCAGCGTCTGCCCTGGCCCTTGTGGCAAAGCCCCAAAGCGCCCCGGACATGAAGGCCAGAATGATCTTGCCGTAAGCAATCCCGACATATGGCCCCAGAAAGCGCGGCCCGAACCAATGCAGGCTCAGATCGGCCACCGCAGGGAAAAGCACGGTTGCAACGCTCCACAGGAACGGCAGCAAACCCGCAAGGCCAAGGATCAGCGCTGATCTGGGGATCATGCCGGTTCCCGCAACAGGCGCGGCACCTTGAACTCGATGTTCTCTTGCGCCGTCTCAACCAGTTCCACGCTGACGGCATAGCGTGCCTTGAAGGCGTTGATCACCTCATCCACCAACTCCTCCGGGGCCGAGGCGCCTGCGGTCACCCCCACCGACGTGATCCCTTGCAGGGCGCGCCAGTCAATATCTGCCGCCCGCTGCACCAGTTGCGCATAAGCACAGCCCGCCGCGCGCCCCACCTCAACCAATCGCTTCGAATTCGACGAATTCGGCGCGCCTATCACCAGCAAAGCATCAATCTTGCCCGCAATCGCCTTGACCGCAGCCTGACGGTTGGTGGTGGCATAGCAGATGTCCTCTTTGTGCGGCCCGACAATGGCGGGAAACCGCGACTGAAGGGCCGCGACAATTCCCGCCGTATCGTCCACCGACAGCGTGGTCTGGGTGATATAGGCCAGCTTTTCGGCGTCACGCACGGTAAGGCGCGCCACATCCTCGGCGGTTTCCACCAGCAGAACTTCGCCCTCGGGCAGCTGGCCCATGGTGCCAACCGTTTCCGGATGGCCCGCGTGGCCGATCATCACCATCTGCAAACCGGCCTCGGAATGCCGCGCCGCCTCGTTATGCACCTTGGTCACCAGGGGGCAAGTTGCATCCACGGCAATCATGTGCCGGGCTTCAGCCGCCAAAGGCACCGATTTAGGCACACCATGGGCCGAAAAGATCACCGGGCGGTCAACCGGGCATTCGTCCAGTTCTTCAACAAACACCGCACCCTTGGCGCGCAATCCGTCCACGACATACTTGTTGTGCACAATCTCATGCCGCACATAAACCGGCGCGCCCCATTTCATCAGGGCCAGTTCCACGATCTTGATCGCCCGGTCGACACCGGCACAAAAACCGCGCGGGGCGGCAAGGTATAGGGTCAATGGCATTGTCTGGGGGGTCATGGCACGCTCCTTCGGTTTGACCTAACGCATCTGCCGGCCAAAGAAAACCACAGCCGTAGTCCTTGCCGGACACGGGCGGCAAAGCGGTCAGCCCGTGGCCGTTCCATCGTCCAGCGCTTTGACCTTTGCAAGCCAGCGGGCGGCCAGGGCGTGCTTGTCCGGACCCCGGCGAAACACCAGGTCGGGCAGGATCAGCACGGCCCCCCGGGTGGTGAAGAACAGATGAGTGGGGGTCTCAACGATCTGGCCGATCATCTCGGGTGGCAAGTTCAGCGTGCTGCCATCGGGGGCGGTGCCGGACAGATGGTCGCCCCGGTCCTGAAACCAGCCCGGAATCGGCACGGGGATCAGGCGACGCGCCTCCCACTGGCGCTTGACGGCCAGAAACCCCATCAACAGCACGAATTGCACGCCAAAGGCCAAAGCAAAGGCGATCCAGTGTTTCTGGTCGCCCTGCGCGCCCACCCATGCCTCTGGCAGCACGGACAGCGCCACCCCTGCCGAGGCGAACCACAGAATATAGGCCCACCTGGCCCAGCCTGTCGCCGCGCGCTTCAGGCCAACCCAGGCCAGCGCATCGGCCCGCGTCAAGGTAAACTCATACTGCGGCCCCACGCCAAAGGCCGAAGCAGTCACCTGCCCCGGCCTTTTGGGTTTATTTGCACGCGGAGGCAAAGCCTTACTTGGCTTCGATCGATATATCCTGCTGTTCCATCGGGCGCGGTTCACGCGGCGGGCGGCCGATGACTTCGCGCAACTCGTCCAGTTCGATGAAGTTGTCGGCCTGGCGGCGCAACTCGTCAGCAATCATCGGCGGCTGGCTGCGGATGGTCGACACCACCGAGACGCGAACCCCTTGACGTTGCAGACTTTCCACCAGCGGGCGGAAGTCGCCATCGCCCGAGAACAGCACAATATGGTCAACGCGCGGCGCCAGTTCCATGGCATCGACCGTCAGTTCGATATCCATGTTGCCCTTGACCTTCCGGCGGCCCTGGCTGTCGGTGTATTCCTTGGCGGGTTTGGTCACCATGGTGAAGCCGTTGTAGTTCAGCCAGTCGACCAGCGGGCGAATGGGCGAATAATCGTCATTCTCCAACAGGGCCGTGTAGTAGAAGGCGCGCAGCAGACGGCCACGGCGCATGAACTCTTGACGCAGCAGCTTGTAGTCGATGTCAAACCCCAGGGCCTTGGCCGCTGCGTAAAGGTTCGACCCGTCGATGAACAGTGCGAGACGCTCGTCCTTGTAAAACATCTTTTTTCCCTTCAATCCTTTGCCTGCCTGACACGTTGGTGACAACGTCTAATGCCTGCGATCCAACATCATGTACGTCCAGTATCAGCGTGAATTATACCAAACAAGTGTCCCTATACGAAAGCTACCGTCCATGACGTCACGGAATTTCGAAGCCCTTCTGGCGCTTGGGGGGAATTTGCCATGGCATGGTAAAGAACCACTTAACATCCAGCAAGAAGCGCTTTCTTTACTGCAATCAAAGGGTTTGACGGTCAACCGGGTCAGCCGGTTTCATGCCACGCCGTGCTTTCCGGCGGGCGCGGGTCCCGATTATGTGAACGCCGCCGCCGTTTTGCACACAACCTTGTCACCCGAAGCCCTGCTGGCCGTCCTGCATGAGGTCGAGGCGCAGTTCGGTCGCACCCGCACGCGGCGCTGGGGCGGGCGGACGCTGGACCTTGACCTGATTGCCTTTTCTGATCTGGTCTTGCCCGATCTGGCCTGTTGGACCCACTGGCACGACCTGCCCGCCGACAGTCAGGCCATCCAGACCCCACAGACCCTGATTCTTCCCCACCCCCGCCTGCAAGACCGCGCCTTCGTTCTGGTCCCCCTGATGGACGTGGCCCCCGATTGGCGCCACCCTGTCACTGGCAAGACGGTCTCCGACATGGCCCATTCCCTGCCGCAGGCTGATATTGACGCGGTTCGCCCACTTTAGCCTTGCCCAGCGACGCATTTGCCGCTTGTCAAGAGATTTTGCGAAGTCTATCTAGGCCCTTCCCGGCCCCCCCAACTTTTGGAGCACATATGGCCCGCGTGACGGTTGAAGATTGCGTTGACAAGGTTCCGAACCGGTTCGAACTGGTAATGCTGGCCGCCCATCGGGCGCGCGAGATTCAGGCTGGCTCTCCGGCCACGGTGGACCGTGACAACGACAAGAACCCGGTCGTCGCCTTGCGCGAGATCGCGGACGAAACCCAGATCGCCTCTGTCTTGCGCGAACGCATGATCGAAAGCTATCAGACCCAGATCGAGGTTGACGAGCCGGAAGATGATCAGATGGCGCTTTTGATGTCGGGTGAGATTGACCGCCCGATGCAAGACGACATGTCAGAAGAAAAGCTGTTGCGTGCGCTGATGGAAGCGCAGGGCGATAACTAAGCGGCGCGACAACTGACCCTTCAGGGTCACGGAAGGCGGGACGAGGATGATCGACGTTGAAGACCTGATCGCCCTCGTCCGCAACTATAACCCGCGCACGAACTCTGCGCTCATCCGTCAGGCCTATGCCTACGGGACGAAAATGCACGAGGGTCAGTGGCGCAAATCAGGTGAGCCTTATTTCACCCACCCGGTCGCCGTAGCTGCAATCCTGACCGAACAGCAGCTGGACGACGCCACCATCGTTACGGCCCTGTTGCACGACACGATCGAGGACACCAAATCCACCTATTCCGAGGTGGAGCGGCTCTTTGGTCACGAAGTCGCCGTGCTGGTTGACGGCGTCACCAAGCTGACCAACCTGCAACTGTCCTCGGGGGCCTCTGAACAGGCGGAAAACTTCCGCAAGCTGTTCATGGCGATGTCGAAAGACCTGCGCGTCATCCTCGTGAAGCTGGCCGACCGTCTGCACAACATGCGCACCATCAAAAGCATGTCGCCAGAAAAGCAGATTCAGAAAAGCCGCGAAACCATGGACATCTATGCACCTTTGGCAGGTCGCATGGGTATGCAATGGATGCGTGAGGAACTCGAAGATCTGGGCTTCCGCGTCCTGAATGCCGAGGCGCGCAATTCCATCATCCGCCGCTTCCTGACCTTGCAGAAAGAATCGGGCGACGTCGTCCACCAGATCACCGCCGACATCCGCACCGAACTGGAACGCGAAAAGGTTGATGCCGACGTTTATGGCCGCGCCAAAAAGCCCTATTCGATCTGGCGCAAGATGCAGGAAAAAGACCTCGCCTTCTCGCGCCTGTCTGACATCTACGGCTTTCGCATCATCTGCATGACCGTGGGCGATTGCTACCGCATCCTTGGTGCCATCCATCAGCGCTGGCGGGCGGTTCCGGGCCGGTTCAAAGACTATATCAGCCAGCCGAAATCGAACGGCTACCGGTCCATTCACACCTCGGTCTCAGGCCGCGACGGCAAGCGGGTAGAAGTCCAGATCCGCACCCGCGAAATGCATGAAGTGGCCGAGGCTGGTGTGGCCGCCCACTGGTCCTACCGCGAAGGTGTGCGCGCCAAGAACCCCTTCGCCGTCGATCCCGCCAAGTGGATCGCGGGCCTGACCGAACGCTTTGACGCAGGCGACCACGACGAATTTCTCGAAAACGTCAAGCTGGAGATGTATTCAGACCTGGTCTTCTGCTTCTCCCCAAAGGGCGACGTGGTGCAACTGCCCCGGGGCGCCACCCCCCTCGACTACGCCTACGCCATCCACACCCGCATCGGCAATTCCTGCGTATCCGCCAAGATCGACGGCATCCGCGTGCCTTTGTGGACCCGCCTGAAAAACGGCCAATCGGTTGAAATCATCACCGCCGAAGGCCAGCGCCCGCAATCGTCCTGGATCGACATCGTCACGACAGGCCGCGCCAAAGCCGCGATCCGGCGGTCTTTGCGTGAAGAAGACCGTGGCCGTTTTGTGAAACTCGGTCAGGAACTCGCCCGCGCCGCCTTCGACCATGTCGGCCGCAAAGCCACCGACAAGGCCCTGCGAACGGCTGCGAAAATGCTGGGGCTGGCAGATGAAACCGACCTTCTGGCCCGCTTGGGTTCTGCCGAACTGACCGCCCGCAAGGTGCTGGAAACCCTTTACCCCGAACTTTCCACCTCGCAAAAGGATGAGGTTGACGCCCAGCGCCCCGTCATCGGCCTCGGCGCTGACCAAACCTTCAAGCGTGCCCAATGCTGCCAACCGGTGCCGGGTGAACGCATCGTCGGCATCACCTACCCCGGACGCGGCGTCATCGTCCACGCCATCGACTGCCCCGCGCTCGAGGAGCTGGAGGAGCAACCCACCCGCTGGGTTGACCTGCACTGGCAATCGGGCCGCCACGCACCAACCTATTCCGTAACGCTGGACGTGGCGATTTCCAACGACGCCGGGGTCCTTGGCCGCATCTGTACCGTGATCGGAGAGCAGAAGGCCAACATCTCGGACTTGAAATTCATCGAACGCAAACCAGATTTCTATAGACTGCTGTTCGACGTTGACCTGCGCGATGTTGAACACCTGCACATGGTGATGACCGCACTTGAGGCGGAAACCGACGTGGCGCAAGTGGCGCGGGTCCGTAACGTGTCGCGCAAACCGTAAAGACCGCAAACCGGAAAAAGGGAGACGATGTTCAAACGCCGCACCCCGCAAAACTGGGCCCAATGGTCCAAGGCTCAGGTCTATCCGCAAGGCGGCTTCAAACGCGCCGCCGTCTACCTTTGGTACCGCCTGCGCCGCCTGCCAGACCCGCCGCACCGCGTGGCGCGTGGGGTGTTCGCCGGAACCTTCGTCAATTTCCCGCCGATCTTCGGCTTCCAGATCGCAGCAGCCATTGGCCTCGCCTATCTGATGCGCGGCAATATCCTCGCCGCCGTCCTTGCCACGCTTCTGTCCAACCCGATTACCACCCCGCTGATCGCGCTGATTTCGCTAAGCCTCGGCCACTGGCTGCTTGGCTCGCCCGAAGGGACAAGCCTGCACGCCACCTTCGCCGCTTTCGCCGCCGCCGGGTCCGAGCTTTGGTTCAACTTCACCGCCCTGTTCACCGCCAGGACCGCCCATTGGGACGGCCTGGCGCTGTTCTGGCACCGCGTCTATTTCCCCTACCTTGTAGGCTCCATCCTGCCCGGTCTTGCCACCTCGGCCCTGCTGGCATGGGCAACCATCCCCACCCTCAACGCCTGCCAATCCCAGCGCCGCCGCAACCTGCAAAAGCGCATCGCCGCCCGCAAGATCAAGGCGCCCTGACACCGCTTTCATTCTTGCACAAATATCCCACGGGGGTCCGGGGGTGTGAAACCCCCGGCTACCAGCCCCGCACACTGCCCTTCCCATCTGCCCCCAATCCAGTTTAGACATTACCCAACCAAATGGGGTGAGAACCATGATATACCTTGGAAGGCTGCGCCTTGGCGTGAACATCGACCACGTCGCCACACTTCGCAATGCGCGGGGTGCAGCCTGGCCTGACCCCCTGCGCGCCGCCCTTCTGGCCGAGGCAGCGGGGGCTGACGGCATCACAGCCCACCTGCGCGAAGACCGCCGCCACATCCGTGACGCCGATATCGTCGCGTTGAAAGCGGGCCTTGGCATCCCCCTCAACTTCGAATGCGCCGCCACGGATGAAATGCAGGCCATCGTCCTTGCCACCAGACCCCACGCTGTCTGCCTCGTCCCTGAAAAGCGCGCCGAACGCACCACCGAAGGCGGCCTGGACGTCGCAGGCGATGAAAACCGTCTGGCGCGCTTTGTAGCACCCCTCGCCGCCGCAGGCGCCCGCGTGTCGATGTTCATCGGCCACGATCCCCGCCAGATTGAAGCCTCTGCCCGCATCGGTGCCGCTGTCGTGGAACTGCACACCGGCCACTACTCTGACCTGCACGCCGAAGGCCGCCTGAATGAGGCCGAGGCCGAACTTCACGCCCTGCAACAGGGTGCCACCCTCGCCCATTCCCTTGGGCTGGAGGTTCACGCGGGTCACGGCCTGACCTATGACAACGTCGCCCCGATTGCCGCGATCCCCGCGGTGATGGAGCTTAACATCGGCCATTTCCTGATCGGCGAGGCGATTTTCCTTGGCCTTGACGACGCGATAGCCGAGATGCGCGGCCGCATGGATCTTGCCCGCAGATAGAAGGCAAAACCGTTTCCCATGGTCATTTAAGGGCTGATCATGTTGAAATTTCCATCGCGTGCTTTCGGTCTGCTGTTCACATGCATCCATCTGTTTTTTCGGATATTGCTGTTCCCCTTTCGCATTCTGATGGCCCTTGGTTCGACTGTTCTTGCCATCACGACTGTCATCTTCTTTCTGTTGAGCATCACATTGCCGATCCTGACCACACTTTCCGATGGGGTCTATCACGTGGCCTCTTGGGTGGGCGAACAGGTCATTTCCGTGCCGGACATTGTCAAACACGAAGGCCGTAAGGCGAAGGGGAAGTTGTCCGAGACGCAAGCCACGTTAGCCAGTGAACGTGCCGCCGCCAAAGAAGTGAAACTTGCCGCAAGCAAGACTTCCGCCGAACTTGGTGCTGCGCTTGAACGCACGACTGCCCTGCAAGCCGAACTTGCCGCCAAAACGGAAACGCGCGTGGTGTACCGCAGCGAAAAGCGCCTGTTGTCGGAAGCAGTTGCCGACGCCTCGGCGCGGGTTGCCAGGCGAATAAGGACCATGCTCACAGCTGACATCAGTTCGATGGCGGGTCAGGCCGTGCCCTACATCGGGGCGGCAGTTGTCATCTCGTCAATCGGATATGATGCCTGGCAATCCTGCGAGATGATCAAAGACCTCCATGATCTGGACGTCGCCTTCAACCCTGACCATGCCATCAATGTGAATGAAGTTTGCGGAATGCATGTGCCGACCTTGGCCGACATCAGCGCTTCCGCAGGGAATGCCGCTGACACCACGATAACCTGGCTTCGTGACACGATTGTATTCTGGAAGTGAACTGCACGCTTCGTGGTGGCATGGATTTGCACCACCGCCCAGCTTTGGCGCACAGCTTTGGCACCCAGGCTTGGCGCACAGGCTTGGCGCACAGCACCGTCAGACATCGACGGGCCAGGATTTTTCGCCGAAAAATCCTGGCCCATCCGCGTTCTTGCCCAACCGGCGTTATTTGGTGACGGTCAGTTCGGTCCACATGCCGTCGACGAAGTGGCCGGGAATGTTGCAATAGACGATGTAGGTGCCGGGCTTCAGGTCCACGATCAGGCTGCCGCCCTTGCCGGGGTCAAGCTCTGACACTTCGCCCAAGTGACCGGCCTTTTCCTCGTCCACCCGGTTTTCATCGACGAGATAGGGCAGTTCGGTGGTGCCATCGGGCACCGGTGACAGGATCAGCTCGTGGATGATGTCCTTGCTGTCGTTGGTCACCTCAAACGTCACCTTGCCCGCGGCAATCGTGGTCACATCCAGCTTGACGCCCATCATGCCCATGCTGGCCATTTTCATGTCCATCATGCCCTTCATGGCCATATGGGCATCGTCCAGCACCATCGAATCCGGCCCCTTGTCCCAAAGCGAGACTTTGACCGTGCCATCGGCGAAGGCGGCTGTCACCGGCAGCGCCAGGAACAGGCCCGCCGCAGCAAAAGAAAGACGTGCAGAACGTTTCATCTCTTTAGTCCTCATCTGGCTCGGGCCCAGTGCCCTGCCGCGATATGAGACCCGGTAGCGCCCCGCCGCCATGATGCAGGTCAAGCGGCGGGGTGATAGAGATCATGCCGGCGGCGGCCTTAGTTGACGGTTATTTCCGTCCACATCCCGTTCATGAAATGCGCCGGAAGATTGCAGAACAGCAAATATTTCCCCGGCTTCAGGTCCACCGTCAGCGCGCCGCCCTGACCGGGGTTCAATTCGGACACCTCACCCAGATGGCCCGCGCCATCCTCGTCAACCTTCATCATGTCGGCCATGTAGGGCAATACCTTGCCATCCGACGGGGCGGGCGACAGGATCATCTCATGCACGATGTCCTTTGAGGCGTTGGTGACCTGAAACGTCACCATGCCTGCGCGAACCGAGGCGACATCAGCCTTCACCCCCAACATCGCCATGGTCATGTCGCCGCCCGACCCCATCCCCAACAGATGCGCCGCGTCGGGCTGGGCCGAGTCCGGCCCCTTGTCCCACAGCGTGACATTTATCTTTGAACCGGCGAAAGCAGCCCCCGACAGGGCCAGGGTCACGGCAACAGCCAAAACCGCAGAAGTCCCAGAACGCATCAGCATCTTTTCATCCATAATGACATTGGGCCTTAAGCCCGCGCGATCCGTCAGCTTTTCCGCCATACCGCGCCATGCACCAAAGGTTGCGCTGCAACCCAAGTTGCACGCGGATTTTCGCCGTAAACCACTGTGCACCGCGTCCACTTTCCGGACCGCCTCGCCTTGTCCATCACTGGACAGCGGCCGCCGCCCCCCCTACCCTGCACGTGCAACAACAAGGCAAGTCAGGCCATGATCCTCGGCATCGGCACCGATCTTGCCAACATAGACCGGATCGAGGGCACCATTGCCCGTTTCGGCCAACGCTTCCTCACCCGCGTCTTTACCGAACGAGAGCAGGCCAAAGCCACCAGCCGCCCCTACAACACCGCCGCCACCTATGCCAAACGCTGGGCCGCGAAAGAGGCTTGCTCCAAGGCTTTGGGCACCGGTTTGCGCATGGGGATTTCGTGGAAAGACATGGCGGTCACAAACCTGTGGACCGGCCAACCCGTCATGCACCTGACCGGCTGGGCCGCTGACCGCCTTGCGCAGATGACCCCGCCCGGCCACCGCGCCGTTGTGCATGTCACCCTGACCGACGACCACCCCTGGGCGCAGGCCTTCGTCGTGATCGAGGCTTTGCCCCTCGACTCCCCTCAACCCGCCGCTGTTAACCCCGAGTTGACCGCCCCGCCGTTGCCTTCTCCTTGACTCCCGGGGCCTTCCCGCGCATCTAGCGCCCGAACCCCTACGGAAAGCCCCTTTCATGGCATCGAACAGCAAGGCCGACGGCGGCATCGTCGAAACCATCAAGACCGTGGTCTATGCCCTGCTGATCGCAGGCCTGTTCCGCACGCTGCTGCTGCAACCCTTCTGGATTCCGTCCGAATCCATGAAAGATACCCTGTTGATCGGCGACTTCCTGTTCGTCAACAAGATGGCCTACGGCTATTCCAAATACTCCTGCCCCTTCGCAGCCTGCCCGATTTCCGGCCGCATCAAACTGCCGCTGGTGTCGGGTGATCCGCAGCGCGGTGACGTGGTGGTGTTCCGCCACCCGGTGAACGGTGAGGATTACATCAAACGCCTGATCGGCCTGCCCGGCGACAAGATTCAGATGAAAGCCGGCCTGCTTTACATCAACGACGTGGTGGCCCCGCAAGTCGACGCCGGCATCTTCAAGGAAACCTACGAGGCGCAAGGCTCGATGGGCAACTCGCCGCGATGCTCCAACGCCCCGGTGGGCGAAGGCGGCACGTGTGAGAAAATCCGCGCGGTTGAGACTTTGCCGAATGGCGTCAAGCATGACGTCCTGAACATCGACACCAACGGCTATGCCGACAACACCGATGTGTTCACGGTGCCCGAAGGCAACTACTTCTTCATGGGCGACAACCGCGACAACTCGATGGACAGCCGCTTTTCCCAAAGCGTTGGCGGCGTGGGCTTTGTGCCCGCCGAATACCTGATCGGCCGTGCCGACCGCATCATGTTCTCCTCCGCAGGCTCCTCGCTTTTCCAGTTCTGGACCTGGCGGGCTGACCGGTTCTTCAAGGCTGTCGAGTAACACCCGCATGACGGATACCCCCTTGGCCAGCACCGTTTACCTGCCAGCCTCGCGCAAGCGAGGCTGCATGTTTTTCGGGGGATACCAATGAAACTCTCCCAAGACCTGCAAACCTTCTGCATCCGCATCGCCTACACGTTCCACACCCCCGAACTTCTGGTGCAGGCGCTGACCCATGCCTCGATGTCCTCGCCCACCCGCTCAAACAATGAACGCCTTGAATTCCTTGGCGACCGTGTGCTGGGCTTGGTGATGGCCGAGGCCTTGTTGACCGCCGACACCGCCGCAGCCGAAGGTCAGCTTGCCCCGCGCTTCAACGCCCTCGTCCGCAAGGAAACCTGCGCCGACGTGGCCCGCGAATACGGCTTTGGCGAGGTGCTGAAACTTGGCCGTTCCGAAATGATCTCGGGCGGTCGCCGCAAAGAGGCGCTCTTGGGCGACGCCTTGGAAGCCGTCATCGCCGCCATCTACCTTGACCGCGGCTTTGATGCCGCCCGCGAAGTCATCCTGCGCCTGTGGGGCAGCCGCATTACGGCGGTAGAGTCTGACGCCCGCGATGCCAAGACCAGCCTGCAAGAATGGGCGCAAGCCCGGGCCATGGCCCCCCCCACCTATGACGAAGCGGCCCGCGACGGGCCGGACCACCAGCCGATTTTCACCGTCCGGGTCACCCTGGCCGATGGAAAAACCGAAACTGCCCGCGCCGGATCAAAGCGGCAGGCCGAACAAATGGCAGCGCGAGCCCTCCTCGCGCGGATAGAAGGACCGAAATGACTGAAGACGTAAACTTGGCCGAAACCCCGCACCGCGCGGGCTTCGTCGCCCTGATTGGTGAGCCGAATGCCGGCAAATCGACCCTGCTCAACAAGATGGTTGGGGCGAAAGTCTCCATCGTCACCCACAAGGTGCAAACCACCCGCACCCGTATTCGCGGCGTGGCGATGCATGGCGCTGCCCAGATCGTCTTCGTCGACACCCCCGGCATCTTCCGGCCCCGTCGCCGCCTTGACCGCTCCATGGTCGCCGCAGCCTGGGGCGGTGCCGCCGACGCCGACATCATTGTTCTGTTGATCGAGGCCAACCGTGGCCTGACCGAGGGCGCAAAAGCCATCATCGACGGCCTGAAAGACCGCTTCCCCTCTGGCGGACAGGTCGCTTTGGCGATCAACAAGATCGACAAGGTCAAAGCCGAAACCCTGCTGCATCTGGCTGAAGAGGCCAACATCGCCTTCCCCTTCACCACCACCTTCATGATTTCCGCCGAACGCGGCCACGGTGTGGACAAGCTGAAAGCCTGGCTCGGTGAAACCGTGCCCGAAGGCCATTGGTTCTACCCCGAGGATCAAATCGCCGACCTGCCCGAACGCCAGATCGCGGCTGAAATGACCCGCGAGAAGCTGACCCTGCGTCTGCATGAAGAACTGCCCTACCAGCTGACCGTGGAAACCGAAAACTGGGAAGACCAGCCCGACGGCTCCGCCAAAATCAGCCAGATCATCTACGTCGCCCGCGACGGCCACAAAGGCATCGTCCTTGGCAACAAGGGCGAGACGATCAAAGCCATAGGCATCGCCGCCCGCGCCGAAATTTCCGCCTTCCTTGGCCGCACCGCGCACCTGTTTCTTGAGGTGAAGGTCCGCCCGAACTGGCTGGAAGAACCCGAGCGTTACACCGAAATGGGCCTTGATTTCAAAGACGGCAACCTGCCCGGCTAAGGCTGTGCAATTGTAAATCAAAGGTTAACGGATTTCAAAAATCCGTTGACTTTCAAAGCATTACCAAGCATTGCACGCGTGCAATCCCGTGAAATAGAGGCCCAAATGTCCTTTCGTCTCGCCAGCGGCATCTGGGTCTCAGCCTACCTCAACCGCCTGCGGCTGGCCGAGATTCCCGCCTATGTCACCCAAAAAGGCGACCAGACCGCCGGCACCGTCATCGTGAAAGTAGCCCTCCTTAACGGCCAAGCCAAAGCCTTCCAACGCAGCTTCGACCTCACCTCCAACGAACGCATCTGGATCCCCCTGACCGAGGGCCCCGAGCCCGAAGTAGACGCCCTCCTGTCCCGCCAGAAAAGCCGCGACCGCGACCTTTGGGTCATCGAACTTGAAGACCGCCAAGGCCGCACCCTCCTCGACGAGGATGGCCTTGCGACGTAACCACGCTACTGCCTCAGCCCCCCAGCCAGTAAATCGGGAAAGCCGAGACATACCCTGCAAGGCCAATCCCGAACTGGACTACCCATAGCAAATCCCCATCTAAATGCCTTTCGTACGGAAGCCCGATCAGAAACCAGCGCACCAGCACGTAGCCGCAATAAATCGCGGGCCACGTTGCCGATCCAGAAAACTCAGGCCACCCGTCCCCCTTGTCGGCAAACCCCCACCACCATAGCCCGGCCGCCAGTGGAACCCAGGTGTGCAACCCTTGATCGGCCCACCAAACAAGTCCTTCGGGTTCCCAATTTCCGGTCCGCGTCAGCTGATAGGCAACCCCCATGATCGCAACTGAAACCAGCATCTGCGCCGCAATGCTTGCAGGCATCCGCCACCCTCGCGCCACGGCGAACATCAGCCCCGCCACGCCAAGGTTGGTCAGAATGGCGAAATACCCAGCCATATCCCACAGCTTCTGTTCTACCGGCCACAACGCCATTCGGTCCGGCAACGTATCAAACTGCCCGCGCAAACTGGCCAGCGCGAGCGTTCCGATCAACAGGGCTATCATCCGGGATATCATCGCCAATCCCTGCCAGATTGCTGGCACACCGCAAGCCCCATCTTGCCTCGCAGCCCCAGCCCGGCAATACTCCAACCATGGAATGGCGAGACGAAGGCGCGCTTCTGTCCGTGCGGCTGCACGGCGAAAGTTCAGCGATCATCGAGGTCTTTACGGCCACGCATGGCCGGCATCTTGGCATGGTGCGGGGCGGTGGCTCTCGTCGCATGGCTGGAGTGTTGCAACCCGGAGCACAACTTGCCCTTCAGTGGCAGGCCCGGCTGGAGGAGCATATGGGCAGCTTCAAGGCCGAACCCCTGCATGCCCGCGCCGCCTTGATGAACGACCGCGGCGCGCTGGCCGCCCTGAACTCGGTCTGCGCCCTTCTGCATCAGGCCTTGCCAGAACGCGCCCCCCACCCCGCTTTATATGCCCAAACGGTGGCGCTTCTTGACCTTCTCGAACAAGGGCGCGATTGGCACGTGCCCTACCTGCTGTGGGAGGTAAGCCTGCTGGATGAGATGGGCTATGCCCTTGACCTCACCTCCTGTGCCCTGACCGGGGTGACGCAAGACCTTGCCTATATCTCACCCCGCACCGGTCGGGCGGTGTCGCGCCAGGCTGCGGGCGCGTGGGTGCCGCGCCTGCTGCCCTTGCCGCGTGTGCTGACCCTGCACGACGGCACCCTGGCCGAGGTGGCCGAGGCCCTGACGCTCACCACCCATTTCCTGGCCCGCGCCCTGCCATCTCCCCCCGATCAGGACGGCCCCCTGCCCGAGGCCCGGGCCCGTCTGCTGGATCAGCTTTCCCGGCCAGCGCAAGGTGCAACCGCCAAAATCGTCGCAGACTGACTCGCCCCGTCGCAACAGGGCCAGATTCGCGCGCCGCTTTGTGTGATCCAGATACATGCCGATCGACAATATCCCATTGCCCCGCACCCCCGCCCTCTGGCATTTCGCCGCCCTGACCGGGCTTGAGGCCTGCGTGCGCGGCTCGCTTATCTCGGTGATGCCCCTGGTGGTGCGCGATGCCATGGGGTCGACGGTCGGCTCCTCCAAGGCCTATTTCATCGTGGGCCTCATCTCGATGACCTGGGGGCTGCTGGTGCCGTGGTTCACAAGGGCGGTGCCACGGCGCTGGATGTATACCGGTGGCTGCACGCTGTACCTGTTGGGGATGAGCCTGGCTTTCCTTGGCACACCGCTGTCGGTGACGCTGTCCCTGATGGCCAACGCCATGGCCACGGCGACGACCTTCGTTTGCTTCAACGCCTATGTGCTGGACTATGTCGAGCGTGAAAATCTGGGCCACAGTCAAAGCCTGCAAATGTTCTTCGCGGCCACGCCGTGGGCGGTGGGGCCCATGCTGGGCGTCTGGCTGCACAGCCTGTGGCGGCCAGCGCCCTTCCTGATGGCCGGCACCTTCGCGCTGGCGCTGGTCGGCCTCTTCTGGTTCCTGCGGCTCGGCAACGGCAAGGCCATCACACGCGCCAAGGGGCCGGCGGTCAACCCGCTGGCCTACCTAGGCCGCTTTTTCGCGCAACCCCGCCTGATCGCGGGGTGGAGTTTCGCCGTCATCCGTTCGACCGGCTGGTGGGTCTATGTCGTCTACTTGCCCTATTTCTGCATCGAACAGGGCTTGGGTACCAACGTCGGCGGCACTGCCTTGTCAATTTCGAACGCACTGCTGTTCCTCGCGCCCACGCTGTTGAAATTCGCCCGCCGCTCCTCGGTGCGCATCTCGGTCCGACGTGCCTTCACCCTGTGCGGCAGCCTGTTCCTGCTGGCCGGCCTTGTGGCCCCCTGGCCTTGGCTGACCGTTCTGGCACTGATGTGCGCCTCGACGATGCTGGTGACCCTCGACGTGATCGGCGGTCTGCCGTTCCTGATGTCGGTCAAACCCTCGGAACGCACAGAGATGTCGGCGATCTATTCCAGTTTCCGCGACGTCTCTTCAGTCGTCACCCCCGGCATGGCCTGGGCGGTCCTGGCCATAGCCCCCACCGCCGCCATCTTCACCGCCACCGCAGGCCTGATGGGCCTTGCCTTCACTGTCGCAGGCAAACTCCACCCGCGCCTCGGCTCCCCCCGCCCCTCGCGCGGCGGCGCGTAACCCTTTCATATTTGTACAAATATCCCACCAAGGGGTCCGGGGAGGTGTGAAACCTCCCCGGCGAGGGGGATTTGGGGGGGCGAGCAGCCCTCCCAACGCCGGGTCCGCCGAGCGTCGGGGCCAGCAGACGTCAGGGCCACCAGACTTAAAAGCCGACAGACGTCACGGTTTGAAGAACTTGTCACCCGGCGAGGCCGTGAAAATCTCGCACCCGGTCGCCGTCACCCCGATGGAGTGTTCAAACTGCGCCGAGTCGCGGTCGTCGCGGGTCACCGCCGTCCAGTCATCGGCCAGCACCTTGGTTTCCGGGCGGCCAAGGTTGACCATCGGCTCGATGGTGAAGAACATGCCCTCTTCCAGCACGGCCCCCGTGCCAGGACGGCCATAGTGCAGCACATTCGGCGGGGCGTGGAAGACGCGGCCCAGACCGTGGCCGCAGAAATCGCGGACCACCGACATGCGGTTGGCCTCCACAAAACTCTGGATCGCGTGGCCGATGTCGCCGAAGGTGTTGCCGGGTTTGACCGCCGCAATCCCGCGCATCAGCGCCTCATGCGTCACGTCGATCAGGCGCTGCCGGAAGGGCTTCACGCTGCCCGCCGCATACATCCGGCTGGTGTCGCCATACCAGCCATCGACAATCACCGTGACGTCGATGTTCAGAATGTCGGCATCCAGAATCACATCGTTGCCGCGTTTCGGAATCTTGGCGCCGGGAATCCCATGGCAAACCACCTGGTTGACCGAGATACAGGACGCATGCTGATAGCCCTTGTACCCGATCGTGGCCGAGGTCACTCCATGCCGCGCCACCTCAGCGCGGATGAACGCCTCCAGCTCTCCGGTTCGCACACCGGGCACCACCAGCTTGCCGATGTCGTCAAGGATCGTGGCCGCAACCCGCCCCGCCGCACGCATGCCTGCAAAATCCGCATCCTCATAGATGCGAATGCCATCCCTGGTAATGCGACCACGCATATCGTCCAATGTACCGACCCTTTTCACTTTCCCCATTAGATTAAGAGAAACCCGCGCCCTTGGCCAGAGGCGGCAACACCCCTATACCTCAAGCCGAAGCGCAAGAAGGAGCAACCCATGCCGAACCAAACCGCCGCCATGCTGGTGATCGGCGACGAAATCCTGTCAGGCCGCACGCGTGACAGCAACATGCACCATCTGGCCACCGCGCTGACGGCGCATGGCCTTTCCCTGACCGAGGCCCGCGTCGTGGCCGATGACCATGACGCCATCATGGCGGGGGTGAATGCGCTGCGGGCCAGGTATGACCACGTTTTCACCTCGGGCGGCATCGGGCCGACGCATGATGACATCACCGCCGACGCCATCGCGGCGGCCTTTGGCGTGGCCATCACCCACCGTGCCGATGCCATGGCCCTGCTGCAAGCCCATTACGACCGTCAGGCCATGCCCTTCAACGAAGCGCGCCGGCGCATGGCCCGCATCCCCGACACCGCCACGCTGATCGACAACCCGGTTTCCGTGGCACCCGGCTTCACCGTGGGCAACGTGCATGTCATGGCCGGCGTGCCCCGCATCTTCGAGGCGATGCTGGCCGGCGTTCTGGCCGGCATCACCCATGGCAAACCCCTTCTGTCGCGCACCCTGCGGCTGCTGCGTGGCGAGGGCGAGATTGCCACCCCCTTCGCCACCTTCGCCGCCGAATATCCAGACCTGCAAATGGGGTCCTACCCCTTCAACACCGATGGCATCTACGGCACCAACCTGGTGATCCGCGGCACCGACGTCGCGCGTCTTGATGCCGCTTTGTCCGCGCTGGAGGACCGGCTGTCAAAATGACCGCACTTCTCAGTCCCAGCGACTTTGCCCAGGCAATGCAGGCAACCTGGCCGCCCCTCGCCACCTTTCGCCACGGCCCGTGGCTGATCCGGGAAGGTGCCGGCGGTGGCAAGCGCGTCAGCGCGGCAAGCGCCGATGCTGACTGGGATGATGCAGATCTACCCGCAGCCGAGGCCGCCATGCAGGACCTGGGCCAAGACCCGCTGTTCGTGATCTGGCCCTGGGACGAGGCGCTTGATTCCATGCTGGCTGCCAAAGGATACGAGAACATCGAACCGGTGCTCGGCTATATGGCCCCGGTTTCTGCCTTCGCACCACCGGCCCGGATGACCACCTTTCCCCATTGGCCCCCCATGCAGATCGCCAAGGACATCTGGGCGGACGGCCATATCGGCCCTGGGCGGCTGGCTGTCATGGACCGCGCCTCTGGCCCCAAGACCGCAATTCTGGGCCGGACCATCGACCAGCCCTCGGGCACGGCTTTCGTGGCCCTGCACGAGCAGACCGCCATGATCCACGCGCTTGAGGTTCGCCCCGCCCTGCGCCGTCAAGGTGCGGGACGCCAGATCCTTGGTGCTGCGGCCCAGTGGGCGGCGGAAAACGGCGCAGATCGGCTGGCTTTGGCCGTGACAGTGGCCAATGCAAGTGCCCGCGCCCTCTATGCTTCCCTTGGAATGCAGGTTGTGGGAAACTACCACTATCGGGCCAGATAAGCCGCACCAGACAAGCCGCGAAGGCACTGAAGTTGAGCAGCCGTTTTCCTCCAACCGCCCTTGCGGCGCTATGTCTGGCTTTGTGCGTGCCTTGGACTGTGCAGGCAGCACTCCTGTTGGATATGCCCGCCCCCGCCTCGCAGATTGGCGGCTGGGCCGACAGCCCTTCAACCCTGCGCCTGCCCATCGGCCCCTACAGCGCGGGCAGCCTGCCGCTGCGCGAAGGGGCTGGGGCCATCGACCAGCGCGCTTATCGGATGGATGGCCAGCGCCTGACCACCCTGCAACTGATCACGCCCCTGCTGACACAACTGGCGCAGGACGGCTACAAGACCCTGTACCAATGCGAAACCGCAGCCTGTGGCGGCTTTGATTTCCGCTATGGCATGGAGGTGTTGCCAGAGCCGCAGATGCATGTCGATCTTGGCGATTTCCGCTATGTCGCGGCAGAGCGTCCTTCGGCGGATGGCTCCGATCTGGTGGCGCTGCTGGTCAGCCGGTCGGCTGACACCGGATTTGTGCAGGTCACCTCGATCACCGGAGTTTCCGGCACTGCCGCAGCAAGGCCCGCGACCGTGGCCACACCCCTCGCGCTGACTGTCGCCACCCCGCAAGCCGATCGAGCGGGCAGCTTGGGCGAGGGGTTGATGGCAAATGGGTCTGTGGCACTGGATGACCTGGTCTTCGCGTCAGGCAGTGCAGCATTGAAGGACAAGGATTACAGCTCGTTGAAAGCTTTGGCGGACTGGCTGGCGGCCAACCCGGCCCGCCACGTGACGCTGGTGGGCCACACCGATGCCTCTGGTGCGCTGTTGCCCAATGTAGCCCTGTCACGGCTACGGGCGCAAAGCGTCGAGGCAGCCCTGATGGCCAAGTTCGGCATTGATGCGGGGCGGATCGACGCGCAGGGGGCGGGGTATCTCGCCCCGCGTGCCAGCAATGAAACCCCGGAAGGCCGCACCAAAAACCGAAGGGTCGAGGTCATGCTGACCCCGGCCCCTTGATAATTGTCTTGCAGGTGTTACCAGTTATCAGGGCCTTTTTCCATGAACTGCCGTGCAAGAAAGTCGATAAAGGCCCGCACCTTGGGCTGGGTAAAACGTCCCGGCGGGTAGACGGCGTAGATGCCCTGCACCTCGACCGGCAGGCCGGGAATGGCCTCTTCGATCAGGCCTTGCTTCATTGCATCAGCGTAAAGAAATGAGGGAAGGTAGGCGATGCCAAGACCCGAGATGGCGGCATTCAGCAGGCTTTGCCCGTCATTCACCGTCAACCAGCCCGCCGTGCGGACCTGACGCTTTTCGCCGGACGGGGCGATAACCTTCCAGACATTGCCGTTGGCCTGGTTGGAATAGTGCAGAAGCTTGTGCTCGTTCAGGTCGTCGATCTTCATCGGACGGCCGAATTTCTGGAAATACGACGGCGAGCCGATCATCTTCTTGGCGGTGTCGGTCAGACGACGGGCGCGCAAGGAGCTGTCCTCCAGATCGCCGACGCGGATGGCCATGTCGAAGCCCTCCGAGATCAGTTCGACGTAACGGTTGTTCAGCACCATGTTGACGGTGATGTCGGGATATTCCAGCAGGAAATCGCCAAGGATCGGCGACAACAGGTTCACCCCGAAGTCGGTGGCCACACTGATGCGCAACAGGCCCGAGGGGGCCGATTGCATCGAGGTGACCAGCGCATCGGCTTCCCCCGCGTCATTCAGCACACGCCGGGCCCGGTCGTAATAGGCAAGTCCAATCTCGGTCGGCGACACACGCCGGGTGGTCCGGTTCAAAAGCCGTGCGCCCAACCGGGCCTCAAGCGCTGAGACGTGCTTGGACACGGTCGATTTGGATATGCCCATCTTCTTGGCAGCATCCGTAAAGCCTCCTTGGTCCACCACGGTGGCGAAGGCTTCCATTTCTGTCAGTCGGTCCATTGTTGATCCCCAGGCAGGAAGTCGGGTTGATTGACCTAGGATTGATCGCAGAATCTGGCAGGATCGCGGCGCTACGGCGACACTTCCGCGGTATTACCGGGGATCGTTCAAGGCGGGGAAACGATGCTGCGGGCGGGTGCGTGCCGAAGCGATATCCCACTCTGAGGTTTCACAGCCCCGGACACATCGCGAAAACGGGGGTTTCACACCCCCGCACCCGCCGTCAGAAGCGGGGGTTTCATACCCCCGCACCCCCGTGGGATATTTGGGCCAGAATGAAAGGGTATCAGGAGGCCGTTTCGACACAGTGGCGGCGGAAGGCACGTTTGAGCATGTCGAGTTCGGCGCGCAACAGGTCAACCTCGGCGCGCAGATCATCTTCCATGGCGACGCCGGTGATGATGGTGAAATGGGCCAGCTTGCCGCCACCCTTCTGCCGGATCAGGAAAGTCTGGACGCCGTCATTCAGCACCTCGGGCGGGATCGGAACCCGTACGGACAAATCACCACTGGACCCGGGAATCGGCATGACCAGGATGCCGTCCACCGGCTCGCCGAGAAGCACGACCTCAAGGTCGGGTGCGGCTGGGGCACCGGCCAGAACACCCTCCCACCAGCCAGCGCGGATGCGGGTTTTGGTCAGTGTCACATCCATGGGTCATTGCTCCATCTTGGCAGGTCGGGCTTGGCAGGTCGGGCTTGGCAGGTCGGGCTTCACAGTTCCGAGCGCGGGCGGCGCGACAGGGTGACGTCGCGCAAGATCACCTCGTTCATTCCCGGTTTTTCGAAGATAAGATCGAGCCACAGCTTTTCCACGCGCTTTTCGTTGATCTTGGAATAGGCAAGATCGAATTCCACCATCGCCTCGCCGCCGTTCAACGGCATGTCGCGCACGATCTGTTCGACGTTCGGGCCGTGCTTGATGTTCAGCCGGGCAAAGATTTCCAGCGGCTTTTCCATCTCGACTATGGCATCAAGCCGGATCAGGTGGCGCAGTTTCAGGCCTCGGGCCGCTTCGTCCGGCAGGTCAATCACCAGCGACAGGAAAGAGCCGTCAAACCGGAACACATCAAGACGGACACCGAATGGGGCTATATCGGCCTCGCGCGTGTTGCGGATCTGACGCAGAGTCAGTTCCGAGGCCTGACAATCGTGGAAAATCGTCGCCCCTTCGCTGATCTGCGCCTTGCCGGGCACCGAGGCCAGGCCGGGCGTGGGCAGCGGACCGGTCCACAGGTTCGGGCGCCAGACCCAATCGGTTCCCATCGGTTTGCGGATGACGTTTGATCCGATCATCGGCAGGGTCAGGCGATGGTCGGCCTCGTGGATCACCTGATCCAGCAGGCGGCGCAACGTCTTGGCCCGCATACGCCAGCCGCGCAGGGTTTCCATATCCGCCTGAGGTGCTGCCAATCCCGCCGCGGCCCAGCGTTTGAGGCTGCGGCGGTACAGAAGGGTTTCAACAAAACTCGAAAAACGGCGCGCCATGTTCCATAGAACCCTGATATTCCACATTCAGCCGATGCCACTGAAACTGTACTCTTATCGCGTCAATTTCTTGAAGGTTCCACCCCCTTAGGCCTATCTGGCCGGGATAACCTTGTCTGGATTGCGTTTGTTCAGCAGGCTCAGTTCATCGCGCACAAGTTTCAGGCCCTGATCGGGCGTCAAGGGCGCGCCTTCGGCCCCGGAAGCGGAAATTGTCACCAGACGACCCTTTATAGCAGTGATCACCCGCCAATATTCGCCTGCCGTCTGGTCGTTCACGTGCAACAGCAGCGAGCCTGCGTCAACCCTGGCCTGCACAACCACCACATGCCCCGCCACGCCATCACGCGACAGCACCCTGCGCCCGGAACCCGAGGTGAAAAACTGTGCCAGCGCATCCGGTCCGGCCAGCAAGACCCCGGCCGAAGCCGGAGGCCCGATCGTGATCGAGACCACGGCAGCAGCCACTCCGCCCCGGGCTGTGCAACGGCCCATCAGCACGGTGATCGCATCGCCGCGCACGACCGAGGCTTTGGGGTCGATGCAATAGCCCGGCGACGAAGCAACCTTGATCGCACCGTGCAGCACCTTGGTTTCATGCATGCCCAAACCCGGATCGGCACCGTCACAAGCCGCCAGCGCCATCTGTGCGACAAGAAGACTTCGGCGCAACGTCGCGGCTATCGGCATGGTCAATCCCTGAAAGGTCAAGGCCTGCCCTGAAAGGTCAAAGCCTGCTGCAAGCGTTACCGGCGGCGGCGTCTGCAATCAAGCGCCGGGTTGCAGGTGCCGGGATACGGGCTGACAGCCGCAAGCGACGCGGCGATTGCAATTCAGCCCGCCGCACACTATCTCGAAGCGGAAATGAGCGACCGAAAGGCCAGCCGATGAACTGGATCTCCAACTACGTGCGTCCCAAGATCAACTCGCTGTTTTCGCGGCGCGAGACTCCGGACAACCTGTGGACCAAGTGCCCCGAATGCGGCACCATGCTATTTCACCGGGAACTGGCGGACAATCTGAACGTTTGTACCAATTGCGATCACCATATGGCGATCACCCCGCGTGACCGGTTCAAGGCGCTGTTTGATGGCGGCATCTTCACTGAGATCAAGGTGCCCGAACCTTTGGTTGACCCGCTGCACTTTCGCGATCAGAAGAAATACCCCGAACGCCTGAAAGCCGCGCAGAAGGCAACGGGCGAACGCGATGCGATGGTGGTGGCGGAGGGCGAGATGAACCGCACCCCCATCGTCGCTGTGGCGCAGGATTTCGCCTTCATGGCGGGATCAATGGGAATGGCCGTTGGCAATGCGATGATCATCGGTGCGCAAACGGCGGTTAAACACAAGCGACCGATGGTGGTTTTTTGCGCGGCTGGCGGGGCGCGGATGCAGGAGGGGATTCTGTCCCTGATGCAGATGCCGCGCACCACGGTGGCCGTGCAGATGCTGCGCGAGGCGCGGCTGCCCTATATCGTGGTACTGACCCACCCGACCACGGGCGGTGTGACGGCCAGCTATGCCATGCTGGGCGATGTCCAGATTGCCGAACCGAACGCCCTGATCTGCTTTGCGGGCCCGCGTGTCATCGAACAAACCATCCGCGAGAAGCTGCCCGAAGGCTTTCAGCGGGCCGAATACCTGCTGGACCACGGCATGCTGGACCGCGTGACCCACCGCAAGGCGATGCGCGACGAATTGGTGACAATCCTGCGGATGCTGCAAGGCATGACGCCCGCCATCAAGGCCGATCTTGCCGCACCTGAGGCGACCCCTGCGCCTGCGCCAGCCTCTGCGCCAGCCTCAGCCTCAGCGTCAGCCTCTGCGGCTGCACCCGCGGCTGCCGCCCGGAAATGAGCGGGTCTGACGCTATTTTGAACCGGATGATGACCTTTCA
>JAYSQA010000101.1:0-4252 GCA_043721775.1 Rhodobacterales bacterium
TGCACCGCCTGGAACCGCTTCGCCAACGACCCAAATACCGTAACCTCAATCACAACCAGAAGCTGGGCACAGGTCAATTGAACGGGCCGTTGGTGTTAGCCCCCCTTGGGCGAGGGGGGGTGATGAGCGCCCGGAAAGCCTTCCAGTGGAAGGTTTTCAGAGAAGAACGCCGCGCAAAGCCTTGCGCGGCCAGGGCAGCCCCCCCGAAACGCCGGTGCCAATCACCCGGCCTCAGTTTTCCCGCGCCGGTCATACCGCAAATTGGCGTAAAGCACATGGTTGCGCCAGCGTCCGTTGATCTGCAAATAGGCCTGCGCCACGCCTTCGTACTTGAAGCCGCAGTTCTCCAAGACCCCGCGCGACGGCGCATTTTCCGGCAAACACGCCGCCTCCATCCGGCTCAGGTCCATCACCTGAAAGGCATGATGCACGACCGACTGTATCGCTTCCCGCATAAAGCCTTGCCGGGCGTGCCGGTGGCCAATCCAATAGCCCAGCGTCCCGGCCTGCACCGGCCCGCGCCGGATATTGTCCAACGTTATGGCGCCAATCAGCAGGTTATCCGACCGCCGGATCAGCAACAACGGCAGCGCTGTTCCCTGCGCCTCGGCCCGCGCCGCCCAATAGACCCGGTTGGTGAAGGCCCTGCGCGACAGATGATCCTGCGACCTGACCGGCTCCCACTGCACCAGATGATCGGCGGACCCTTCGCGCAACTCGGCCCAAGTGCGGTAATCGCCATGGGCCGGCAGGCGCAACGTCATGCGCTCCGTCTCGATCTTCGGCTTCTTGCGCAGGCCGAACATCAGCCGCGCAACCTGTCGCGAATAGCCTCCAACCCCGGAGCAGCCTCCACCGGCCCATAAAGCGCCAGCGCTGATCCCGCCGTGGTCAGCCCTTCGGCAAAGCGGCGCACATCGGCCGTGGTCACCGCATCAATCTTGGCCACCACTTCATCAACATCCGGCACCCGGCCATAAATCGCCATCAGCCGCGCAATCCGCTCTGCCCGGGACGATGCACTTTCCAAGCCCATCAGCATCCCGGCCTTGATCTGCGCCCGCGCCCGCGCCACTTCCGCGTCCGACATGTCTTCGGCAGCCCGTTTCATCTCATCCATCGTGAGGTGCATCAGATCTTCAATCTCGTCCTCTGACGTGCCCGCGTACAGCGTGATCTGCCCGGCATCCTCATACGCGCCAGCTTGCGCGAAGATCGAATAGCACAGGCCCCGCTCTTCCCGGATCTTCTGGAACAGGCGGCTGGACATGCCGCCGCCCATCGCAGTTGCATAAACCTGTGCCGTGTGCACATCCGCATGGCGATAGCCCGGCCCATCAAACGCCATGGCAAAATGCACCTGCTCCAGATCCTTGACCTCGCGCCGCTCGGTCCCGGCAAAGCGCGCCACGTCAAACCCCAGCGCAGGCCGCGCTTTCAGCCCGCCAAATGTCGCCAAAGTCTGCGCCACGATAGCGTCATGGTCCACCGCCCCCGCCGCTGACAGGATCATCTCGCCCGGCGCATAACGTTCGCCGACAAAGCCCCGCAAATCGCCCGTCGAGAAGGCACTGACCCGCTCCTCCGGCCCCAGAATGGTACGGCCAAACGGCTGGTCGGGATAAGACACCTCTTGCAGCCAGTCAAAGACGATATCATCCGGCGTATCCAGCGCCTGGCCGATCTCTTGCAAGATCACATGGCGCTCGGTTTCAATATCCGCCTCGTGGAAGGCCGGGTTCAGCACGATATCGCCGATCACATCCAGCGCCAGCCCGACATCGCTTTCCAGCACCCGCGCATAATACGCCGTCATCTCGCGTGAGGTGTAGGCGTTGATATAGCCGCCAACGTCTTCAATCTCTTCGGCAATCTGCAAGGCCGTGCGCCGGTCAGTGCCCTTGAATGCCATATGCTCCAGAAAATGCGCAATCCCGTTCTGCTCGGGCCGTTCATGCCGCCCGCCCGCCATGACCCAGATGCCAGCCGAGGCGCTTTTCAATCCCGGCATATGCTCGGTCACGATCCTAAGGCCATTGTCAAGCGTGGTCAGGCGGACTGTCAAAGTGCGATCCTTTCGCGGATCAAAGATTGAAGGGTGCCCAGATCATTCGGCACCCGCGTGACCCGTTCGGGCCTTTGAAACAATTCACCCAGCCGCGCCGGCAAGGCAGGCCGCAGGCCTGAGGCCATCTCAACCGCGTCCGGGAACTTCGCCGGATGCGCCGTGGCCAGCGTGATCATCGGTACATCGCCCAGATGATCCTCCGCAACCTTCACCCCCACCGCACCATGCGGGCACAACAATTCCCCCGTAGCCACAAAGGTCCGGTGAATGGTCGCCATCGTCTCCTGCTCGGAACAGCGGCCAGAGGCAAAGGTTGCCCGCAGCATCTGCAACGCGCCCTGACTGATGCTAAACCCGCCCGCCTTCAATTCTGCCATCAGTGCGGCAACCGCAGCCCCCTCGCGCCCGTAGGCATCAAACAGCGCCCGCTCAAAGTTCGACGAGACCTGAATATCCATCGAGGGCGAAATCGACGGCTTCACCCCATCCGTCACATATTCGCCCGATTGCAAAGCCCGGTCCAGAATATCATTCTGGTTGGTCGCAATCACCAACTGCTTAATAGGCAACCCCATGCTGCGCGCAATATAGCCCGCGAAGATATCGCCAAAGTTCCCCGTTGGCACCGTAAAGCTCACCGCCCGCTCCGGCGCGCCCAAACTCAGCGCAGACGACACAAAGTAAACCACCTGCGCCAGCACCCGCGCCCAGTTGATGGAGTTCACTCCGGCCAACCGCACGCCATCACGGAAGGCGAAGTCATTGAACATGTCCTTGACCCGCGCCTGACAGTCATCAAAGTCGCCGTCCATCGCCAGCGCATGGACATTCGCCTCCACCGGAGTCGTCATCTGCCGCCGCTGCACCTCACTGACGCGCCCATGCGGGAACAGGATAAACACATCCACATTCTCCAGGCCCCGGAATGCCTCGATCGCCGCCGACCCTGTATCACCCGAGGTAGCACCCACAATCGTGATCCGTTCGCCCGACTTCGCCAAAGCCGCCTGCATCATCTGGCCAATCAGTTGCATGGCAAAGTCCTTGAAGGCCAGCGTCGGCCCATGGAACAATTCCAGCAGGAAATGGTTCGGCGCCAGTTGCTTCAACGGCGCCCGCGCCGGATGGCCAAAGCCCGCATAGGCCTTGGCAATCAGCCCCCGGAACTCATCATCGCCAAACGTATCACCCATGAACGGCTTCATCGCCGCAAAGGCAATCTCCTCATAAGGCTTGCCCGCCAAGCCTGCAAACTGCGCAGCCGTCAACTGCGGCACAACCTCAGGCACATAAAGCCCGCCGTCGCGCGCCAGCCCGGTCATCATCGCTTCGCCGAATGTCAAAGCCGGGGCCGCCCCCCGGGTCGAGATATAGTGCATCATGCCGCCTTCGAACTTTGCTGCCTGATACGCCACAACAGAAAGACTGTCATCACCAACCAGACAAGGGCCAAGGAAAACCATGTCATGGCATATTGCCCGTGGTCATTGGGGATAGACGAAGTATCCACGGGCACCGGCACAATCCCGTCACCGGTTGCCGCACGGGCGACAATAAGCACCGGCTCGGCATTCAGCGCCTTGGCCATCGCCGGAACATCGCGGGCAAACCACAGTCCCGTCTTGCGGTCAGGCGGCGGAGTATAACTGTCTGCTTCCTGCGGCCAATCCAGATTGCCTACCACCTTCGCGCTGTGCGGCGCGTCGGGCGCCGCCGCCGTCCCGTCCAGCCAGATACCCCGGTCCACCAGCACCCGCCGCCCGCCGCTCGTGACAAACACCGCAATCACCCGCTTGCCCGGCCCCTGATCCGCCAGACTGTCCAGCTTGAACACTGCCTCGCCGCTGTAAGCCCCAGTCACCTTGACCTCGCGATACCGATCCGCCGCCATCGTCACCGCGCTTGGCAAATCCACCGGCGCATCCACCAGCATCGCCTCAATCGCCGCCAGCTTGGCCTCTTTCCACTTCAACCGCTGCAACTGCCAGACGCCAAGCGATAGCAGAATCGCCACCCCGATCACCCCAAACAGCAAAGGCCCGATCATCCGCCGCATCACATGCCTCCAAAGCAAAGGGGGCGCTGCGCCGCGCCCCCGTTTCATTTGTTCAAAAATATCCACTGGGTTTCTCAAGGGGAGCGTGCTCCCCTTGAGGCAGGGGGGTTTGGGGGGGCGGCAGCCCC
>JAYSQA010000102.1:0-2262 GCA_043721775.1 Rhodobacterales bacterium
CGAACTGGTGGGCGATGCCGTTCTGGGAGAGGCGGTTGAGCGCGAGGTGGAGGAAAGCCGCCGTCGCGTGCAATGCCTGACCGATTCCGAGATTCTGGCCGTGGCGCGTCTTGCCAAGCGGCTGGAAAAGCAGAACAAATGCCCGCAAGATGTGGAATGGGCAATTGATGCCGACTTGCCCGAAGGTGAAAACCTGCTGGCCCTGCAAAGCCGACCTGAAACGATCTGGAGCCAGAAGAAAAAGACTGACTCCCCCAAGACCTATGCCACCGGTATGGCAGGGATTGTGGGCACGCTGACCACTGCGATGCCTGTGAAGCGCTGACCGACACAGGCCAATAAATTCCAAGGGAGGAACCGACACATGGACGCGAAAACATCGCTGTTTCCCAGCGCTTTCGACGTGAAAGCGCCAAAGGGGGCCGAGGATTGGCAGAGCCTTTACCCCTACTACACCAAGTTTCAACCCGCCCGCCGGGCCGAGGATGATGCGAAATTCTGGTTCTGCAACAGCCAGCACTGGCCGACGCCGCTGCGCCCGTTTGATGTGATCTTTCTGGATTTCGCCATCAAATGTCTGGGCCAATACAACAGCCGCCATCTGCTGGTGCCGCCCGCCAATGGCATCGACTACCGCATCCTGAACGGCTTCGTCTATTTCAGCCCGGTGGCTGTAGCCCCCGAGGATATCGGGGCTCGCGTTCCGCACTTCATGGAACGCGCAGGGCATTACTTCGGAAACTGGAATGACCTTCTGGCCAACTGGAAGATCAAGGTCGCGGACATGATCGCGCAGATGAACGCGATCAGCTTTACCGAACTGCCCGATGTGGTGCCGCTGGACTGGGTCAAAGAGGGTCGCGGTCTGGACAACACCAACGCGATTTTTGAGGCGTACGACAAGCTGATCGAGCTGTCGTACAAGACCTGGCAGTACCATTTCGAATTCCTGAACCTTGGCTATGCCGCCTATCTGGACTTCTTCGGCTTCGTCAAAGGCGAGTTTCCGACGATTCCCGATCAGGCCATCGCCAAGATGGTGCAGGGCGTGGACAGCGAATTGTTCCGCCCCGATGACGAAATCAAGAAACTGTCGCGGCTGGCGGTGGAGCTGGGCGTTGACGACGCGCTGCTGACCGGATCGGTGGATGAGGCACTGGCTGCTGTTGGCGCTTTGCCGGGCGGGGCGCAATGGCTCGCAGCGTGGGAGGCGGCGCAGGATCCGTGGTTCAACTTTACCAGCGGCAACGGCTTCTATTCGACCGACAAGTACTGGATCGACCATCTGGATATTCCGCTGGGCTATCTGCGCGACTATATCCCCCGTGCCAAGGCGGGTGAGGCGATTGAACGCCCGACCGCCCGCCTTCTGGCCGAGCGCGACCGCATCACCGCCGAATACCGCGAGATGATGGACGAAGACGCGCAGGCGGTGTTCGACGGCAAGCTGGGTCTGGCGCGCACCGTGTTCCCCTATGTCGAAGACCACAACTTCTACATCGAACATTGGGCGTTGGGCGTGTTCTGGCGCAAGGCACGTGAACTGTCGAAACTGCTGTCCAAGGCGGGTTTCTGGCCGGACGAAGACGGCATGTTCTACCTGAACCGCAACGAAGTGCGGGATGTGCTGTGGGATTATGGTGCTTCGTGGGCCATCGGGACGCCGAATGTCGGGTCTGCCATCTGGCCCGCCGAAGTGGCGCGCCGCCGTGCATTGGTGACCGCATTGGGCAGTGAACCGCCGCTGCCTGCACTGAACGAACCGCCCGAGGTGATCTCGGAACCCTTCACCATCATGCTTTGGGGCATCACGTCGGATGCCATTCAGCGGTGGGTCGGGGCCGAAACCGATACCGGCGCGCTGAAAGGCATGGCCGCAAGCCAAGGCGTGGTTGAAGGCATTGCGCGGGTCTTGCGCAGCCCCGACCAACTGAACGAGTTGCAAAAGGGCGAGATTCTGGTGACGCCGGTGACGGCACCAAGCTGGGCCCCGGTCTTTGGCAAGATTGCTGCAGCTGTGACCGATATTGGCGGCATGATGAGCCATGCGGCCATTGTCTGCCGCGAATACGGTTTGCCTGCCGTGACCGGCACCGGCACCGCCAGTGCCCGCATAAAAACCGGCATGCGGTTGCGCGTGGATGGCAACACCGGGACGGTGACCATTCTGGACTGAACCAAAAGCGGGGGCTGGGCGATTTATCACCCAGCCCCCGCGACCTTCCAGCAAGCGTGAAACCCATGACCCAGACCAAAGATACA
>JAYSQA010000103.1:0-11077 GCA_043721775.1 Rhodobacterales bacterium
CCCCGCAGGATGCAGGGTCGTCGTCCAGTCATGTTGATGAGGCAATCGAGGCATTGACCTCAAGACCAATCAGACCTCGCCCGGTTCCAATGGCAAGAACGAAAAAGGGGCCGCGACGATCTGTCGCAGCCCCTTGAGTTTTCGCCGAAGGGTCGAGCCTTACATCTCGTCCAAAGCTTCGACCAGCTTTTGCAGATCGTCCTTGGAAACTTCCTTGTCGGTGACCTTGGCAGCCGCCACGATGTGATCGACAACCTTGTCTTCAAAGATCGGCGCGCGCAGTTGTTGCTGCACTTGCTGATTTTTCTGGACGAACTCGAAGTAGGCGCGTTCCTGGCCGGGGTACTGACGGGCGGCATTCAGCACCGCTTGCGTCATTTCCTGATCGGTCACAGTAACCTCGGCCTTGCGGCCAACCTCGGCCAACAGCAGGCCCAGACGCACGCGACGCTCGGCCAGCACTTTATGTTCTTCGGTCGTCTCGATGGCGGCATGGTTATGGCCATGATCCTGCGGGTTTTCTTCATGCCACAGCTGGTGCGCGATCTGGCCAGCTTCCGCTTCGACCAACGAGGCCGGCAGATCAAACTTGACCAACGCATCCAGTTGATCCAGGAGCGAGCGTTTCATCACGGCGCGGGCAGCGCCCTTGTATTCGGCTTCCAGACGGTCGGCGATCTGACCCTTCAGGGCGTCCATATCCTCGGCGCCGTATTTCTTCGCCAGTTCGTCGTTCAGTTCGGCCGGAACCGGCTTTTTGACGGCTTTGATGGTGCAAGCAAAGACGGCTTCTTTGCCAGCCAGATGCGCCGCGCCATATTCTGCCGGGAAGGTCACGGTGACGGTCACTTCGTCGCCCGCCGCAGCACCGACAAGTTGCGCCTCAAACCCCGGAATGAACGAGTTTGAGCCCAGAACCAGCGGATAATCCTCACCCGCGCCGCCGTCGAAGGCCGCGCCATCAACCGTGCCCTTGAAGTCGATCGTCACCTGATCGCCGTCTTCGGCCTTGGCACCCGCGTCACGGTCGTCAAACGACTGCGCCGAAGACGCCAGATTGGCCAAGGCTTCATCGACAGATGCCGCATCCGCCTTGACCGACAAGCGGTCCAGCGTCAGGGCCGAGGCGTCAACCTCGGGAATCGGCGGCAGGGCCTCGTAGGCCACTTCGACCACGACATCCTGACCTTCTTTCCAGGCGTCGCCGCCAACCATCTTGACATCAGGCTGCAAGGCCGGACGGTCGCCCGTCGCTTCGAAGTGGTTCTTCAACGCGCCGTCAATGGCTTCCTGCATCGCATCGCCCATAATGCGCTGACCGAACTGCTTTTTCAGGATCGCGAGCGGGACCTTGCCCTTGCGGAAGCCCTTGATTTCAACGTCGGGCTGCGCTTTGACCAGCTCTTCGTGCACTTTGGCGTCAAGTTCAGCAGCCGTCACCGTGATGGTGTAACCGCGCTTCAGGCCGTCTTTCAGGGTCTCGGTGACCGTCATTCTTTTGTCCTTCTCATCCCTTTTCGGGGCTCATCCCTATCTGGTGCGGGTGAAGGGACTTGAACCCCCACGCCTCGCGGCGCCAGAACCTAAATCTGGTGCGTCTGCCAGTTTCGCCACACCCGCATTCAGCCAGGTCAGAACCGTTTCCCTGAAGGGGCCACGGCGCGTTCCCGGCAAAATCCGCGCCCTTCTAACAAAGGTAGCACCGGGATGCGAGGGGAAAATATGCGCAAGGGCGGGCGGCCGGGTTTATGGGCGTTCAAGCGCTTTTGTCGCGGGTCCAGCACAGCGTTAACCGAATCTTGCCATATTTGTCTTCAAAACTGGCGCAGCAAAGGCCGATGGCCGCAGGTGCATGGCCCCGGGTGCAGGAGATCGCGTGATGGAAATGATCCGTTTGGCAGAGACCAGGGCTTGCGCAACCGGTGCCGCCGCGCGGCGTACTGGCGCAAAGGCCACGATAGAGGGGATGCTGGCGAGCACTTTGGTGCTGACGCTGGAGGGGGCCTTTCCGGTGGAATATCTGTCGATCGGCGACCGCATCGTGTCGCGAAGCGGTGCCAGCCGCCTGACCGGGATTGAGATTACGGTGGTTCAAAACGCCCGCGTGGTCCGGATAGCCCCTGACACCCCTGGCATCGACATGCCGCGAGACGAAATCACCCTTGCCGCCGCCCAGCCGATTGTCTTGCGCGGCGGCCGGTCCACGGCCCTGCCCGGCCTCGACCAGACCCTGGTTCCTGCAAGCCGTCTGGCAAACGGCTGCACCCTCAAGGCCGAAACCCTGGGCGAGGCGCGGCTGTTCAAGCTGACCTTCGCCGAACCCACGATGATTTATGCTGGCGGCTTACTGCTGGCCTGCGATGAAACACCGGTTTCCGCCTGAAACGGCCGCAAGCCCGGCCCCCACCATCCCGCAGTACTGAGACACCTTGGGGATGATATCCCGCAGTGGTGATATCCGCAAGGTTTCGCAGGTCAGAGCCAAGTTGCACAAGCGCGGGCTATATCCCGCCGCACCCTCGGCGCCGAAGCAAGGGTTTCACTCCCTCCTGGTCATGGATGCAAGGGCTTCGCACCGCCGAACACTCGCCGTAAAGGTAAGGGTTTAACCCCGCCGCACCCGCTCTGAAGACGCGAGAGTTTCACATCCCCCCACCCGCGCCGCAAAAGCGGGGGGTTTCACACCCCCGCTTTTGCGTGAGATATTTGTGCCTGAATGAAGGGGGCGGCGGCAGGGGGCGTGGTCGGTTCCGGGATTTATCTGGCTTGCCTTTTGTGCGGCGCAGGTCGCGACAGGACCGATGAGAGTTACGGATGGCAAGAGGAGGGCCTTGGGGGCCAAGCTGGCATCAGCCTGTGTGAATGCTCATTTGGTGCTAAAGACCCATATGGCGCAAGACTTTGGGCAATTGGTCGGGCAGATCCTCGGCGATAAGGCCGGGTCCGAAGCTGCACGCTGCCTCGACGTGCAGCCATGCTCCGGTTTCAGCCGCCTGCTGGGGCGCAAAGCCGCGGGCAAGAAGGCCTGCAATGAAGCCCGCCAGCACGTCGCCTGACCCTGCCGTGGCCAGCCAGGGGGCCGCGCGGTCGTAGGCCGCGGAGTTGATGGCGCAGGTGCCATCGGGCGAGGCTATGACGGTGTCGGGGCCTTTGAACAGGACAACGCAGCCAGCGCGGGCGGCGGCCTCGCGGGTGGCGTCAACTTTGGAATAGGCGGGGCCGCAGGTGGCGGGGGCGTCCAGTTTGGCCGCGATGTCAGGGAACAGCCGGGCGAATTCGCCGCCGTGAGGGGTAAGGATGCAAGAGGAATGCAGGCTTTCGAACAGTGTCGCATCCCTGGAGATCAAGGTCAGCGCATCGGCGTCCAGCACTGTAGGTCGGGGTTTCACCCCGACTTGCCCGGAAAGTGCCACGCGGACAAGGTCAGCCGCCCGCCCGTCCAACCCCAACCCCGGCCCGAGGCATAGGGCGTTGATGCGGGTATCCTTCAGAATATCCGCCAGCCCTGCCCCATCCGCCACGGTTTTCAGCATGATGGCATCCAGCCGCCAGGCATTCTCGGCAAGCGCCTCGGGAGGGCAGGCGAGTGTCACGAGGCCCGCGCCGATCCTCAGGGCACCTCGGGACGTCATCCGGGCCGCGCCGCCATGGCCGGGGGGGCCGGACAGGATCAGGGCGTGCCCGTAACCAAACTTGTGGCCCCAATGTTTCGCCAACCGCCAGCCGGGCATCCCTGTCAGTTCCACCGCTTCTTCGGTGTCGCCGAGCCCAATATCAACACAGCGCAATGCCCAAGGTGCGTCGATAAAGTCGCTTAAGTAATGGCCCAGTTTCGCCCGGTGAAATGTAACTGTCAGATGCGCAAAACATGGTGCTGCTTTGCCAAGTCGTCGCCCGCTGTCCGCGCAAAAGCCCGACACGATTTCGACCGCCACAATCTTGGTCTTCGAGTTGGGGCCCGCAAGCAGCGTTCGCTCGACCAAGCCATCGACCGCCGCCACGAGATCATCAGCAATGGGACGGCTCAGACCTATTCCAAACAGGGCATCGACAATAACGTCAAAATCGCCGTACGGCATTGTACCGCTTACCTCCCCCATCCCCACCCACCGCTCATAATTCACCCGTGCGTCCGGCGGCATCCCCTCGGGCGTCCCATACAGGAACACCCGCACCTCCCAGCCCCATTCCTTCAGCAACCGCGCCACGACGAAACCGTCGCCGCCGTTGTTGCCCGGACCGCACAGAACCACCGCTCGGAACGGTCCTGCCCGCAACTCCGGCCATTCGGCAAACACCGCCTCCATCACGCCGCGCCCGGCACGTTCCATCAGGTCAAGGCCGGTCACCTCGCCTGAGGCGATGGCTGCGGCCTCGATGGCGCGCATTTGGGCGGCGGTCAGCAGTTCGGTCATTTTTCGCACTTCCTTGTTTGCAAACAGGCTACTTTTTACGCAGTACCGCCCATTATTTAGACGCACCCGGCAGATTCCCGCGCCTCACCCCGGCAGCCCGCGCCTTGTCAATTGTCCCAGCGTTAGGGAAGTGGTCAGAGAGCAAGAGACGAAAAACGCCCCGGGGGGAGTCGCATGAAGAAGATTGAGGCCATCATCAAGCCCTTCAAACTTGATGAAGTCAAAGAGGCGCTGCAAGAGGCTGGCATACAGGGTCTGTCGGTGACCGAAGTAAAAGGTTTCGGCCGGCAAAAAGGACATACAGAACTTTATCGCGGCGCGGAATATGTCGTGGATTTCCTGCCCAAGGTGAAGATTGAAGTGATCCTCTCGGATGACATGGTCGATGCGGCGATTGCTGCGATCATCTCGGCGGCGCGTACTGACAAGATCGGCGATGGCAAGATTTTTGTCTCGACCGTTGAACAGGCGATCCGCATCCGTACCGGCGAGTCAGGCGACGACGCCATCTGAACCTGTTTGAATTTCCGGGCTTTGCAAGGGCCCGGCATCTGAAACATCCTAAACCTCAACCCCGAAAGGCAGCATGATGAGCGCAGTTGCAAAAGCTCTGAAACTGATCAAGGACGAAGACGTCGAGTACGTCGACATCCGCTTTACCGACCCCAAAGGCAAGCTTCAGCACGTCACACTGGTGGCTGATCTTGTGGACGAAGACTTCTTCGAGGAAGGCTTCATGTTTGACGGCTCCTCCATCGCGGGCTGGAAGTCGATCGACCAGTCCGACATGAAGCTGATGCCCGACGCAGCCTCGGTCTACATGGACCCGTTCTACGCCGAAAAGACCCTTTGCGTGCATTGCAACGTGGTGGAGCCGGACACCGGCGAGGCTTACGACCGTTGCCCGCGCCAGATCGCGATCAAAGCGGAAGCTTACCTGAAATCCTCGGGCATTGGCGACATTGCCTATTTCGGGCCGGAAGCTGAATTCTTCATTTTCGATGACGTGCGCTATCAGGTCAGCCCGAACAAGGTGTCTTACCAGATCGACTCGGAAGATGCGGCCTGGAACACCGATGCGGCGTTTGAGGGCGGCAACCTGGCGCACCGGGCCGGTTTCAAGGGTGGCTATTTCCCGGTGAACCCGATTGACGCCGCACAAGACCTGCGGTCTGAAATGCTGTCGACCATGAAGCGCATGGGCATTCGTGTGGACAAACACCACCACGAGGTTGCCACCGCACAGCACGAACTTGGCATGATCTTCGGCGGTCTGGTTGAACAAGCCGACAACATGCAGAAGTACAAATACGTCATCCACAACGTGGCTGCCGCTTACGGCAAGACCGTGACCTTCATGCCGAAACCCATGAAGGGTGACAACGGCAGTGGGATGCACGTCAACATGTCGATCTGGAAGGACGGCAAGCCGCTGTTTTCCGGCGACAAATACGCTGACCTCAGCCAGGAAGCCCTGTGGTTCATCGGCGGCATCCTGATCCATGCCAAAGCGTTGAACGCCATCACCAACCCGGCGACCAACAGCTACAAGCGCCTGATCCCCGGCTTTGAAGCCCCGGTTCTGCGTGCGTTCTCGGCCCGCAACCGGTCTGGTTGCGTTCGTATTCCGTGGACCGAATCGCCCAAAGCCAAGCGGGTTGAGGCGCGTTTTCCCGATCCGGCAGCCAACCCCTATCTGTGCTTTGCAGCCCTGCTGATGGCTGGCCTTGACGGCATCCGCAACAAGATTGATCCGGGTCCGGCTTCGGACAAGGACCTGTACGACCTGCCGCCGGAAGAACTGGCGTCGATCCCGACGGTGTGCGGTTCCTTGCGTGAAGCGCTGCAAGAGCTGGAAAAAGACATGGACTTCCTGCTGGTTGGCGGCGTCTTCAGCCGCGAGTCGCTGGAGGCATATATGGGTCTGAAGTGGGAAGAGGTTTACGCCTTCGAACATACGCCGCACCCGATTGAATACCAGATGTACTACTCTTGCTGATCTGATCAGCAGACTGCGAGGGGGGCGCCTTTGGGCGCCCCTTTTCATTTGTGGGCATGATTCATTTCGCGATCAGGGCCCGCAGTTCGGCCAGATGCGGAGCCACAAAGACAACCAACGACCGGACCGGATTGACCCTTTCCCTTCAGACGCCGACACAACCGCCACCAGAGGCGGCGGTTGATCCGCCGCACCCGCCAAAGTCACAGGCGTTCCCTAAAGCCCCGGCACCACGGCGCAGTCTGCCAAGGCCGCCCCATCCGGGATGGTATGGAAGGCGCAACCGGCGCGGATTGCCGCCATGTAGGGCCAGTCGCGGCCATAGCCCACGATATTCACCAGACCACCGGCGAACCAGTCGGCCATCGGCAACGGCAACGGCAACGGGCAACGGGTGCGCCTCGGCAGGCGTGAAAGGTTGATCCGGTACCAGCAGCGCAATATCCTGCGCAATCATCGGCAGATCGGCCGTCAAGCCGGTCGCCACATAACCGGGCAGGATTGCCGCATCCAGCACACCCCGGACCGCCACATAACTGTCGTGCCGCCGGCCCAGCGCCAAGCGGATGTCCTTGGGATCGGCGCGGTGATGGGTGACGCAGTGAAACAGGCAATGAGCGGCGGTAATCGCCTCGTGGTCGGAAATCAGCGTTGCCGTGCAGGACCGGTTGCCCGCCACATTCAACCGGCCGACAGCGACCCAAACCGGCGCCTCGGCATCGCTGACCATGCGAGGCGCTGCGGTCTGGCCCACTGCGAGGCCGGACAAGCCGCCTGCCAAGGCAAGGGCACCTGCCAAAGTCAGAGCGCACCTCAGGGTCAGGAAGCACCTCAAGGTCAGGGCGCACTTCAAGATCGGGCCGCGCTTCAGCACCAAGCCCAGAACCCATGGCACAAGGTCAAGGCCTTCCCGCCTGTCGCACCCATTTCTTGGCTTGTTCGCGGACCTGACGCTAACGGGCGCTCTGCAAATCTGTCAACCGGGCCAATGCCGCACCGGATTCCGCAGTCCTGCCGTAGCGACGCCATGCCAATTCGACGATTGAAGAATTAACCCGGATCTGTCCCTTTTTGAAAGCTGTCGATGTCCGGCCTGAAGCCGCCTTTGAAGCCACATCCACCGGATCGCCCGCCGATCTGGGTTGATGGTCGCCTGCATCGGCGCTTTGATCTGTGGGCGTACTGCCGCATGGGGCACAAGGTGGCGCGGCGCTGAGTGATGCCGCATCTTGATCTTGGCAGCCATCGTCTGTCGGTTCTGGCCCAGCCAATCACCGAGGGGCGTTTTGCGGTGAACCTGTCGCGGCTGGGACGGGCCGGGCGCTGTCTTCGATCGCGGCACACGGTCGGTGCTGCGGTGGCAGCCCTTGCCAGCTGCATGGCCGAAGCGCGGCAGGTCCTTGATCCTACCGCCGGATTCGCCGCCGGATGCGCCGCCGACTCCACATTCAAAGCCACACCCCGCTTCGTCGCCTGCCCTGACCTGATTCGCAGCCTGAAAACCAGCGATCTCGCCAGCAGCACCGCCACAATTTTGCCACGCCCTACCCCGGCGTTGGCCAGCAGCGATGCGGACCCTGTCCTGACCGCAATCCGCGCCGTCTTGCAAAACCTGCCAGAGCCTGTACCTGCCCGATCAAAGCCCGCAAGGCTGCACGTTATTGATCCGCCCACGAAAGCTGCGCCTGAAAACCGCCCCGGATCACTTTTCACGCGCAGCTTGTCTCAGATCATCGCGCGAAGTGCCGTGTTTCTGGCTTTGCCGGTCGGGCTGGCGCTGGCCGCGCTATTTCATCTTGCTGGTGGCGATCTGGTCGACCGGGACTGATGCGGATCCCGTGCCCCCCGCCTTTGTGGCAAAACTCGTCCGTATAATTGGTTAACAATCTTTTAATGACCTAATTTGTTTCCCTTTCCGATCACAATCACAGCGCAGACTTGCAAACGTGAAGACCGGAGAAACATCATGACCTTGCCCATGCGCAGTACGATTGCCCAGCTGTTGTATTCAAACGAACAGGCTGTCGACTTCGCCAGAACGGTGGTCGAACTGGAAACAGTGCTCAGTCGGCTGCGCGGCGACCAGTTGAAGGTCGAGTGGGACTGTGACGATGTCGTGTGCTTTGACACCGCCGAGACGCGCATTCTGCTGTCACGCGCCCAATATGGCCGGGCCGGGCAAGAAGCTTGCATGACGATTGCGGTTGGCCCCCTGCACCCCCATCCGGGCCCGGCTTCGGAGGAACTGGTGAACCATCAGGCCATGTGCTCGCGCCTGGTGGAGCGCATTCAGCGGCGCAACCCGCCGAATGCCATCCTTTGGCGCGAGGTTGACGGCCGGGTGGATGCTGCGGTGTCAGATGAATTCGTCGACATGCTGCCGCAGGCGTCCGCCGCCTTGCCGCCGGTTGACAGCATCCTTGACCATGTCACGCGTACCGATCTGTTCAAGACCTCGCCGCTGGACACCGTGACGGCAACGCCGGCCCAGCAGCGCCGTATTCTTGTGGCGCGGCGGCGCAGCCTGCAAGGGCGCGGCCACCCGCGCGAGGAAATGCAAGGCCGCCTGCGCCAAAGTTTCACCCGTGCCGCACCCGCGCCGCGTAAGGTCTATTCCACACCGCTGCGCCTGACCACGCATTGCCTGAATGCGGCACTGGTCATGGTCTACCCGCCGATGGGTGCCGCCGTGATGGCCTATGCGATCGTCAATGGCGAGGATCTGCACCTGTCTGCGCGTCTGGTGTCGGTGGTGGGCACCCTGTTCGCCTTCTCCCAGACCTCTCTTGGCCACAGCCTTGCGACCATGGCGGGTTCCGTGGTCCGGATGGCGCAGGCGCCGCTCGGCAACGCCGTTCTGAATATCGTGGGGGTTTGAAGTCCCCCGGACCAGGCTTTCTGCGGGGTATGACTCGGCCCTTCCAAGCTAAATCCAAGGCTTGAAGTCCCCCGGACCAAGCTTAAGGGGGGCTCCAAGCCCCCCGTGACTCCGCGTCATGGCGGGCTGCCGTGCGACCCGGTTCAGTGTCCGCCTGCTACCAGTGCCGCATGGTCCGTGGCCGTCAAGCTTGCCGCAAGCACCTGCCAGGTGTGGATCCCGAATACCACCACCCCGGTCTTTGGCAACCGCATCAGACTTTGCTTTTCCACCCGCAGGAACCGGCGGTCGCCCATGCGGGGGCGATGGTCATGTTCGGATTTGGGCTGATACAGCGCAGGATCGGCATAAAGCAGGGCATTCATGCGGAACAAGGGCCGTTCAGGACGGATCATGTCGAACAGCCGCTGCACGCGGCGGGCCATCTGGTCGTCATAGGGCCGGACAGGTGCGTGGATCGCGGTCAGCGGTCGCCCGATCTTTTCGGCCAGCGTCCAGCTGCCCGGAAAGGCCAACAGCCCCGCCGTCAATACATGTTCGTCACCCTGCTTTTGCAGCAGACAAAAATCCTCTTGCACCAGATGGGCAAGCGTCAACAATGGAGCATCCCTGTTCACTGCCACCACAACCCCATCCGGCCGCGTCACATCGCCAGGCGCAACCCGATACCCCGCTTTGCGCGACAGATGCGCCAGCACATGGCCGAACAACTCATCCGCCGCCGGACGCGCCATTGGGGTCAGGCCATGCACATCCTTGGGGCGTTCGGTGATCAGCCGGGCCTTTTCGGCCAGTTGGGCTGCAAAGGCGTCGTCCACCTCAAGCCAGGCGTCCGGTTGAAGCGGCTGAAGACCGGGAAGCCGCCAAAGGGCAGGCACCATCCATGGCAGAACGGGCAGACAAGATTGCAGAATTGCCGGGCGCATGATGGCGTCTTAGCCGCGCCTCGGCCCCTAAAGCAAGACATCTTGCGCCGACAAGTGCGCCAGCGTGAACCCGTTCAGCGTGATCGAACCGCCGCCATAAGCGGACAGGTCCAGCACCAGACCGGCAGCACTGTCCAAGGCATGGCTTGTCAGGGCGGCCAGATTGGCAATGTCGAAGGCGCGCAGGTCGATCTGGTCTGTGGTGTGGGCGAAATTCTGCACCGTATCGACGCCATTTCCGCGCGCAAAGATGAAGACGTCGGCGCCGGTGCCGCCATAGACATAATCATCCCCGACGCCGCCGTTCAGCGTGTCAGTGCCCGCAGCCCCATAGACCGTATCGTCGCCCACGCCACCCAATAGGGAATCGTTCCCGTCGCCGCCAAACAGAAAATCATCACCGCCATAGCCGCGCAGGTAATCCTCGTTTGCGCCGCCGTCGATCACCTCTCCAAGGGTGCCGCCGCTGATCACGTCGCTGCCAAGGCCGCCATAAATGGCATCCTGCATGCCCCCCTTGCCGTCAAAGATGTCCGGGCCCACCCCCAGCGTCACATCACCTGACAGCGTGCCAAGTTTGATGACCTGGTCGCTGCCATCGCCAAAATGCAGGGCCTGCAAACCCCCTGATATGTGGCCGGTGTTGGTGAAATGGCCGCCGCCTGTGCCTGATACAAAGAAACCGTAATTCAACCCGTCCACATCGCCGGAATTTGAAACGTTGCAGGTTCCGGCAAAGTTCAGATAGACCGCTTCCGAGTCTAACCCCCGGGATATTCATCGAATCCCTCTCCGAGAGGGGCTCCGGTCGGTTTCGAAGCCCGCGATGGACTTTTTCCGGGTCTGTGAGCGGCCATCG
>JAYSQA010000104.1:0-10027 GCA_043721775.1 Rhodobacterales bacterium
AAGGGCCTCACGCCCTACGAGTTCATCTGCAAACAATGGACAATCGAACCCGAAAGGTTCAACCTAAACCCGATCCATCAAATGCCGGGACTGAACACCTAGTCTATAGCGACAAGGGTTCGTCAAGTAGTTCCTTTGTGATGCATCGCGCCAGGGTTTCAGGCAGCAATACGAGCCCTGCCGCGCCGCAGCCGCAGGGTCAGATGACTTGGCCAAATACCAGACCGCTGGCGCAGCCCCAGGTCCGGACCGGACGGCCCCGAACAAAAGGCCATCTACCCAAGCCGGACCCCCTCGCGCACTAAATCATCCGTCACTTGGGTAATTGCCGAGGTCAGGGTCTCGGCGATGAAATCAATCTCGGCTTCGGTAATCACCAAAGGTGGCGACATCACGTTCAGGTGGCCGATCGGGCGCACCAGCAGGCCAAGGCTTTCACAGACGTTGGAAATGCGTTTGCTTTCGTTCACACCGTCAGGCAGCAGCTCTTTGGTATCTTTGTTGGCGACGTTTTCCACGCAAAGCATCAGTTTGCGGCCGCGCACGCAGCCGACCAATGGCAGCGAGGCCAGTTCCGCCATCCGCGTCTCGAAATAGGTGCCGACCTTGGTGGCATGGGCCAGCAGGTCCTCACGTTCGATGATCTCGATGTTCTTCAGGGCGGCGGCGCAAGCGACTGGATGGCCGGAATAGGTCAGGCCAGAGGTGAACCAGCGCGCGCCGCCTTGGGCCATGGCGTCCCAGATGCGGTCCGAGAAGATCACGGCGCCAAGCGGTTGATAGCCCGAGGTCAGGCCCTTGGCAGAGGTGATCATGTCAGGCTGGACGCCGAATTCGGTCAGGCTGGCAAACCAGTGACCAAGACGGCCGAAGGCGGTAACCACCTCATCGGCGATGAACAGGATGTCGTGCCGCTGGCAGACCTGTGCCATGCGGAAAAGGTAGTCCTGCGGCGGAATGATGATACCACCCGAGGCCTGGATCGGTTCGGCGATGAAGCCGCCGATGCGGTCGGCGCCAATGCGGGCGATCAAGGCTTCGAATTCGGTGATCAGGCTGTCACAGAACTGCGCCTCGGTCAGGTGCGCGGGGCGGCGGTAGGGGTTGGGCACCGACAGGTGGTGGATGCCGTCCTGCTTGTAGCGGAACTCCTCCACCCGGTCGCCGGGGCGCTTGCCAACCGATTGGCTCAGGTAGGTGGAGCCGTGATAGCTGTGTTCGCGCGCCACGATATCGGTCTTCTGCGGGTTGCCGCGAGAATGGTGATAATAGCTGACCATCCGCACCGCCGTATCAACGGCGGTAGAGCCGCCAGTGGTGAAATGCACCCGGTTTAGGTCGCCGGGCGCCAGTTCGGCAATCTTGGCAGCAAGGCGCGCGGCGGGTTCGTTGGTCATGTCGACGAAGGTGTTGGAAAAAGCCAGACGCTCGGCCTGATCAGCGATGGCCTGCGCCATTTCGCGGCGTCCCAACCCGATGTTGGTGCACCAAAGCCCCCCCACCGCATCCAGATACTTGCGCCCCTCGGCATCCCACAGATTGCAGCCCTGCCCCCGCGTGATGACCAGCGCACCGTCCTTCTCAAACGGCCCGAAGTTGGTCCAGGGATGCAGCGAATGGCGGCGGTCCATCTCCCAAAGGTTGGCATTGGTCAGGGGTTGTGGGACGATCTGCGCGGCAGCGGTCATTTTGAATCTCCAGTCAATAGGCGAAACCTACCAGACCGAGCCAAAAACGCCAGAAGAGTTTGATCAAATTATCTGAGAGGATGATAGATGGACTATCATGTGCTGCGACCGGACCATGGGCAAATTGCCCATCCTACCCAAGTCTGACGCAGGATCGTCCATTTCAACCTGTCCAAATATCTCACCGGAGGTCCGTAGGGTGTGAAACCCTACGGATGCCGGCCCAAGTCACGACAACGGCCCAGAAACGCACATGCAAGCCCGGTAGGATGGGCAACTTGCCCATGGCGCGCCGGGTAGGGTGGGGTTAAACCCCACCCTACTTCATCCCAATGCATACCCCGCCCCGCGAACCGTGCGTAGCGGATCTTCGCCGCCGAAGGTGCACAGCGCCTTTCGCAACCGTCCGACATGCACATCGACGGTGCGGCTGTCGACATAAATGTCGCGGCCCCAAACGCGGTCCAGCAGCTGCTCGCGCGAAAAGACGCGGCCGGGTTTTTCCAGCAGGGTCGCCAGCAGGCGGAACTCGGTCGGACCCAGTTTCAGCGTGTTGCCGGCGCGGTGCACACGGTGGGTTTCGGGGTCCAGCGTGATGTCGCCCCATTCCAGCGTCATGCCAAGGGCTGCGGGTCGTGTCCGGCGCAGGTGAGCGCGCAGGCGGGCCATCAACTCCACCACCGAATAGGGCTTGATCACATAATCATCCGCCCCGGTCTCCAGACCCCGCACCTTGTCGACCTCTTCGGACCTGGCCGATAGCATGATGATCGGAATCCCTCGCGTCTCAGCCCGCATCTTCAGGCGGCGACACACCTCAAGCCCCGACACATACGGCATCATCCAATCCAGCAAGATCAGATCGGGCGGATTTTCCGACACCAGCACCAGCGCCTCTTCGCCATTGGTGGCGCGCTGCACCGCAAAGCCCTCGGCTTCCAGGTTATAGGCCAGAACCTCCCGCTGCGCAGGCTCGTCCTCGACCAGCAAGACGATTGGCTGGGCCATCAGCAGTCACCGGCAATGACGGATTCAGACTTTGGGCGCGGGGTAGTCGGCAGTGACCCGGTGGCTAGATAAATCACCTGTTCAGCAACCGTGGTGGCATGGTCGCCAACCCGCTCGATGTTCTTGGCGATGAAATGCAGATGCATACACGCCGTGATGTTGCGCGGGTCTTCCATCATGTGGGTCAGGAATTCGCGGAACAGGGCGGTGTACATCTGGTCAATCTCGCGGTCCTTTTGCAGAACCGATGCGGCCAGATCAACGTCGCGTGCGATGAAGGCATCCAGCGCATCCTTCAGCATCAGCCCAACCTGCCGCGACATGCGGCGGATCGACCCGGCAGCACCTTCAATCGAATGCATCTGCGCCAGCACCATCGACCGTTTGGCCAGGTTCTTGGCATAATCGCCACAGCGTTCCAGCGAGGCGGCAATCTTCATCACCGTCATCACGGTGCGCAGATCTGACGCCGCCGGGGCGCGCAACGCTATCAGGCGCACGCATTCGGCGTTGACCTGTTCTTCCAGCGCATCAATTGCTGCGTCACCGCTGCGCACCCGTTCGGCCAGCGCTTCATCGCGCGTCTCAAGCGCTGCGGCGGCATCAGACAAGGCGGCTTCAACCAGCCCGCCCATTTTCAGCACAAGGGCTTGCACCCCTTCAAGGTCCCGGTCGAAGGCCGAGGCGATATGGCGTTCGTTCATCTGATGCTCCTCAGCCGATCCGGCCTGTGATATAGCTTTCGGTGCGCGGGTCCTTGGGGTTGGTGAAGATCGTCCCCGTCTCGCCATATTCCACCAGATGGCCAAGGTGGAAGAAGGCGGTCCTCTGGCTGACCCGTGCCGCCTGCTGCATCGAGTGGGTGACGATCACCACGGAAAACTGGCTGCGCAACTCGTCAATCAATTCCTCGACCTGTGCCGTGGCAATCGGGTCAAGGGCTGAACAGGGTTCGTCCATCAACAGCACTTCCGGAGAGGTGGCGATGGCCCGCGCAATGCACAGACGCTGTTGCTGGCCGCCCGAAAGCCCGGTGCCGGGTGATTGCAGGCGATCCTTGACCTCGTTCCAAAGGGCGGCTTTGCGCAGGCAGGCTTCCACCACCTCGTCCAGTTCGGCCTTGTTGCGGGTCAGGCCGTGGATTTTGGGGCCATACGCCACATTGTCATAGATCGACTTCGGGAAGGGGTTGGGCTTTTGGAACACCATGCCGATCTTGGCGCGCAACTGCACCGGATCGACGCGGGCGTCATAGATATTCTCGCCCTCCAGCGTGATGGACCCTTCGACGCGGGCCGAAGCCACGGTGTCGTTCATCCGGTTCAGGCAGCGCAGGAAGGTGGATTTGCCGCAGCCCGATGGCCCGATGAAGGCGGTCACGGTCTTGTCAAGGATATCGACATCAACATCTTTCAGCGCATGGTTGGTGCCGTAATAAACCTGCACCTTGCGGGCTTCGATCTTGTTGAGGGAGGTCTGCACGTCGCGCTCCAGTCTAAGGTCTTTCATATTGTGTCTCCTTTACCAGCGGCGTTCATATTTGCGGCGCAGGATGATGGCGGCGGTGTTCATGATGATCAGAAACACCAAAAGCACAATGATGGCACCTGATGCACGTTCCACAAAGCCCGGATCGCCACGCTGGGTCCAGTTGTAAATCTGAACCGGCAGGGCCGAAGCGGGGGCGAACAGGCCAGACGGCGGGGCGCCGGGAAAGTCTTTGACGAAAGCCACCATGCCGATCAGCAGCAAGGGGGCGGTTTCGCCCAAAGCCTGCGCCAGACCGATGATCGTGCCGGTCAGCACACCCGGCATCGCCAGCGGCAGCACGTGGTGCGTCACCGTTTGCAGCCGGGATGCACCGACCCCCAAAGCCGCATCGCGGATCGAGGGTGGAACGGCTTTCAGCGCGGCCCGGGTCGGGATGATGATGCGCGGCAGCGTCATCAGCGTCAGCACCAGACCGCCCACGATGGGGGCAGACCGCGGCAGGCCCCCGAGGTTGATGAAGGCCTGCAAGCCCAGGATGCCGTAAACAATCGACGGCACGGCGGCAAGGTTGGCAATGTTCACCTCGATCAGATCCGTCCAGCGGTTCTTCGGCGCGAACTCTTCAAGATAGACCGAAGCCGCCACGCCAATCGGCAGCGCCAGCATCAGAACAACGAACATCATGTACAAAGACCCGATGATCGCCACCCCCAGACCCGCCGCCTCTGGCCGTTTGTCCGACGCATCCGGCATCGTCAGGAAGCCTGCATTGAATCGCATCGACATCACCCCCGCCACACGCAACTTATCGGCCAGTGCCAGCTTTGCCGGTGAGGTGTTCTTGTCGCGGGCAGCGGTTTCCATCGTGACCCGGCCTTTGAAATAGCCGTCAATCCGGCCATTGGCCAGCGCCTGAAACTGCACGGTCGTGCCAAGCAGCGCAGGCTTCGCTAGAACCATGTTGCGCAGGTTGGCGGACGAATCTTCCGAGATCATCTCGCCGATCTCTTTGTCGGTCAGGGTGCCCACGTCGATGCCTTTGGCCTTGACCTCGGCCACCAGCGCCGCCGCAATCACCCGGCCGTAGCCAATGGTGGTCACCGAGGCCATTTCCTTGGGGTCGCCATGCCCGGCTTTGTCCAGGGTGGTCGCATCCAGCATCACGGGGAACTGGATGAAGGTCTGCCGGAAAGCGGGCAGACCAGCCGAGAAGATCGAGATCAGCAGCCACAACAGCGCCAGCAAGGCCAGCGTGATCGCCACCACGCCGTAAGCGCGGAAGCGTTTCTCGGCGGCGTTGCGGGCATTTGTGCGTTTGTCGGGGGCGAAAAGGGAATGGACGGTGCGCGGCGCAGGCGCTGCGCTGTTGTCGATAGCGGTCATTCGTACTGCTCCCGGTATTTGCGGACGATGACAAGGGCCAGGATGTTCAGACACAGCGTCAGGGTGAACAGCGTCAGGCCAAGGGCAAAGGCCACCAGCGTTTCGGGGGAATTGAATTCAGTGTCGCCGGTCAACTGGCTGACGATCTTCACCGTCACCGTCGTCATGGCTTCAAACGGGCTGAGCGACAGTTTCGCCGCGGCACCAGCGCCCAAGACCACAATCATCGTCTCACCAATGGCACGCGATGCCGCCAGCAGCACGGCGCCCACGATGCCGGGCAAGGCTGCGGGGATCACAACTTGCCGGATGGTTTCCGAATTTGTCGCCCCCAAGCCCAACGAGCCGTCGCGCAGACTTTGCGGCACCGCGTTGATGATGTCATCCGACAGCGACGATACAAACGGGATCACCATGATCCCCATCACCAGACCCGCCGTCATCACCGACGAGGCCGAATTGCCCCAGTTCATCGGCTGGGCAATGTAATCGCGCAGCAAGGGGCCAACCGTGATCAGCGCGAACAGGCCGTAAACGATGGTGGGAATGCCCGCCAGGATCTCGATCAGCGGCTTGACCACGCTGCGCACCGTGCGTGAGGCGTATTCCGCCAGATAAATCGCCGAAAACAAGCCAACCGGCACCGCCACAACCAGCGAGATCGCCGACACATACATCGTGCCCCAGACCAGCGGCCAGATGCCAAGGTCTGACCCGCCACCGAATTTGGGGTTCCACGTCGCCGAGAAGAAGAATTTTGAGGCTGGGTAAAGCTGAAAAAAGTGCCAGGTTTCCGAAAACAGCGACACAACAATGCCCACCGTCGTCAGCACGGCGATCAGCGAGGCGGCAATCAGCAGGCCCATCGTCACGCGCTCGGTCTGGTTGCGGGCGCGGAAGTCAGGGTTGATCCGGCTCAGGCCCCAGACCATCCCGGCAGCGCCAAGCGCCAGTGACAGCACGGTCAACATCATCCGCGATGCCCAAGCGGTCGATTGCACGGCTTGCGCTGCGGCGATCATTGAGGGGTTCGGGTCATGGCCCATCGCCACGCCAGCGCCCCCCAAGGCGGCCTTCAGCGCAACCGGGTCCTTGGCAAGCGCCGCCACATCAGCGCCCTGCCCGGCCAGCGTGGCAAGACCAGCGGCCAGACGCGTCACGTCGGCCATCACAAGGTTCACGCTGCTGTCAGCGGGCACATCGGCGGGCGATATATGGGACAGGGCGTTCGACTGGATGACGAACCCCTCGGCAAACAGCCAGACCACCAGCAGCGCTGCGGTCGGCACGATCACGCTAAGCGCTGTGACGCTGCCGTAAAAGTTGGGAAGCGAATGAAGCTTGCGGATATCTCCGTCGGCCGAGGCTATGGCCCGGCGTTGTCCCAGCACATAGCCCAGAACCGCCAGAGCAAGAAGTATCAGGCACAAAAGGCCAAGGCTCATGATCGACCGTCCAGGCAAGGGAAAGGCGCGCGGGACGACCCCGCGCGCCTGATGTGTTGAGTTACTTCAGCGGGTCCATCAGTTTGCCAGCCTTCACGTCGGCTTGGGTCTGGGCCAACTGCGGGTCAGACACCAGACCGTACTCGATCAGCTTGCCTTCCGGGCCAACCATGTCATCCGACACGAAGAAGTCCAGGTATTCCTGCAAGCCGGGAACCACGCCGATATGCTGCTTTTTCACATACATGAACAGCGGACGCGATACCGGGTAGGTGCCATCGGCGATGGTCGCGGTCGCGGGGATGATGCCTTCGACGGATGCGACTTTCAGCTTGTCGGTGTTGTTCTCATAGAACGACAGACCGAACACGCCGACAGCGTTCTTGTCAGCGGCCAGACGCGACAGGGTCTCGGTATAGTCGCCGTCGATCTCGGTCACAACGCCGTCGGTGCGCAGCGTGTCGCAAGATTTGATCGCATCGGCGTCCTTGGCCTTGTCGTCCGCGCCGGTCGAGGCGGCCTTGAACAGGTCATAAGCGCCGGAGGCCTTGCAGCCCGCGTCAATCACCTTCTGGGTGAAGACTTCGCGCGTGCCGTGCTTGGAACCGGGGATCAGCGCAAGGATGTCTTGCGCGGGCAGACCAGCGGTTGCGTCAGCCCAGGTCTTGTTGGCGTTGGCCACCAGTTTGCCGTCTTTGACGATCTGGCCGCCGATGGCGTTATAGACGTCGGCAACCTTCAGCGCAAAATCCGGGCCACCGATGTCGGACGCAAACACGATGCCGTCATAGCCGATACGGATTTCCATGATGTCGGTCACGCCATTGGCCTTGCAGGCGTCAATGTCGGACTGCTTGATCTTGGAGGACGAGTTGGCCACGTCGATCGTGTCTTCGCCGACACCTTTGCACAGCGCCGCACGGCCAGCCCCCGAACCGCCGCCTTCAACAACCGGGGTCTTGAAGGTGCCCTGCTCGCCGAAAGCTTCGGCCACGATGGTGGCGAAGGGCAGCACGGTCGAGGAGCCGGAAATTTGCAGCTGATCACGCGCCTGCGCGGTCAAAGCCGAAGCGGCGAGGATCGCCAGTGCCGACACCGAAATCCTGGCGGAAACGTTCATGAGGGACATCTTTATCTCCTGTCCTGAGTAAGCGCGGTCTTGGTCTACGCTCTTCATGGCCCGCTCGTAAGACCGTTGTGCGTAGATTATGCGACAGTGTTGTAACAGAAAGATGACAGGCCGGACGCCAATTCAAGTTAAACGACGCGCCGTTTTTCCCGACCCTACCGCCGCACCTTGTGTTTTTTGCCCAATCAAACCCGCAAGACCGGACCACAAGGCAAGCCCCGCGTCGCAAAGGCGGGCCATCAGGTTTGCCCCCGGAAGAAACCTCGGTCAGGCGGGCAGCAAAATCGAGAAGGTCGAGCCCTGCCCCACCACGCTGTCAACCAACAGCCGGCCCCGGTGCCGGTGGGCAATGTGCTTGACAATGGCCAGCCCCAGACCGGTGCCACCCTTTTCGCGCGACCGGTGGCCATCGACGCGGTAAAAGCGCTCTGCCAGCCGCGGCAGGTGGAAGCTGTCAATCCCCTCGCCGTGATCGCGCACCGAAAGCCGGATTTTCGGGCCGCGCGGGCTGTCTTCCCGCGTCAGCGAGATCGACACGTTTTTGCCCTGCCCCCCGTATTTGATGGCATTCTCGACCAGATTGGTGGCGACCTGGGTGATCTGGTCAGAGTCGGCGAAAATCTCGACCGGCTGGTCCAGACCGGACAAGATCAGCGCTACGCTGTTGGCTTCGGCAAAGGGGCGCAACGTGTGGATGGCCGACAGCACCAGCCGGGCGATGTCGTGGCGTTCGGTCGGGCGCTGACGCTCTTGCGCTTCGACCTTGGACAGTTGCAACAGATCGCGCACCAGCCGCACCATGCGTTCGGCCTCGGTCTGCATTATCGCCAGAAACCGTTCGCGCGCGACAGCGTCCTCACGCGCGGCGCCGCGCAGGGTTTCGATGAAGCCCAGAACCGAGGTCAGCGGCGTGCGCAGTTCATGACTGACATTGGCCACGAAATCGCGGCGCATGGCATCCATCTGTTCGCGGTCCGACTGGTCTTCAAAGCTGCACAGCACGCCCTGCCCTACTGCGGCAGCGGTGACGCGGTGAATGACCTCGTGGCTGGGGCCGGGGATGACGTGGCGCGCTTCTGCCCGGCGGCGGGTGTGGGTGGCGGCAGAGATTGCGGCCAGAACTTCGGGCTGGCGCAGCACGAAAGCGTGGTGTCGCCCGGCCAGCTTGGGCCCCAGCAGCGTCTCTGCCGCTGCATTGGCCGCCACGACCCGTTCATCCGCGCCGATCATCAGGGCCGGAAGCGGCAATCCGGCCAGAAATTCCGCCACAAGATCGTGATCCATCGGTCCCCTCCCACTCACCCACCTGTTGCATGCGGTCCATAATGCGCAACCGAATGCATCCAAAACCCGGGCCACAGTGGCATTTGCCTGTCACAAGGTTGAACCTGTGTACAGGCGCAGTATTGATTCGGTTCTGATGGTTCCCCCACGATCCAACCCCTATCCCAGACTTGCCGATCTGCCCCAGGCGGCAGAAGAAGGTTTTCTGGCACTTGAATGCACGGGTCTGCTGGCCCCGGACGGCCCCATTGCCCTGAACGGCGTCGTGCATTGCCGCTTTGACGCCCTGACCGCCGCCCTGCTGCACCAGATTGCCCCGTCAACCATTGTCATGCCGCTGTTTGCCGCCGACCACGATGCTCTGACCATGGTAGAGGCGCTTGAAGCGTTGCACTTTACTGGTCGCATTCTTGTCATAGCCCCTCACCTGCCCCGTCCCCAACTGGTGGAACGAGAGTTGCGCGCCGCAGGTCCCGGCCCGCGACTGCTGCTGGTGTCACCCTAATACCAACGGCCCGTTCAATTGACCTGTGCCCAGCTTCTGGTTGTGATTGAGGTTACGGTATTTGGGTCGTTGGCGAAGCGGTTCCAGGCGGTGC